>CAZBDE010000269.1:0-3804 GCA_964490415.1 uncultured Pseudoxanthomonas sp. | reverse complement strand
CCGAGCAGGCTCGCCGCGACGATCTGCGGGATCACGATGAAGAAGTTGAAGATGCCCATGTACACGCCCATTTTCCTGGCGGGCAGGCTTTCGGACAGCATCACGTAGGGCAGCGACAGGATCGAGGCCCAGGCGAATCCGACGCCCACCATCGACAGCAGCAGCCATTGCGGATCGCGGATTGCGGCGATCGACAGCAGCCCGATCCCGCCCAGCACCAGGTTGGCGAGGTGGCTCACCCGCGGACCCCACGCGCGCACCATCCACGGGATCGCAATCGCGGCCAGGGCCGCGAACCCGTTGTAGGTGGCGAACAGCACGCCGACCCAGTTGGCGCCCTCGTTGTACGCGGCCGAAGTCGGATCGGTGCTGCCGAAGTGCACGTCGGCCACCGCGGCGGTGGAGTAGATCCACATCGCGAACAGCGCGAACCACGAGAAGAACTGCACCACGGCGAGGCGGCGCATGGTCGAAGGCATCGCGCGCATGTCGGCAACGATGGTCGGCAGCATGCCGCCGGGCGGCAACACCCGGGCCAGCAGGAGCAGCAGGCCGTAGGCGGCGAGCATGCCGGCCAGCACGTACAGCATCCGGTCCCAGCCGCGCGCGAAGATCAGTGCGGCCAGCACCGCGCCGGCCAGCAGCCATCCCAGCGAGGCGCGCGCCGGCGCCTCGCCGCCGGCATGCAACGGCTGCGGCGGTTCGGCATCCTCGAAGGACGCGAGCACGTCGGGCGGATACTCGCGGCTGCGCAGCACCGTCCAGCCGATCGCGGCGAACACCACCACGCCGCCCAGGTAGAACGCATAGCGCACCGTGTCCGGCACCTCGCCGGGCGCGGCGGTGTTGGCCACGCCCCACTTCGTCAGCAGCCACGGCAGCAGGCTGGCGATCACCGAGCCCACGCCAATGAAGAAACTCTGCATCGCAAAGCCGGCCGGCCGCTGCTTCGGCGACAACTGGTCGCCGACGAAGGCACGGAACGGCTCCATCGAGATGTTGATCGACGCGTCCAGGATCCAGAGCGTGCCGGCGGCGATCCACAACGCCGGCGAGTTCGGCATCACGAACAGCGCCAGCGTGGTGACGATCGCGCCGACGAGGAAGTACGGGCGCCTGCGCCCGAGCCGCGTCCAGGTGCGGTCGGAGAAATAGCCGACGATCGGCTGCACCAGCAGCCCGGTCAGCGGCGCGGCGATCCACAGCCCGGCCACCTGGTCGACCTCGGCGCCCAGCGTCTGGAAGATCCGGCTGACGTTCGCGTTCTGCAGCGCGAGGCCGAACTGGATGCCCAGGAAGCCGAAGCACATGTTCCAGATCTGCCAGAACGACAGATGCGGCTTGCGTTCCATCAAGCGGTTCCCCCCTCCGGGAATCACGGATGCGGTTGCGGCGGCGGCGTGCGACGACGGTGCGCCGCGGCCATGGTAGTGGCCGGGCGGTGCCGGCGGACAGCCGTGCATACGTATTCATGCATCCGCATCCGGACGGATCGCGCATCGCACGTGGAATAGTGGAGGACCGCGCGTTGCGCGGCACGGAACCACAGCGACTCCCGGGAGGGGATGATGCGACATCCGACGCGCGACGGCGGCAGCCCTCGGCGGACACGCCTGCTGTGCACCGTCTCGGCCAGTCTGGCGCTGGTGCTGCCGGGCGCCGCGCTGGCGCGGACGCAGGGACTGCCCGTCGCCGAATGCGACGGCGATTACCAGACGCTGCTGGCCGCCGACCCGCATGCGCCCGCCGAAGCCCGCGCCGTCTGGCTGGACCGGCGCACGATCCGCTGGCCCGGTGCCGAGGCGGGCGCGCGTTACCGCCTGTACCACGCCGCGCGCGGCGGCATCCGTGCCGATGCGGGTACGCGCGTCGGCGGCGCCGATGGCGCCATCGCGCTCGAGCCGGTGGACGCCGCCCCGCCTGCACAGGCGCCCGAACGTTTCCGGCACGTGGGCGACGGCGCGACGCTGGCGCTGGACCTTGCCGAGGGACGCCTGCGCGATCTGCTGAAACAGCAACTGGTGCTGGTCCGCGAAGACGCCTCCGGGCGCGCGCTCGAAGCCACCGCGCTGCAGCATCCCGGCGCGCTGGACGACCTCTATGCCGCCGCGGCCGACGCCCCGGGCCTGGGCGCGCGGCCTTCCGCCACCGCCACCACGTTCGGCGTATGGGCGCCCACCGCGCGCGCCGTCTCGGTCTGCGTGTATCCCGACGACGACGGGCGCGCGCTGCGGCGCGAACCGCTGCGCTTCGACCCGGCCACCGGCCTGTGGTCGGCCGCCCTGCCCGGCGACCTGCGCGGCCGCTACTACGACTACCTGGTCGAGGTGCATGCGCGCGGCACCGGCCTGGTCCGCAACCGCGTCACCGATCCGTATTCGGTGGGCCTGGGCACCGACTCGCGGCGCAGCTGGATCGCCGACCTGGACGATCCGGCGCTGAAGCCGGCCGGCTGGGACGCCGCGCCGCGGCCGGCGCCGCTGCGCGCGCAGACCGACATGTCGATCTACGAGCTGCACGTGCGCGACTTCTCGATCGGCGACCGGACGGTGCAGGCCGCCCATCGCGGCAAGTACCTGGCCTTCACCGAAACCCGCAGCGCCGGCATGGCGCACCTGCGCGCACTGGCCGCGGCCGGGCTGACCGACCTGCACCTGCTGCCGGTGTACGACTTCGCCAGCGTGCCGGAATCGGGTTGCGCGACGCCCGTGGTACCCGCAGCCGCGGCCGACAGCCCGGCGCAGCAGGCCGCGGTGATGGCCCTCGCCGACCGCGACTGCTTCAACTGGGGCTACGACCCGTTCCACTTCAACGCGCCCGAGGGCAGCTACGCCAGCGACCCTTCCGACGGCGCCGCGCGCATCCGCGAGTTCCGCGCCATGGTGATGGCGCTGCACGGGCTGGGCCTGCGCGTGGGCATGGACGTGGTCTACAACCACACCTTCGCCGCCGGCCAGGACGAGCGCTCGGTGCTGGACCGGATCGTGCCCGGCTACTACCACCGGCTGGACGCGGCCGGGAACGTGGAACGCAGCACCTGCTGCGAGAACACCGCCACCGAGCACCTGATGATGGCCCGGCTGATGGTCGACTCGGCCGAACTGTGGGTGCGCCACTACCGGATCGATTCGTTCCGCTTCGACCTGATGGGCCACCAGCCGCGCGCGGCGATGGAGGCGCTGCAGCGCCGGGTCGATGCCGCCGCCGGGCGCCCGGTGCAACTGATCGGCGAAGGCTGGAACTTCGGCGAGGTCGCCGACGGCCGGCGCTTCGTCCAGGCCTCGCAGCTGGCACTGGGCGGCAGCGGCATCGGCACCTTCAGCGACCGTGCGCGCGATGCGCTGCGCGGCGGCGGCCCGGGCGACAGCGGGGTGGACAAGGTCGCGCGGCAGGGCTGGCTCAACGGGCGGGTGTTCGCACCCAACGAGGCGGCCGATCCGTCGCTCGGACGCGCGGACCTGCTGCGCGCCGCCGACCTGGTCCGCATCGGCCTGGCCGGCACCCTGCGCGACTACGTGCTCGAGACCGCCGACGGCGCACGCCTGCCGCTGCACGCGATCGACTACAACGGCCAGCCCGCCGGCTACGCCAGCGCGCCCGGCGAGGTGGTCAACTACGTCGAGAACCACGACAACGAGACCCTGTTCGACCTCAACGCCTACCGCCTGCCGCGCGGCACCTCCGCGCACGACCGTGCGCGGGTGCAGGTGCTGGGCATGGCCAGCACCGCCTTCAGCCAGGGCGTGGCCTACTTCCACGCCGGCATCGACACGCTGCGCTCCAAGTCGATGGACCGCAACAGCT
>CAZBDE010000268.1:0-3820 GCA_964490415.1 uncultured Pseudoxanthomonas sp. | reverse complement strand
CTGCAGCGCGTCGTAGGCCACGGTCAGGCCGCCGAGGTCGCCGATGTTCTCGCCCAGGGTCAGCCGGCCCTTCACGTTCTTGCCGGGAATGGCCTCGTAGCCGTCGAACTGCGCCACCAGCTGGTCGGCGCGCTGCTCGAACAGCTTGCGGTCGTCGGCGGTCCACCAGCTGTCGAAGTTGCCCTTGGCGTCGAACTGGCTGCCGGAGTCGTCGTAGCCGTGCATCATCTCGTGGCCGATCACCGCGCCGATGCCGCCGTAGTTGAGGGCCGGATCGGCCTTGGCGTCGAAGAACGGCGGCTGCAGGATCGCGGCCGGGAACACGATCTCGTTCTTGGTGGCGTTGTAGTAGGCGTTGACCGTCTGCGGGCTCATGCCCCACTCGGTGCGGTCCACCGGCTTGCCGATCTTGTCCAGCACGTAGCGGTAGTTGAACGCGCGCGCGGCCTGCATGTTGGCCAGGTAGCCCTCGCCGGTGGTCTGCAGGCCGTCCCACGAACGCCAGGTGTCCGGGTAGCCGATCTTCGGGGTGAAGCTGGCCCACTTCTCCAGCGCGCGCTTCTTGGTCTCGTCGCCCATCCAGTCCAGGTTCTCCAGGCGCACCTTCAGCGCCGCGGAGAGGTTGTCGACCAGGTGCTGCATCTGCGCCTTGGACTCGGCCGGGAACGCGGCCTGCACGTACAGCTGGCCCAGCGCCTCGCCCATCGAACTGTTGACCGAGCCGAGCACGCGCTTCCAGCGCGGCAGCATTTCCTTCTGCCCGCGCAGGGTCTGGTTGTAGAAGCCGAAGTTGGCCTGCTCGAACGGCGCGGCCAGGTACGGGGCGGCATCGTCGATGGCGTGGAAGCGCAGGTAGGCCTGCCAGGTCTCCACCGGGGTGTCGGCCAGCATCCTGTCCACTTCGGCGAAGAACTGCGGCTGGGCCAGCGAGAACTTCTGCGCCGCCGGCACGTTCAGCGTGTCGAAGAACGCGTTCCAGTCGAAGTTCGGGGTGATCGCGTTGGCGTCGGCGGCGCTGACCGGGTTATAGCGCCTGGCCGGGTCGCGCAGCTCGATCCGCGACAGCGAGGCCTTCGCCAGGCGGGTCTCGAAGTCCATCACCGCCTGCGCCTGGGTGGCCGCGTCGGCCGCGGCCACGCCGGACAGCTCAAGCAGCTGCGCGATGTACTTCACGTACGCCTCGCGGATCGGTGCCTTGTCCGCGTCGAAGTAGTAGCCCTTCTCCGGCAGGCCCAGCCCACCCTGGCCGGCATAGCCGATCACCGTCTCCGAATCCTTGTAATCGGCATTGGCAAAGAACGAGAACAGCGGGCCCTGCCCGACCGCGTACTGGCCGCGCAGCCATTCGACCACGCCCGCGCCGTCCTTCAGCCCGGCGATCGCGTCCAGCTGCGGCTGCAGCGGCGCCAGGCCCGCCGCGTCGATCGCGGCCTGGTCCATGCCGGTGCGCCAGATGTCGCCGATCTTGGCCTCGATCGAACCGGCGGCCGGCTGCGCGGCGGCGACCTGCTCGACGATGGCGTGCTGGATCGCCAGCGAACGCTCGCCCAGCACTTCGAAGCTGCCCCAGCTGGTGCGGTCGCCCGGCACCGGGTTGGCCGCCAGCCACTTGCTGTTGACGTGGCCGTTGAGGTCGGCGCAGGCGGCGATCGACGGATCCAGGTCGGCGACGTTGAACGCCGCGCTGGGGGTATCGACCGCGGACAGGTCGAAGCTCATGGGCGCCGGTGCGCCGCCGCTGGCGGCATCGGCGGGAGCCTCGGACCTGCCGCAGGCGGACAGCGCGGCGGCGACGGCCACCGCCAGGGTCAAGGGGACGAATGAGGAACGAAGGGACATCGGGAACTCCGGGGTGCGGGACACCAGACCGCGGACAGGTGCCAATCGGCCAGCGTAGGCGAGCGGACCCTGCAGCGAGATAGGCCAGAAGTCACGGTCGAAACCATTGCCGGGGTGGAATCCGCCGCCCGTCGGCAGGCGCCGGCTTTCAGGCTTCGAGGGCTGGGGCGCAGGAAACAGGCAGTTCGCCCGGTGACAAGGCGCGTCGGCCGGACCAGGAAGCCCTCGCATGGACCCGGCACGCCTCGCACCCGGTCCTGAATGCCCCCGGACGTGCCATGCTGCCCGGGTCACGACAACCATGAGGGCACGGCAATGGCCAAGGGCCTGGACAAGAAGAAAGAACAGAAGAAGAAACCCGCCAAGACGATGAAGGAAAAGCGGGCGGAGAAGAACGAGAAGAAGGCCACGCGCAGCTTCGCGCCGACCTGACCGGGTCGGGCCCCGCCGCCGGAGGCACGCTTGCCGTCCGGCGACCGTGCGGCGCGGGAACGAGGACACCCGGCCGATGCCGGGTGCCGCCCAACGATCCAGGAAGATGACGCGAACGCCTGCGTCGTACGGCCCGGGAACCCCGTGCCGCTTGGGCACGATCCGCCCAGCCAGGCGGTTCTAGCGCCGTCGCCCCTGCACCCACGGGGCCAGCAGCCCCAGCCAGCGCGCCCGCCAGGCCAGGGTCAATGCGACCACCAGGGCGGCCCCCGCCAGCGCCATCATCCAGACCAGCACGGCCATCGAGGCATGGTCCACGACCAGGCACAGCGCCAGCGCGGCGACCAGGCCGAGCGCGCCCAGCACCCGCAGGATCCGCGCCGTGGCCGGCGACGCCGCCGCGCCCCAGACCTGCTGCGCATGCGTCGGCATCGCCAGCGCCAGCCAACCCATGCCGGCCACGCCGGCCAGCAGCGCCGCCCCCAGCAGCCAGGCCGCGCTCGCCGACTCATGCATGCGCGGTCTCCGTGGAGCGCACGCGCTCCGGCTCCGACGCCGGGACGCGCCGCTTGAGAGCGCGTGCGGCGGCGATCGCGCCCCCGGCGCTGGCCAGCAACGCCAGGTCCACGCCGGCCACCGGCCAGTAGCCCGCTGCGAGCGTGCGCAGCAGGTGGTCGCCGGTGGTGATCCAGTTCAGCAGCACCGCGGCCACCGCCAGCACGGCGATCGCCCAGCACTGCTCGCGCCAGGCCGGATTGGGCAGGCCGCGGGCGACCGGCGCGCTGCGCACGGCCGCGTGCACCAGCGCCAGCAGCCAGATGCCCCAGAACGCGTACCGCTCCCAGTCGCCACGGGCCGGCAGGTCCTCGGGCAGCAGGCGGTTGGCGACCAGCAGGCCGAACGCGGCCATGACCATGCCGGTTACGGTGGTGACCGCCAGTGCATCGACCACGCGTGCACCCTGGCTGCCCTGGCGCGCGTGCTGGCGCTTGCGTTTCTCGACGAAGAACATGAAGCCGGTAGCAATGCACACCGCGCCCAGCAGCCCGCCCAGCACGTACAGCCAGCGCAGCAGCCAGTGGCGGAAGTGCTGCAGGTGCAGGCCGGTGAGGAACTCGCTGACCCGGCCGACCGGCGTCGCCGGCGGATCCTCGCGGATCAGCTCGCCGGTGGCGGCCTTGAAGTGGATGCCGTCGCCCACCAGGGCAATGCGGTCGGTGCCGGCGCGGTAGACGCTGACGTAGCCGTTGGCGTCGCCCACGTGCTGCAGCACCAGGAACCCGACCTCGCCGGCCTTGCCGTGCGCCTCCCAGCGGCGCTGCGCCTCGGCGACCATCGCATCGACGTCGGCCATGCCCGCCGGCACGCCGGCGCGCTGGTGCGGCAGGCCGGTCTCCTGCGCCTCCAACTGCTCGTGCAGGTCGTGCAGGCCGTGCAGCTGGGTGTGGCCGATCGGGAAGTAGTAGGTACTGGCGAAGATCACCAGGCCGGTGAAGGCGAAGAAGAAGTGGAACGGCAGCGCGACCACGCCGGTCAGGTTGTGCAGGTC
>CAZBDE010000267.1:0-3860 GCA_964490415.1 uncultured Pseudoxanthomonas sp. | reverse complement strand
CCGGCGAGTCCTTCTTGATGTTGCCGGCCGGGGAGATGTGGTCGGTGGTGATCGAATCGCCGAACCGCCCCAGCACGCGCGCGCCGTGGATGTCGTCGATGCCGCCGACGGCCATGGTCATGCCGTCGAAGTAGGGCGGGTTCTTGATGTAGGTCGAGCCGCCGTCCCAGGCGTACAGCTCGCCGTCGGGGGAGTCGATCGCGTTCCAGCGGCTGTCGCCCTTGAACACGTCCGCGTAGTTCTGCTTGAACATCTCCGGGCCGATGGTCGCGGCGATGACGTCGCCGATCTCCTTGGTGGTGGGCCAGATGTCCTTCAGGTATACCGGCTGGCCATCGCTGCCGATGCCCAGCGGTTCGCTGGTCAGGTCGATGTCGGTGGTGCCGGCCAGGGCATAGGCGACCACCAGCGGCGGGCTGGCCAGGTAGTTCATTTTCACTTCGGGATGCACGCGGCCCTCGAAGTTGCGGTTGCCCGACAGCACCGAGCTCACCACCAGGTCGCCGGTGGCGATCCCGGCACTGACCTCGACCGGCAGCGGCCCGGAGTTGCCGATGCAGGTGGTGCAGCCGTAGCCGACGATGTAGAAGCCGACCTTCTCCAGCTCCTTCAGCAGTCCGGCCTTTTCGAGATAGTCGGTGACCACCCGCGAGCCCGGGCCGAGCGAGGTCTTCACCCACGGCTTGCGGTCCAGGCCCCTGGCCGCCGCGTTGCGCGCCAGCAGGCCGGCGCCGACCATCACCGCCGGGTTGGAGGTGTTGGTGCAGGAGGTGATCGCCGCGATCACCACCGCGCCGTCCTTCAGCTTGAACGGCTGGCCGTCGAGCTCGATATGCGCCACGCCCTTGAGCAGGGCTTCGTTGCCGACCGCCGCGGTGCCGCCCTCGGCGATGAAGTCGGCCACTTCCGGGCTGCGCCGGTCGCGGTTGGCGGTGAACAGGGCGACGTTGTCGCGGTAGTTCTGCTTCATGTCGCCGAGCAGCACGCGGTCCTGCGGGCGCTTGGGACCGGCCAGCGACGGCTTCACCTCGCCCATGTCCAGGTGCAGGGTGGCGCTGTATTCGGCGTGCGGACTGCCGGGTTCGTGCCACAGCCCCTGCGCCCTGGCGTAGGCCTCGACCAGCGCGATCTGCTCCTCGCTGCGGCCGGACAGGCGCAGGTAGGTCAGCGACTCGGCGTCGACCGGGAAGATGCCGCAGGTGGCGCCGTATTCGGGCGCCATGTTGCCGATGGTGGCGCGGTCGGCCAGCGGCAGGTGCTGCAGGCCGTCGCCGTGGAATTCGACGAACTTGCCGACCACGCCGAGCTTGCGCAGCATCTGGGTCACGGTCAGCACCAGGTCGGTGGCGGTGGCGCCCTCGGGCAGCTTGCCGGTGAGCTTGAAGCCGACCACCTGCGGGATCAGCATCGACGAAGACTGGCCGAGCATCGCCGCTTCGGCCTCGATGCCGCCCACGCCCCAGCCGAGCACGCCGATGCCGTTGATCATGGTGGTGTGCGAGTCGGTGCCGAACACGGTGTCCGGATAGGCCCAGGCCTCGCCGTCCTTCTGCCCGGTCATCACCACCCGCGCCAGGTTCTCCAGGTTGACCTGGTGGACGATGCCGGTGTTGGGCGGCACCACCTTGAAGTCGGCGAAGGCCTTCTGGCCCCAGCGCAGGAAGGCGTAGCGTTCCTGGTTGCGCTCGAACTCGATGCGGCCGTTGATGTCCAGCGCGTCGGCCTTGCCGAACGCGTCCACCTGCACCGAATGGTCGATCACCAGTTCGGAGGGGATCAGCGGGTTGATCTGGCTGGCGTCGCCGCCGAGCCTGACCACCGCGTCGCGCATTGCCGCCAGGTCGACCACGCAGGGCACGCCGGTGAAGTCCTGCAGGACCACGCGCGCGGGCATGAAGGCGATCTCGGTGTCCGGCTCGGCCTTGGGGTCCCACGTCGCCACCGCCTCGATGTGGGCGGGCAGCACCGTGATCCCGTCCTCGTGCCGGAGCAGGTTCTCCAGCAGGATCTTCATCGAATAGGGCAGGCGTGCCAGGTCGAAGCGCTGGCCGAGGCGGGGCAGGCTGGCGTAGGCGTAGCTCTTGCCGCCGACGTCCAGGCGGCTGCGGGTGGCGAAGGAATCGCGCATGGCGGGGCTCCTGTGGCTGGTGCGCCGCCAGTCCCGGCGGCGGAAGCGATGGGAAGGGTCTCACCGCATTGTCCCCGCCATTCAATGACAGGGGCGTCGCACTGGCAATCCGCTGTTCGGGGGAGCCGGTCGGGCGGGTCGCCAAGCCCGGCCATTGTCGCCCGGAAACCCGTATGGCGGTTTGAGTATGCATGGAAAAGTATGTATCATCCCGTCATACCGCTCGCGGAGGAGATCCCCATGGAAGCCACCGTTGCCGAGCGCGGCCAGATCACCCTGCCCAAGGCCGTGCGCGATGCCCTGGGCCTGACCAAGGGCACGCTGCTGAAGGTCGAACTGGAGGGCGGGCGCATCATCCTGCGCAAGAGCGTGGACGACGCCATTTCCCGTGCCCGCGGCCGTTTCAAGCTGCCGCCTGGCGTGACGACCGACGACATCATGCGCGAACTGCGCGGTCGTGCGCCGGGTGATCCGCTGGAGCCCTTCGAGGTGCTGCGGGATCCGGGAGACTACGGAAAGGCGGGCGATGAATGATCGCCGTTGACACCAACGTACTGATCGACCTGCTCGGAGAGGACGCGCGGGCCGATGCCGCGGAAGGTTGCGTGCGCGACGCCCTGATGCTGGGGCCGGTGGTGGTCTGCGACGTGGTGGTGAGCGAAATCACCGCCGGCCTGGGCCACGGCGCCGACATCATGGACGTGGTGGAGGACATGGGCCTGCGCTACCTGCCGGTCGAGCGCCGCGCCGCGATCCGCGCTGGCGAAATGCAGCGCCGCTTCAACCAGCGGCGCAAATCCTCGGGAAACAGGGAAGCGCCGCGTACCGTGCCGGATTTCCTGGTCGGGGCCCACGCCATGCTCCAGTGCAACGCGCTGATCACCCGCGACGACGGCTTTTTCCGCGACTACTTCAAGGGCCTGAAGCTGATCGTGCCGCAGGCCTGACACCGTCTTTCTCAATACATCCACAAGCCTTACGTTCCCCCGGAGACCCCCATGCTGGAAGCCTACCGCCACCACGCCGCCGAACGCGCCGCCCTCGGCATCCCGCCGCTGCCGCTGAGCGCGCAGCAGACCGCCGCGGTCGTTGAACTGCTCAAGGACCCGCCTGCCGGCGAGGAACAGTTCCTGGTCGACCTGATCACCCACCGCGTGCCCGCGGGCGTGGACGATGCGGCCAAGGTCAAGGCCTCGTACCTGGCCGCGCTGGCCTTCGGCAGCGAGCAGAACGCGCTGATCGGCCGCGAGCGCGCCACCGAGCTGCTGGGCACCATGCTCGGCGGCTACAACGTGCACCCGCTGATCGAGCTGCTGGACGACGCGGCGGTCGGCGGGATCGCCGCCGACGGCCTGAAGAAGACCCTGCTGGTGTTCGACCAGTTCCATGACGTGGAAGAGAAGGCCAGGGCCGGCAACGCCAACGCGAAGGCCGTGCTGCAGAGCTGGGCCGATGCCGAATGGTTCACCGGCCGTCCGCAAGTGCCGCAGAGCCTGACCATCACCGTGTTCAAGGTGCCCGGCGAGACCAACACCGACGACCTGTCGCCGGCGCCGGACGCCACCACCCGCCCCGACATCCCGCTGCACGCGCTGGCGATGCTGAAGAACAGGCGTCCCGACGCGCCGTTCGTGCCGGAAGAGGACGGCAAGCGCGGTCCGGTCGCCGAAATCCTCAAGCTGAAGGAGAAGGGCCACCTGGTCGCCTACGTCGGCGACGTGGTCGGCACCGG
>CAZBDE010000266.1:0-3875 GCA_964490415.1 uncultured Pseudoxanthomonas sp. | reverse complement strand
CGGGTCGCCCCTGAAGGGAGCTCCTACAACAGAAGCGCCGGTCAGGGCCCGCAGGCCTTGCAGATGCGCTCGACGGTGTAGCCTTTCGCCCGCAGCCGCTCGACCAGCCCGTCCTCGCCCAGCAGGTGCAGGGCGCCGACCACCACCAGGGTGTCGTCGTCCGCGTCCGCCAGCCGCGCTTCGAGCTTCGGCAGCCAGGCCTTGTTGCGCTCGACGTTGATCCGCCGGTACAGCGCCGGGTAGTCGCGCTTCATTTCCAGCGCCATCTCCTCCCACAGCCGGCGCGCATCGCCCGCGCGCCAGGTCGCGTGCAGTTCGCGCGACTTCGCCGCACCGTCGACCGACTGGTCCAGCGCTTCGGCCAGCATCTGCCTCTGCTCGTCCAGCGACATCCCGGCGAGGACGTCGATCTGCTCGCTGGCCCGTTCCAGTCCCTGCGCCGGCTTGCCCGCGCGCGCGGCCTGGTCCATCAGGTGCCGGTCCAGTCCCAGCGCCGCATCGAAACCCTGCTTGCCCATTTCCACCAGGCTCACGTTCAGGGCGAGGAACCACGGGTCGAACCCGGCCAGTTGCACCAGCGGCACGCCGTTGGTGGTGGTCCAGGCCTCCAGCCGCGACCACAGCGCCGGGCCCAGGTCCTGCCGCAGCGTGCCCGGGCGCCTGCGCATCGCCGCCTGGGCCATGTGCACCGCCAGTTCCGGCGAACTGGCCTCCTGCGGCGACAGTTCGAAGGCCAGCGCCTCGGCATCGGCGAACGCCGCTTCCACCTCCGCGGACAGGGGATAGTCCTGCGGCGTCAGCAGGTGGAACGAACCGAGCAGGTACACCGCGTTGTCGGCGTCGGACACCTTCCACAGCAACGGCACCGGCGGCTCGGCCCGTGCCGGCGCGGCGATGGCGAAGGCCAGCAGCACGGCGGCCAGGGCGTGCAGCGGTCGGATCATGCGCATCGTGTATCCGTGGAAGGAGGCAGGGGCGGCCGCCGGCTCAGTGCACCGGCGAGACGTAGTTCTTCTCGCCGGCATCCACCAGCAGGTCGATGCGGTTCTCGGGCGGCGGCAGCGGGCAGGTGGCGAACAGGGTGAACGCGCACGGCGGGTTGTAGGCCTGGTTGAAGTCGAGCACGACCGTGCCGTCGTCACCCGGCCACTTCGCCTCGAGGAAGCGGCCGGCCGGGTAGCTGCCATGGCCGCTGCTGCGATCGGCGAAGACGAAGAACAGGTCGTGGCCCGCTTCGCCGAGCGCTTCCAGGCGATAGGTCCGGCCGTCCTTCTCGAACTCGACCACGCCCGGGTTCGGCGAATCGCTGCGGGTGCCGACGATGTCGCCGATCGGCAGGGTCTTGCCGGCCGGATGCGGGATGAAACGGCCGCTGACGCGCCACGCCGGATCGCTCGGCCAGTACTGCACGCCGGCGAACTGCAGCCGGGTCGGCGCATCGGCGTGCCGGACCCGCAGCGCGCTGCGGTCGCCACGGCGCAGCAGGGTGAGCTGGCCTTTGCCTTCGTCGAAACCGATCACGCTCGGCTCCGGGTCCTGGTCGCTGTTCAACGCCACCCGTCCCTTCAGCGGCTCGCCGTTGTAGGTGAGCGCCACCCCGCTCTCCGGGGTGAGCCAGTAACGGCCTGCCGCGTCGCGCGAAACCATGCCCATCTTTTCCGGGCCGAAGGCGAAGCGCACGCCATTGCCGATGCGTTCGCCGCTGCCCACGTAGTGCGCCTTCAGTTCCAGCCAGTGCAGGCCGACCAGGCTGGTCCAGCCGTCGGGCCGCAGCAGGTCCTCGACGCGGCGGATGCGCCAGGCCTGCTGTTCGGCCACGAATGCCGGGTCGACCTTGACCTTGTCCGCGCGCTCCGCGCCGCCACCACCCTCGCCGCAGCCGGCCAGCAGCGACACCCCGGCCAGCAGCGCCATCCCCATGGCGATGCCGGCGGACTTCATCTTCCGCGCAGGAACCATCGATCGATCTCCCCCAGACTGAAACGCGCCCAGGTCGGGCGCCCGTGATTGCATTGCCCCGAGCGCTCGGTGGCTTCCATGTCGCGCAGCAGGGCGTTCATTTCCGGCAGCGTCAGGCGGCGGTTCGCGCGCACCGCGCCATGGCAGGCCATGGTCGACAGCAGTTCGTCGCGGGCGGCGGCCACGCGCCGGCTGGCGCCGTGCTCGCGCAGGTCGGCCAGCACGTCGCGCAGCAGCGCCTCCGGTTCGGCGTGCGCGAGCAGCGCCGGCACGCTGCGCACGGCCAGGGTCTGCGGGCCGCTGCGGGTCACGTCGAAGCCGAGCTCGGCCAGGGTCTGCGCTTCCTGCTCGGCGACGTCGGCGTCGCGCTCGCCCACCGCCAGCGCCAGCGGCACCAGCAGCGGTTGCGCGCGCAGGCCGATGCCGTCGTGGGCGTTCTTCAGTTTCTCGTAGCCGATCCGCTCGTGCGCGGCGTGCATGTCCACCACCACCAGGCCTTCGGCGTTCTCGGCCAGGACGTAGATGCCGTGCAGCTGGGCGATGGCATAGCCGAGCGGCGGCACATCGCCGTCGCTGGCGGGCAGCGCGGTGTCCTGGCGCGGCAGCGCGTCGGGTGGAAATGCGCCAGGTGCGGCCTGCGGCTGCGCGTACAGCGTCGCGTAGGCGCCCGCGGCCTCGTCCATGCGCAGGCCCAGCGACTGCGGGCGCGGCGTCCAGGCCGATGGCGCGCCCTCGCCCGGCCGGACCTGCGGCGAGGCCATGCCGGCGATGGCCTGCATGCCGGCCGCGGCGACTCCGGTACCGGCGCGGGTGTGCGCCAGCGCCTCCTGCAGGGTGCGATAGACGAAATCGTGGACCAGGCGCGAATCGCGGAAGCGCACCTCGTGCTTGGCCGGATGCACGTTCACGTCGACCCGGGACGGATCGATCTCCAGGAACAGCACGTAGGCCGGCTGGCGGCCATGGAACAGCACGTCCTGGTAGGCCAGCTTCACGCCGTGGGCGACGTTGCGGTCGCGCACCGCGCGGCCGTTGACATACAGGTACTGCTGGTCGGCGCTGGCCCGCGAATAGTGCGGCTGCGCGATCCAGCCGTGCAGGCGCAGGCCGGCGCCGGCGTGGTCCACCCGCAGCGCGTTGCGGGCGAATTCTTCGCCCAGGGTCTCGGCCAGGCGCAGGCTGGCCTCGCTGTCGCCGGGCCGGCCGTTTTCGGCCTTGTAGCGTCGCGAAGGCTTGCCGTTGTGGCTCACCCGCAGCTCCACGTCCGGGCGCGCCAGCGCCAGCGAGCGCAGCCATTCCTCGATGTGGCCCAGTTCGGTGCGCTCGGCGCGCAGGAACTTGCGCCGCGCCGGCACGTTGAAGAACAGGTCGCGCACTTCCACCGTCGTGCCCGGCGCCTGCGCCTTCGGCGCGACCTCGCCGACCCGGCCGCCGTCGACCTGCAGCGCCGCGCCGTGTTCGTCCGCGGGACGGCGCGACGAAAGCTGGAAGCGGCTGACCGATGCGATCGAAGGCAACGCCTCGCCGCGGAATCCCAGCGTGGCCACCGCTTCGAGGTCGCCGAGCGAAGCGATCTTGCTGGTGGCATGGCGGCTGACCGCCAGCGGCAGTTCCTCCGGCGCGATGCCACCGCCGTCGTCGCGGATCCGGATCAGGCGGATGCCACCCTCTTCCAGATCGATGTCGACCCGGCGCGCACCGGCGTCCAGCGCGTTCTCGACCAGTTCCTTGACCACCGACGCGGGCCGCTCGACGACTTCGCCCGCGGCGATCTGGTTGATCAGGGTGTCCGGAAGCGGTCGGATCGGCACGGCGTCTCGGCGGCGGGTGCCGGGATGGAGAACAGCAGCCATGATAGCCGCGGTCGGTAAAAAAGGGGGGGGCAAAAAAGGGTCAAAAAAGGGGGGGGCAAAAAA
>CAZBDE010000265.1:0-3885 GCA_964490415.1 uncultured Pseudoxanthomonas sp. | reverse complement strand
GAGCCGCCGTTCGTGGCCCTGCTGGTGTCCGGCGGCCACACCCAGCTGGTCGCGGTGGACGGCATCGGCCGCTACCGGCTGCTCGGCGAGACCCTGGACGACGCCGCCGGCGAGGCCTTCGACAAGACCGCCAAGCTGATGGGCCTGCCGTACCCGGGCGGTCCGCAGCTGGCCGCGCTGGCCGAGCAGGGCACCCCCGGAGCGTTCCGCTTCGCCCGGCCGATGACCGACCGGCCCGGGCTGGATTTCAGCTTCTCCGGCCTGAAGACCCAGGTGCTGCTGGCCTGGCAGCAGTCCGACCGGTCCGCGCAAACCCGCGCCGACATCGCCCGCGGCTTCGAGGACGCGGTGGTCGACACCCTGGCGATCAAGTGCGCGCGCGCGCTGGACGCGGCCGGTTGCGACACCCCGGCTTGCAACACGCTCGTCGTGGCCGGCGGCGTCGGCGCCAACACGCGCCTGCGTGCGAGGCTGCAGGAGATGTGTGCGCAGCGCGGCGGCCGCGCCTGCTTCCCGCGCCCGTCGCTGTGCACCGACAACGGCGCGATGATCGCCTTCGCCGGCGCGCTGCGGCTGCAGGCCGGGCAACACGAGGACGCGCAGGTGAAGGTGACTCCGCGCTGGGACATGGAGGCGCTGCCCGCGCTGTCCTGATCCGGACACGCGGCGCCTGCGCGTTACCATGGACGCATGGACAAGGTATTCATCGAAGGCCTCGAGATCGAGGCGCTGATCGGCATCTACGACTGGGAGCGGCGGATCCGCCAGACCCTGCGCTTCGACCTGGAAATGGGGTTCGACAACCGCGTGCCGGCGGCGAGCGACGACATCGCCCACACGCTCGACTACAAGGCGGTGAGCAAGCGCCTGATCGAGTTCGTCGGCCAGTCCGACTTCGGCCTGGTCGAGACCCTGGCCGAGCGCTGCGCGGCGATCGTGATCGGGGAGTTCGGCGTGCCGTGGTTGCGGCTCAGGCTGAGCAAGCCCGGCGCGGTGCGCGGCGCGCAGGCGGTGGGCGTGGTGATCGAGCGGACCGCGGCGGCGGCGAAGGTGGATTGATCCGATGATGGCGATGCGGCAGGTGGAGGTCGGCGCGGTGCGCTGGCTGGACGGAGCGAGGCAGGCGCTGGAGCCCTATCCCTGGGCCTATCCCCTGCTGGTGCTGGCCGCGCTGCTGCTGGCGGCGTGGCTGGCCAACTTCCTGACCCGCCGCGTCCTGCTGCGCGGCCTGCGCCGCGTGCTGGGCCTGGTGGCCGCGCGCCACGGCGACGCGCCGTACCGGCTGAAGGTGGTCCCGCGGCTGGCCAACGTGGTGCCGGCGCTGGTGATCGCGGCGGGCATCGACTGGGTGCCCGGCATCCCCGCGCCGGTGGCGGCGTTCGTCCACGGCGCCTGCAAGGCGTGGATCGTGCTGACCCTGGCCATGGCGGTCGCGCACGTGCTCGATGCGCTCAACGAGGTCTACGAGCGCCGCCCCGACGCGCGCGACAAACCGATCAAGGGCTACCTGCAGGTGCTGAAGATCGCGATCTTCGTCCTCGCCGGGCTGTCGATCGTGGCCGCCCTGGCGGGCGTGCGGATGCTGCACCTGTTCACCGGCCTGGGCGCGGCCACCGCGGTGCTGATGCTGGTGTTCCAGGACACGATCCTGTCGCTGGTGGCCAGCGTGCAGATCAGCAGCGACGGCCGCGTGCGCATCGGCGACTGGATCGAAATGCCCAGCCAGAACGCCGACGGCGACGTGGTCGACATCGCCCTGCACACCGTCACCGTGCAGAACTGGGACAAGACCGTCACCACCATCCCGACCAAGAAGCTGATGAGCGAGTCGTTCAAGAACTGGCGCGGGATGAGCGAGGCCGGTGGACGCCGGATCAAGCGTGCGCTGTACCTGGACCAGGGCAGCGTACGCTTCCTCGACGCGGGGGAACGCGCGCGGCTGAAACGCTTCGTGCTGCTGCGCGAGTACCTGGAGGGCAAGGAGCGCGAGCTGGCGGAGTGGAACTCCGGCCTCGGCGAGGACGGCCAGCTGCCGGTCAACGCGCGCCGCGTCACCAACCTGGGCACGTTCCGCGCGTATGTGGAGCGCTACCTGCGGCACCATCCGCTGATCCACCCGGGGCTGACCCTGCTGGTGCGCCAGTTGCAGCCGGGCGCGACCGGCATCCCGCTGGAGATCTACTGCTTCACCAGCGACACCCGCTGGAGCGTCTACGAGGGCGTGCAGTCGGACATCTTCGACCACCTGCTGGCGATCCTGCCGGAGTTCGGCCTGCGCGTGTTCCAGGAGCCGGGCGGCGCGGATTTCCGCGCGTTGCTGGCCGGCGACGGCGCCCGGTCCGGCGCCGCGCCGGCGACTTGACGCCCGTCGCGGCGGCGTGCATGTTGCAATGCACCAGCCGGCGCGCGGTCGCCGGTCTTCCCGCAGGCAGGTGCGATGGATTGGGCGAAGTACCGGACCCCGTCGTATGACGAGCTGATCGACTCGGACGGACAGCCGCGCGCCGCCGCACGCCCCCTCATCGAATACCTCACCGGCCTGTCCGGGCGCGAACTGGCCGAGCGCCAGCTCGCCGCCGACGTCGCCGCGCGGGTCATGGGCATCACCTTCACCGTCTACAGCGACGGCCGCAACGTCGACCGCACCCTGCCGTTCGACCTGATCCCGCGCATCCTCGACCGCCGCGAGTGGCAGCGCACCGAGGCCGGGCTGAAGCAGCGGATGCGCGCGCTCAACCTGTTCATCGGCGACATCTACGGCGGGCAGAAGATCGTCAGGGACAAGGTGTTCCCGGCGATGCTGCTGAAGAAGTCGGTCAACTTCCGCGAGCAGTGCGTGGGCGTGCGCCCGCCGCTGGACGTGTGGGCGCACATCTGCGGCTCGGACCTGGTCCGCGACGGCGACGGCACCCTGTACGTGCTGGAGGACAACCTGCGCATCCCCTCGGGCGTGTCGTACATGCTCGAGAACCGGATGGTGGCCAAGCGCGTGTTCCCGGAACTGTTCGAGACCAGCGCGATCCTGCCGGTCGACGACTACCCCTCGCAGCTGTACGACACCCTGGCCGCGCTGTCGCCACGCCCCGGCGACACGCCGGTGATCGCGCTGCTGACCCCGGGCGTGTTCAACAGCGCCTATTTCGAGCACGCCTACCTGGCCCAGGCGATGGGCATCGAGCTGGTCGAGGGCGGCGACCTGTTCGTGGCCGACGACGACTGCACCTACATGCGCACCGTCTACGGGCCGCGGCGGGTGGACGTGATCTACCGCCGCGTGGACGACCTGTTCATCGACCCGGAAGCGTTCAGGCCCGACTCGGTGCTCGGCGTGCCGGGGCTGATCCGCAGCTGGCGCGCCGGCAAGGTGGCGCTGGCCAACGCGCCGGGCGCCGGCGTGGCCGACGACAAGGTCGTGTTCGCCTACGTGCCGAAGATGATCAGGTACTACCTGGGCGAGGACGCGATCCTGCCCAACGTGCCCAGCTACCTGTGCCACAACGCGAAGGACCGCGCCTACGTGCTGGAGAACCTGGACAAGCTGGTCGTGAAGCCGGCCAACGAGTCCGGCGGCTACGGCATGCTGATCGGGCCGCGCGCCACGAAACGCGAACGCGAGAAGTTCAGGAAACTGATCGAGGCCGATCCGCGCAACTACATGGCCCAGCCGACGCTGGCGCTGTCCACCGCGCCGATCGTGACGCCCGAGGGTCCGTCGGCGCGGCACATCGACCTGCGTCCGTTCATCCTCTCGCGCGAGGACACCTACGTGACCACCGGCGGCCTGACCCGCGTGGCGATGACGGCCGGTTCGCTGGTGGTCAACTCCTCGCAGGGCGGCGGCGCCAAGGACACCTGGGTGGTGGACCTGGAGGAGATGTCCTGATG
>CAZBDE010000264.1:0-3918 GCA_964490415.1 uncultured Pseudoxanthomonas sp. | reverse complement strand
GACTGGAGCGTCCTGCGGAGCGGGTGGTCACCATCGCCGGCACCAACGGCAAGGGTTCGACCGTGGCCTTCGTCGAGGCCATCGCCCGCGCCGGCGGCTGGAAAGTGGGCGCCTACACCTCGCCGCACCTGCTGCGCTACAACGAACGCGTGCGCATCGAGGGCGAGGAGGCGTCCGACGAGGCGCTGGCGGAAGCCTTCGCCGCGGTCGAAGCCGTGCGCGGCGATACGCCTTTGACCTACTTCGAGTACGGCACCCTGGCCGCGCTGTGGCTGTTCCAGCGCGCCGGGCTGGACCTGGCGGTGCTGGAGGTCGGCCTGGGCGGGCGGCTGGACGCGGTGAACCTGGTCGATGCGGACGTGGCGGTGGTCACCACCGTGGATATCGACCACACCGACTGGCTCGGCCACGACCGCGAGGCGATCGGACGCGAGAAGGCCGGCATCGCGCGGCCGTGGAAGCCGCTGGTGCTGGGCGAGGTCGACTCGCCGTCGAGCGTGCTGCGCCATGCCTACGCGATCGGAGCGAATGCGATCCGCCTGGGCAGCGATTTCTTCCACGAGCCTGTGGACGCGTCGCACTGGCGCTGGCGCGAGGTCGGTGCCGAGCTGCTGTTGCCGCAGCCGCGGCTGGCCGCGCCGGCGCAGCGGGCCAACGCCGCCACCGCGATCGCCGCGCTGCGCGCGCTGCCGCGCGCGCTGCCGGAACATGCGTTCCCCGACGGCGTGGCGGCGGCGCAGGTGGCCGGGCGGCTGCAGCCATTCGAGCGCGACGGCATCGAGGTCGTGGTCGACGTGGCCCACAACCCGCAGGCGGTGCGCGGACTCGCCGACTGGTTGCGCGCCGGTCCGTCGCCCGGCGCCAGCGCGGCGGTGTTCGCCGCGCTGGCGGACAAGGACGCGGTGGCGATGGTCCAAGCGCTGGCACCGGCGGTGGCGCGCTGGCACCTGGCGGGGCTGGAGGGCACGCCGCGTGCGCAGGACGTGGACGCGTTCGCCGCGCGCCTGGCCGGCACGCCGGCGGCCGCGGGCAGTCGCGACGGATCGGTGCAGGCGGCGCTGGAACGCGCGCTGGCCGCGTCCGTGCCCGGCGACCGCGTGCTGGTGTTCGGTTCGTTCCACACCGCGGCCGCCGCGATCGCGATGCTGCGTTCAGGCCGATGACGGCCTCGCCGCGATGCGGCGGCCTATAATCCCTGCGGCATTCCCGCTGCGTCTCCGCGAGCCCAAGTGGATACCACCCTGAAACAACGCCTGGTCGGTGGCGCCGTGCTGGTCGCGCTGGCGGTCATCTTCCTGCCCATGCTGATCCAGGGCCCGGCGCCCGACAGTGGCGTGGCCGACGTCTCCACCCGCGTCCCGCCCGCGCCCGGCGGCGAATACGAGACCCGCGAACTGCCGCTGCTCGGCCCCGACGCGGCCAGGGCCGCCGGTGAAGCGGCGCTGCCGGCACCGGCCGTGTCGACCGAGGTCGCCGTCGATGCGCCCTCCGCGGCTGCGCCGGCGCGGCCCGACCCGGCCGTCGCCGCCGGCCAGTGGGCGGTCAGTTTCGGTGCCTATGCCAGCGCCCGCGACGCCGACGCGGTGCTTTCGCGGCTGCGCCAGGCCGGCCTGGACGGATTCAAGGAAGAGGCCACGCTCAACGGACGCCAGGCCTGGCGCGTGCGCGTCGGGCCGTACCCCGACCGCGCCCTGGCCGAGGCCGGCCGCCTGCAGGCGGTGCGGATCCGCACCGACGTGAACGCCCAGGTGATCGCGCTCGATGCGGTCGCGGATGCCGCGGCGACACCCGCGGCGTCCACGCCGCCGGCGGTTGCCAGCCAGGCGCCGCCGGCCGCCGCCGCTGGTGCGCCTGCTTCGAGCCCGCCCGCTGCCAGTCGGCCGGTCGCCGCCGCCACGGCGCCGGCGACGCGGACCGAAGCGCTCCCGCCGGACGATACGCCGGCGACCCGGCCGGCCACGCCGCCAGTCACACCGCCGGCCACCGCGCCGAAGCCCGCCGCCACGGCGCAGCAGCCGGCGCCCGCTCCGGTGCCCGCGGTTCCGGCGGCATCCAGCGTCGGCTTCGCCGTGCAGATGGGCGCCTTCGCCAGCGACGCCGAGGCCAATGCCCTGCGCGACCGCCTGCGCGCGGCCGGCTACAGCGCGGTGGTCCAGCCGGTGCGCACCGACAAGGGCACGCTCAACCGGGTCCGCGTCGGCCCGGTGTCGACCCGCGCCGAGGCCGACCAGCTGAAGGCGCGCCTGGCCGGCGGCTTCGGCGCCGGCATGGTGGTGCCGCACCCGTGACCCGGGCCACCGACGCACGGGGAGGGTGCGCCGCGTGAACTCCATCGACCTGGTCCTGCTGGTGGTGATCGCCGCCTCGGCGCTGCTGGGCGCGGTGCGCGGCCTGGTCGGCGCGGTCGCCTCGCTGGTGGCCTGGCTCGGCGCGGGCTGGGCCGCGTTCCACTACGGCGCCGAGCTGGCGTTCTGGTTCAGCGACGACGGCGTGCCCGGTGCGACCGAACTGCTCGGCGGCTACCTCGTCTGCTTCCTCGGCGTGCTGGTCCTGGTCGGCCTGGTCGGCTGGGCGGTGCGCAAGCTGGTGCACTCGGTCGGGCTGTCCGGCGTGGACCGGTTCCTGGGGTTGCTGCTGGGTCTGGCCCGCGGCGCGCTGGTGGCCTGCATGCTGGTCCTGCTGATGGCGTTCAGCGCACTGCCGCAGGAACGCAGCTGGGCCGAATCCCGGGCCGTGGCGGTATTCGTGCCCGGCGCGAAGTGGATGGCGCGCTGGCTGCCGGACTGGACTGTCCACGAGCTGGATTTTGGCAATGGCCGCCCGAGCGGCGATAATGGCGTCCTCGACCGGGCCGGCGCGGTGGTCGAAACCCTCACCCAGGCGCTGCCCGTCCCCGTGGACGAGGACGGACCCCCTCCCGGCGCGGAGCCGCCACCCCAACCCCCGTCCACCCCCGGTCGCTGAGACCGCTGCGGAGAACACCGGATCATGTGCGGCATCGTCGGAATCGTCGGCAACCAGAACGTTGCCGGTCAGCTCTATGACGGCCTGACCGTCCTCCAGCACCGCGGCCAGGACGCGGCCGGCATCGCCACCGCCGACGGCACCCGCCTGCGCCTGCACAAGGACAACGGCCTGGTCCGCGACGTGTTCAACCCCAAGGCGATGAGCGTGCTGGAAGGGCGCGTGGGCATCGCCCACTGCCGCTACCCGACCGCCGGTTCCGAGGGCATGGACGAGGCGCAGCCGTTCTACGTGAACTCGCCCTACGGCATCGCCCTGGCGCACAACGGCAACCTGATCAACACCGACGCGCTGCGCCAGCAGGTGTTCGCCCAGGACCGCCGCAACATCAACACCGATTCGGACAGCGAAGTGCTGCTGAACGTGTTCGCGCACGAGCTGGACCTGCAGCGCGCGCTGACCCCGGAGGCGGCGATCCGCGCGGTGGCCGGCGTGCACAAGCGGGTGAAGGGCGGCTACGCGGTGGTCAGCGTGGTGCTGGGCCTGGGCCTGGTCGCGTTCCGCGACCCGCACGGGATCCGTCCGCTGGTGCTGGGCCGGCGCGAGCACAACGAGGGCACCGAGTACATCGTGGCTTCGGAATCGGCGGTGCTGGACATCCTCGGCTTCCAGCGCGTGCGCGACGTGCTGCCGGGCGAGGCGATCGTGGTCACCCCGCGCGGCGAGCTGTTCGCCGAGGTGTGCACCGAGCCGGGCGAGCGCGCGCCGTGCATCTTCGAGTACGTGTACTTCGCCCGCCCGGACTCGATGATCGACGAGGTCTCGGTGCACAAGGCGCGCATGCGCATGGGCGTGAAGCTGGGCGAGAAGATCCTGCGCCTGCGCCCGGACCACGACATCGACACCATCATCCCGATCCCGGACATCTCCAGCGCGGCGTCGCGCGAGGTGTCC
>CAZBDE010000263.1:0-3933 GCA_964490415.1 uncultured Pseudoxanthomonas sp. | reverse complement strand
ACCCGCGCGCGGCTGGCGGTGCCGCTGGAGGCGGTGTATCGCGGCGACAGCGTGCGCATCACCCTCAACGGCCGCCAGCTCGACGTGAAGGTACCCAAGGGCATCCGCGCCGGGCAGGCGATCCGCCTGGGCGGGCAGGGCCAGGGCGGCGGCAACCTGCTGCTGGAGATCGAGTACCTGGCCCATCCGCAGTTCGAGGTGGACGGGCGCAACATCCTCTACACGCTGCCGCTGCCGGCCTGGCAGGCGGCGCTGGGCACCACGGTCAGCGTGCCGACCCTGGGCGGGCCGGTGGAGCTGAAGATCCCGGCCGATTCCGATTCCGGGCGCAAGCTGCGCCTGCGCGGCCGCGGCCTGCCCGGCGCGCAGCCGGGCGACCAGATCGTGGAGCTGGAAGTGCAGGCGCCGGCGCCGGCCAGCGACGCGCAGAGACAGGCCTACCGCGACCTGGCGCAGGCATTCGGGGACTGACTGACGGGGTCGGAGCCGCGCGTGCGGCCCGGGTCTCAGGCTTCTTCGGACGCCGGGGCCGGCGGGTCGCCGAGCAGGCGACCGATCACGTCCGACAGGTCGGACTCGGAGAACGGCTTGGTCAGATAGGCGCGCGCGCCCTGGCGCATGCCCCACATGCGGTCGGTGTCCTGGTCCTTGGTGGTGACCAGCACGACCGGGATGTCGCGGGTGCTGCCGTCGCGGCTGAGCGTGCGCGTGGCCTGGAACCCGTTGAGGTTGGGCATCACCACGTCCATCAGGATCAGGTCGGGCAGGTGGGCCTTGGCCACTTCGACCCCGGCGGCACCGTCTTCGGCGGTGAGCGTCTCATGCCCCAGCTTCTCGACGATGCGCTGGATTCCCATGAGCTGGGAGGGCGAATCGTCCACGATCAGGATGCGTGCCATGGTGCTCCCCGTAACTTTCCCCAGCGCCGGAGTGTAGACGTTGCGTGAAGCCGCCGGAAGCCTCGGCGCGCAAGCGGGTCGCGGCGAAGCTTGACCGTGCGCACAGTGTGGCGGAGTGGGCCACCGCTAGCAGTCGCCGGACAGGCCGGTGGCGTAGCGCAGGCCGCGCAGCAGGTGGGCGCGGAAGACCGGGTCGGCATACAGCGCCTGTGCATGGCCCAGGCCCGTATACCAGGCGCGGCCGCCGGCGGCGTCATGGCACCAGGCGATGGGATGGTCGGCGCCCATGGTCCCGCCTTCGTAGCCGGATTCCTCCACGCTGGCGATCACGTCCACCGCCGGTCGCGGATTGCGACGGTAGTTGTAGAGCTCGTCGGTGACGCGCCAGCGCTGCAGTCCGTCCGGGCCGCGACCCGGTTCGAAACGCACGTCGGTGGTCTGCAGGCCCGGCGGGTGGTTCTTGAACCAGGCGCCGACCAGGTCGCCGTACCACGACCACGTCTTGCCGGTATCGGCGGCCGAATGCACGCCCATGAAGCCGCCGCCGGTACCGATGTAGCGCTCGAAGGCCGCGCGCTGAGCGGCGTCGAGCACCTCGCCGGTGGTGTTGGCGAAGACCACGGCCTGGAACGCCGGCAGTGTTCCGTCGTCGAACAGCGTCGGGTCCTCGCTGTGGACGACGTCGAAGCCGGCCTGCGCGGCGAGCCCGCGCAGGGTGTCCACCGCCTGCGGGATCGAATCGTGGCGCCATCCCAGCGTGCGGGTGAAGACCAGGATCGATGGGCGCGGCGAGGCGGTGCTCGTGGCGTGGACGGGCGATGGGGATTCCGCGTGCGTCGGGCCTGCGGCGGCGAGGGAGGCGGTGGCGCACAGCGCCGATGCGAGCAGCGCGGCTGCGATGCGCGGCGGAGAGGGAAGAATCATGGACGCAGGGTAGTTCGCGCGCGGGGTCTTTTCCAGGCCGGGCCCTGGCCCGGCAGGGCGGACGATGGCGCATGCCCGGTCCGGCCGCCGGGGGAATGGAGCGGATGCATCGCCGGTCCTGTCGAGCCGCGGTGCCGCAACGGGACCCGCGTTGCCTAGAATCGATGCGCCGCCCGCTCGCGGCATTCCGGAGAGACTGGAACCATGCGAAATGCGATCGGGCCGGGCCTGGCACGGAGCGGAACCCTGCTGTGCGCGCTGCTGGCGCTGTCGGTGCCGATGGCCCATGCGGATGACGGAGACGACGATGGCAAGGCGCACGCGCGATCGTGGACGTTCGCGGACACGCCTTCGTGGCAGGACGAATTCGACCAGGCGGGGACGCCCGATCCGGCGAAGTGGGGCTACGACACCGGCGGCAAGGGCTGGGGCAACAACGAGCTGCAGCACTACACCCGCCAGCGGGCCAACGCCTTTGTCGAAGACGGGGTGCTGACGATCGTCGCGCACCGCTTCAGGAAGGCAGGCAGGACCACCTACACCTCGGCGCGCCTGGTTTCGCGCGGCAAGGGCGACTTCCAGTACGGGCGCATCGAGTTCCGCGCGCGGCTGCCGGTGGGGCGCGGCACCTGGGGCGCACTGTGGATGCTGCCGACCGGCAACCGCCATGGCGGCTGGCCGCGTTCGGGCGAGATCGACATCATGGAGCACGTCGGCCACGACCCGGGCCAGGTCCACGTCACCGTCCACACCCAGGCCTACAACCACACGATCGGTACCCAGCGCGGCCGCCAGGCCACCGTGGCGGACGCAAGCACGCAGTTCCACCGGTACCGGGCGGACTGGACCCCCGACTGGATCCGCGGCTACATCGACGACGCGCCGGTGTTCGAGTTCGCCAACGAAGGCACGGGCGCGGACGCCTGGCCGTTCGACCAGCCCTTCCACCTGTTGATGAACCTGGCCGTGGGCGGCGACTGGGGCGGCGCCGAGGGCGTGGACGAGGCGGCGTTTCCGGCGTGGATGGAGGTGGACTACGTGCGGGTGTATCCGTTGCTGCAGGATTGAGCCGCATATGTCCCTGCCGCGCCTGTCGCGGTCCGCTGTGGTGCGATGTCCGTGTGCTTTTCTGCAGGAGCGGCATCAGCCGCGACCCGACGCCGCCGGAATCACGATTGCGTCGCCTGCGCCGACGGCGCCGGGTCGCGGCTGAAGCCGCTCCTGCAAGAAGGCCTCAGCGCAGCCGCACCACCGTGCGTCCCAGCGAGCCACCGGCCAGCATCGTGTCGAACACGGCCGGCAGTTCCTCCAGCGTCGCTTCCCGGGTGCAGATCGCATCGAGCTGCGCCGGCTTCCATTCGCCGGCCAGCAGCGCCCAGATGTCGTCGCGGATGTCGCGCGCGGTGCCGGCCGAGCCGATGCCGAGCAGCGACACCCCGCGCAGGATGAAGGGCATCACCGTCAGTGCATCGAGGGCCGGTGTGGCGGCCAGGCCGGCCGCGGCGACGTTGCCGTAGGGCGCGGTCTGCGCCAGCAGGCTGACGAGCATCGGTCCACCGACGTTGTCCAGGCCGCCGCCGAAGCGGATCGATTCCAGCGGCCGCTTCGCCTCCAGTGCATCGCGGCCCAGCACCTCGGCGGCGCCGAGCGACTTCAGGTAGCCGGCCTGGTCGGCCTTGCCGCTGACCGCGTGGACCTCGTAGCCGGCCTTGCTGAAGATCGCCACCGCCAGCGAGCCGACGCCACCGGTGGCGCCGGTGACCGCCAGCGGGCCGAGTCCGGGCGACTGCCGGTTGTCGCGCATGCGGTACAGCGCCAGCGCGGCGGTGAAGCCGGCGGTGCCCAGGACCATGGATTCGCGCAGGTCCAGCCCGCGGGGCAGGGCGACGACCCATTCGGCGGGCAGGCGTGCGTAGGCGGCGTAGCCGCCGTCGCGGGTCTCGCTCAGGCCGCAGCCGGTGACCAGCACCGGATCGCCTTCGCGGAACTTCGGATCGGTGGAGGCGACCACGTGGCCGGCGACATCTATCCCGCCGACCAGCGGGAAACTGCGCAGGATCCTGCCCTTGCCGGTGCCGGCCAGCGCGTCCTTGTAGTTGACCGAGGACCA
>CAZBDE010000262.1:0-3935 GCA_964490415.1 uncultured Pseudoxanthomonas sp. | reverse complement strand
TCCATCGAACGCGATCCATCGACCGCGACACGCGGAGCAGCGCGCATGACCCCCAGCCAGGCCGACCCCACCCTCGATCCCCGCTTCGCCCCGCAGCTGATCGCGCGGGCGCGCGATGCGTTCCTGGTCCCGCTGGGCGACGCCTTCGCCGCCTCGGTGGCGCGCTACGACGACGTGCTCTTCGATCGCGCCGAACGCGCCGGCGCCTCGCAGCTGCTGTTCCTCGACGGCATGCGCGAACTGCGCCGCCGCCGCGACGAGATCGCCAAGCGCTTCCGCGCGCAGCTGGCGCTGGCCTGGCATGCGCTGGAGGCGGGCACGCCGCTGTCGGCCGAAGTCGCCCTGTCCGGCCAGGCCGGCAGCCTGAGCCTGGTCGGCGAGCACGAACTGGAATCGCGCCTGGCCGCGCGCAACCTGGCCAGCGTGATGCTGCGCGACTGCAAGGCGGTGCTGGCGCGGCTGGACCGCCGCCTCGGCTGGATCGCCGGCGGCCTGGAGCTGGACGCCGACACCAACCCGGCCAGTCCCGAACACATCGGCGTGGCCGTGCGCGAGGCCTTCGCCCCCTGCGACCTCGCCCCGGAAGTGCGCCTGGTCCTGATCAAGCTGTGCGAGCGCGACCTGGCCGGCACCGTGGCCAAGCTGTACGAGGCGCTGGACCTGAGCCTGGTGCGCGAGGGCGTGCTGGCCGGCGCGCCGCCCACCGGCGCCCGTGCGCCCGCGCGGCCACCGCGCGGGCAGGAGCGCGAGGCGAATGGCTGGGGCGAATCCGGCGACGAATATTCCCCGGCCTGGGCCTCGCGCTTCATGCAGCGCTGGCAGGAGACCCGCGGCGTGATGCAGCAGCATGGCGGCGACGGCCCGGGCGCGGGCGAGGGTCCCGGCGCGGGCGGGCAGGGCATGCTGCTGGACGCGTTGCACCAGATGCTGCAGCAGAGCCGCGAACTGCGCGGTGGCGCCGAGCAGGCGGCCGGCCAGGTGCAGGCCGCGGCCTCCGGCCAGCGCCCGCTGAGCCAGCGCGAGATGCTGTCGGTGCTTTCGCTGCTGCAGGCCACGCCCAGCGCGGCCCTGAGCGCGGCCATCGGCGACGAGCAGGAGTCGCTGTCGCAGCGGCTCAAGAGCGAGGTCCTGGCCAATGCCAGCCAGCTCGGCATGGATCCCTCGCACACCCGCCTGGACGCCAAGGACGAGGACGCGATCGACCTGGTCGGCATGCTGTTCGACGTGCTGCTCGACGAGCGCGACCTGTCCGGGCGCCCGCGCGAGCTGATCGGCCGCCTGGTGGTGCCGTTCGTCAAGGTCGCGCTGCTGGACCGGCGCATGTTCGTGCAGAAGACCCATCCGGCGCGGCGCCTGCTCAACGCGCTGGCCGAGGCCTGCGAAGGCAACCAGGGCGAGAGCGCGGCCGAACGCACCCTGCTGGCCAAGGTCGAGGACGTCACCGGGCGGCTGGTAGCCGAGTTCAACGAGAACCTGGCGATCTTCATGACCCTGGAGGAGGAGTTCCGCGACTTCCTCGACCAGCACCGCCGCCGCATCGAGGTCACCGAGCGCCGCGCCGCCGAGATCCAGCGCGGCCAGGAGCGCCTGGAACTGGCGCGCAGCCGCGCCGAGTTCGAAGTGCACCAGCGCCTGCAGGAGCGTCCGCTGCCGCAGGCGGTGGCCGACTTCCTGCGCAACCCGTGGCAGCACCACATCACCCTGGCCCTGCTGCGCGAGGGCGAGCTGGGCGACGTGTTCGCCGAGGCGCTGGAGCTGGCCGACGGCGTGCTCGAGGAACTGGGCGAGGCGCAGCGGCACATCGTCGGCAAGCCGTGGCTGCAGAACTGGCAGCCGGGCCTGCGCCAGGTCTTCGCCAGCGTGGGCCTGCACGGCGATGCGGCGGAAGCGGCGATCGGCGCCCTGCACGACACCCTGCAGGCGGTGGCCGACGCGCGGCCGGAACTGGAGAAGCCGCTGCCGGAACTGCCGGTGGTGGCGCTGCCGCAGGCGGTGGCGCCGGTCGACCGCGGCGCGATCGAGCTGGTCGCCGGCACCGACACCCTGGACTTCGACAACGCCGATGCCGAGCGCATCCGCGCGCTGCCGCTGGGCACCTGGCTGGATTTCATCGACAAGGACGGCCGCGTGCAGCCGGGCAAGCTGTCCTGGGTCAGCCCGATCTCCTCGCGGCTGCTGTTCGTCAACCGCCGCGGCGTGCGCTTCTGCGTGGCCTCGCCGGAGGAACTGGCGGTGATGGTGCGGCTGGAGCGCCTGCGCATGCACGTGCCCGACGACGGCGCCTTCGACAGCGCCATGCAGGGCGTGATCGATCGCCTGGACGTGGCGCCGCCGGCGCGGGCGACGACCCTGCACTGAGGCGACAGGCACACCGGGGGATCCGGCCCGGGCCGCGGCGGCGACGCCGCGGCCCTTCCTGTCAGGGGTGCCGTGGCCGCCGCCACCGCTACGGATGAAACCATCGCCGGTTCCGCGTGGGGGCGCCGCGTTTTGCTAGCATCGCCGGCAGAGACTGCGCAGGCGAGAGACAAGCATGGTGGTGGAAGTGCTGGTGCTGAAGGAAGTCGCGGCGGGCGAGAAGCGCGTGGCGGCCACGCCGGAAACGGTGAAGAAGCTGCTCGCCACCGGTGCGCAGGTGCGGGTGGAAGCCGGCGCCGGGCTCGGCGCGGGCGTCACCGACGCGGCCTATGTCGCCGCCGGCGCGCAGCTGGCCGAGGCCGGCGCGCGCGCCGCCGCCGACCTGGTGCTGTGCGTGCAGCCGCCGCCGGCCGAGGCGATCGCAGGGCTGAAGCAGGGTGCGACCCTGGTCGGCGTGCTGCATCCGCAGGGCGACGAGGCCCGCGCCGCGGCGCTGCAGGCGCGCGGCATCCATGCCTTCCCGCTCGAACGCCTGCCGCGCACCACCCGCGCCCAGGCGATGGACGTGCTCAGCTCGCAGGCCGGCATGGCCGGCTACAAGGCGGTGCTGATCGCCGCGCAGCTGGCGCCGCGCTTCTTCCCGATGCTGACCACCGCCGCCGGCACGATCCGTCCGTCGAAGGTGTTGATCGTCGGCGCCGGCGTGGCCGGCCTGCAGGCGATCGCCACCGCGCGCCGGCTCGGCGCGCAGGTCGAAGGCTTCGACGTGCGTCCGGAAACGCGCGAGCAGATCGAATCGCTGGGCGGCAAGTTCCTCGACCTCGGCGTGAGCGCCGCGGGCGAGGGCGGCTACGCGCGCCAGCTCACCGACGAGGAGCGCGCCGAACAGCAGCGCCGCCTTGCCGACCACCTCAAGGGCATGGACGTGGTGGTCTGCACCGCCGCGGTGCCGGGCCGGCCGGCGCCGAAGATCGTCAGCGCCGCGATGGTGGAGGGCATGAAGCCGGGCAGCGTGATCGTGGACCTGGCCGCCGAGACCGGCGGCAACTGCGAGGCCACGCGTCCGGGCGAAACGGTCGAGGTGGGCGGGGTGACCGTCGCCGGGCCGCTCGACCTGGCCAGCATGGGCGCGGTGCACGCCAGCGAGATGTATGCGCGCAACGTGTACAACTTCGTCGCCCTGTTCCTGAAGAAGGACGAAGGCCTGGCCTTCGACTGGAACGACGAACTGCTGGCCAGGACCGTGTGGCCGGCGCCGCCGGCCGGGTCGGAGGCGACTGCGGCCTGACGCGAACCGGCCGTCGCCGCCATGGCGACGCCCTCGCTTCCTGTAGGAGCCCCCTTCAGGGGCGACCCGATTCCGTCGGAAGGCGCCAGCGCGTACCACCGGACTCGCCGGAGCGTTCGCGTTGAACGCTGTCGTGTGCCAGCCGCCTCGGGTCGCCCCTGAAGGGAGCTCCTACAAGGCTTCCGTCAGGGCTGCGGCTGCGGCGGATGCTCGCGCAGCCACTGCTGCCGCTGCTCCGGCGTCATCTTCCCCCAGCGTTCGCGGAACTCCTTGTGTTGCTCGGGGCTCA
>CAZBDE010000261.1:0-3959 GCA_964490415.1 uncultured Pseudoxanthomonas sp. | reverse complement strand
GTGCTGGCGGGGTTTCTGGCGTTTCGACATGGTGGCTATGGGTGGACTCGAACCACCGACCCCAGCATTATGAGTGCTGTGCTCTAACCGGCTGAGCTACATAGCCACGCGGAGAACCGCGAATTCTTCCCCTTCCCGACCGCGGTGTCAATGCGCCGCTTGTCGGCCCGCCGGGGCCGTGGCAGAGTCGGAACCAGTCGAAATATTTGGAGTCCGCATCGTGATCGATCCGGACGGATACAGGCCGAACGTCGGTATCGTCCTGATGCGCGCGGATGGCCAGGTGTTCTGGGCGCGCCGCGTGCGCCGGGATGGCTGGCAGTTCCCGCAAGGGGGCATGCGCAGCGACGAGACCCCGACCGAGGCCATGTACCGGGAGCTGCACGAGGAGACCGGCCTGCTGCCCGAGCACGTGGAACTGCTCGGTGCCACGCCCGGCTGGCTGCGCTATCGCCTGCCGGGCCGGGCGGTGCGCCGGGGCGGCGAGGGGCCGGTGTGCATCGGCCAGAAGCAGGTCTGGTTCCTGCTGCGCCTGGTCGGGGAGGAGTCGCTGGTGCGCTTCGACGCCAGCGAGACCCCCGAGTTCGACCACTGGCGCTGGGTCGACTTCTGGTACCCGGTCGAGCACGTGGTCAGCTTCAAGCGCGGGGTCTACGCCCGCGCCCTGCGCCACCTGGCGCCGGTGGCCGAGAGCACCGGGGCCCTGCTGCAGCAGATGTCCGCCGCGGCGCTGGAGGCCTGGCTGCCGGGCGCCAATGCCGGGCACGATCGCCCGCGGCGGCCCCCCCGTGGCGTACGCGGGCGTCGTTCATCAGGCTGAACGGCTGGTGGCCGCTTCGGTGGGCGATGCGACCTCCTTGCAATTGACAACGATTCTCATCCTTGCTGGAATGGGTGCCAGCCTTCCCCGCCGGACCCGCCCGCCGTGTACGTCTGCCTCTGCAACGGTGTCACCGACCGCCACATCCGCGATGCGGTGGACAAGGGCTGCAACAGCATCGGCGAACTGACCATGCGCACCGGCTGCGGCGCCAGCTGCGGGTCGTGCCTGGACATGGCCAGCGAGATGATCGAGCAGATGCGCGCCGAACTGCCGCTGCCGGTCCTGGCCTGCGCCGCCTGACCCGCGTTTTCCCGCGGCCGTCCCGCGCCGGGGAATGAATGAGCACGATTCGCGTTCCTTCGCCGCTTCGCGCGGCGCGCTAGAGTGCGCTCCGTTCCCCCCGCAACACGGAGCGCGGCCATGAAGGGCGACGCCAAGGTCATCGAGTACCTCAACAAAGCGCTGTACAACGAGCTCACCGCCATCAACCAGTACTTCCTGCACGCCAAGATGCTGAAGAACTGGGGCCTGAAGGAACTGGCCGAGCACGAGTACAAGGAGTCGATCGACGAGATGCGGCACGCCGACTGGCTGGCCGAGCGCATCCTGTTCCTCGAAGGCCTGCCCAACTTCCAGGCGCTGGGCAAGCTGCGCATCGGCGAGACCCCGCGCGAGCTGCTCGAATGCGACCTGGCGCTGGAAATGGACGGCATCCCGCTGCTGCGCGAGGCGGTGGCCTATGCCGACTCGATCGGCGACTACGTCAGCCGCCAGTTGCTGGTGAAGATCCTCGACGCCGAGGAAGAGCACGTGGACTGGCTGGAAACCCAGCTCGACCTGATCGGGCGGATCGGCGAACCCAACTACCTGTTGAGCAAGCTCGAGGACTGACCGGCCTGGCTGGCCGAGAGCCAGCCCTGCAGGGCCACGCGCGCGCGCGCGTATTCGGCGATGAGCAGGGCCACGGCCACCGCGGGCCGTTCCAGCGCGTGGGCGCGGGCGCCCAGTTCGATCCGCTTGGCCGCTGCCGACAGGGCCAGCGCGCCGACGTTGGCGCTCGACGACTTCAGCGCGTGCGCGGCTTCGCGCATCACCTCGAGGTCCGGGATCCCGGAGGCCTGCTCCATCAGCCGGATCAGGCGCGGCGCGTCCTCCAGGAACAGGTTGACGATCGAGAGGGCTTCGTCGCCGGCGATGTCGCGCAGTTCGTCCAGCATCTCCGGTTCCAGCACCGGCGGTGGAGGGGGTTGCGCGGAAGGCGCATCCTCGACGCGCAGTGGCGGCGGTGCCGGCGCGACGGTGCCCGCCGGCGGCACGAACAGCGGCATGTCGGGCGACAGCGAAACCGCGGCGGTCGCGGCCGGCGCAGCGGCAGGCGGCGGGATGCCGGGGGGCGCCACGGTCGGCGCGGGCACCCGGGCCTGGGACGGAGCCGGAGCCGGAGCCGGCATGGACGGCGGCGCAGCCGGGGCCGGTGCGGCAATGGGCGCCGCCGCCGCCGCGGGCGGCAGGTTCCTCGTCCCCGTTTCGATCGCCGCCGGCCGCGGCGCGCTGCGTGCCGGGCCGGCGCGCAGCCAGCGCCGCAGGCAGGTATCGAGCTGGTCGCGCGAGACCGGCTTGGACAGGTAGTCGTCCATGCCGGCGTCCAGGCAGCGCTGGCGGTCGCCGGCCATCGCGTTGGCGGTCATCGCCACGATCGCCAGGCGCTTGCCGGGGGCCTGGCCGGCCTCGTGCTCGCGCCAGCGGCGGGTCGCCGAATAGCCGTCCAGCACCGGCATCTGGCAGTCCATCAGGACCAGGTCGTAGGCGCCGCTGGCCATGTGCGACAGGGCGACCTCGCCGTTGGGCGCGGTGTCGCATTCGTAGCCCAGCACCGACAGCAGCTTCTGCGCCACCAGCAGGTTGACCGGGTTGTCCTCGACCAGGAGCAGGCGCGGCGGCGGGCCGGCGATGGCCGGGTCGGCCGGTGGCGGCAGCGGGGCGGCTTCGCTGGGGAACGGGGCGGGGCCCTTCGGTTCGGGCCGCCCGGCCGGCGCTTCGAGCAGCGCGCCCCGCAGGTCCGCGTCGGGGGCCAGGCGCGGCAGCGCTTCGGCGCCTTCGCGCAGTTCCTGCGGGATGTCCTCGTCGCCGTACAGCCACAGCAGGCGCACGCCCGCATAGGCCGGCGTGCGCAGCATCGCGCGATGCAGCGCGCGCGCGCTGTGGCGCAGGCCGTCGTAGTCGGCGAGCACGGCGACGAAGCCGGGGTTGCTCTGCCCGGGCGAAGGCGGCTGCCGCAGGCGTTCCAGCGCTTCCTGGGTGGTCTCGACGATGCTGACGGTCATGCCCCAGTTGGGCAGCAGCAGGGCGAAGCGCTGGCGCAGGCGCAGGTTCGGGGTGATCGCCAGCACGCGCCGCGCGTCGTGCGCGGTCTGGCGGATCTGCACGTCGCCGATCACCTTCAGCAGCGGGATCTCGAACCAGAAGGTGGAGCCGTGGCCCGGCTCGGACTGCACGCCGATGCGCCCGCCCATCAGGTCGACGATGCGCTTGCAGATCGCCAGGCCCAGGCCGGTGCCGCCGTACAGGCGGGTGGTCGAGGCGTCGGCCTGGGTGAAGGCGCGGAACAGGCGCTGCTGCTGCGCCTGGCCGATGCCGATGCCGGTGTCGCGGACCTCGAAGCGCAGCATGTGCTGGGCCGCGGTCTCGCCGAGGCGGCGCACGCCCAGCTGGATGCTGCCGCGCTCGGTGAACTTGACCGCGTTGCCGATCAGGTTGGTCAGGATCTGCCGCAGGCGCACCGGGTCGCCGCGCACCGGCAGGCGCACGTTCGGGTCGATGTTCAGTTCCAGGCGCAGGCCCTTGCCCTCGGCCGGGCGCTGCATCAGCTGCAGCACCGCCTCCAGCAGTTCGCGCAGGTTGAAGCTGGTGATCTCCAGCTCCAGCCGGTTGGCCTCGAGCTTGGAGTAGTCGAGGATGTCGTCGACGATGCGCAGCAGCTGCTGCGAGGACTCGTGCGCGGTGCGCAGCATCTCGCGCTGGTCCGGGGCCAGGCTGCCGCGTGCGACCAGGTCGAGCATCGGGATGATGCCGTTGAGCGGGGTGCGGATCTCGTGGCTCATCGTGGCCAGGAACTCGCCCTTGGCCAGCGCCGCCG
>CAZBDE010000260.1:0-3996 GCA_964490415.1 uncultured Pseudoxanthomonas sp. | reverse complement strand
CGGCGATGGTGAAGCGCAGCGCGTCGGCGCCGTGGGCGATGATGCCGTCGGGGAACTCCCTGCGGGTGGCGCGCTCGATCTTCTCGGCCAGCTTGGGCTGCATCAGCCCGCCGGTGCGCTTGGCGACCAGGTCTTCCAGGGCGATGCCGTCGATGATGTCCAGCGGGTCCAGCACGTTGCCCTTGGACTTGGACATCTTCTGGCCCTGCGCGTCGCGGATCAGGCCGGTGATGTAGACGTCGCGGAACGGCACCTTGCCGGTGAAGCTGTCGGTGGCCATGATCATGCGCGCCACCCAGAAGAAGATGATGTCGAAGCCGGTGACCAGCACCGACGACGGCAGGTAGCGCTCGAAGCCGCGCTGCGCCATCGCCGCCGCGTCCGGCCAGCCCAGGGTGGAGAACGGCCACAGCTGCGAGGAGAACCAGGTCTCCAGCACGTCGTTGTCCTGGCGTAGAGCGGAGCTTGCTCCGCTGGCGCCGGTACCGCTGCCTGCAAGCGGAGCAAGCTCCGCTCTACGTGCGGCGGCTTGCGCGTAGGCTTCTTCCTCGCTGCGCGCGACGTAGCAGTTGCCCTCCTCGTCGAACCACGCCGGGATGCGATGGCCCCACCACAGCTGGCGGCTGATGCACCAGTCCTGGATGTTCTCCATCCAGTGGCGGTAGGTGTTGATCCAGTTCGGTGGGACGAACCTGACCTCGCCCGATTCGACCAGATCGAGGCCGCGCTTCGCCAGCGCGTCCATCTTCACGAACCACTGGTCGGTCAGGTACGGCTCGATCACCTGGCCGGTGCGGTCGCCGCGCGGGACCTGCAGCTTGTGCGGCCGGGTCTCGACCAGCAGGCCCAGTTCCTCCAGGTCGGCGAGCACAGCCTTGCGCGCGTCGTAGCGGTCCTGGCCGCGGTATTTCTCCGGGGCGTTGTCGTTGAGCGCGGCCACCGGGGTGAACAGGTTGATCAGCGGCAGGCCATGGCGCACGCCGACCTGGTAGTCGTTGAAGTCGTGCGCCGGGGTCACCTTGACCACGCCGGTGCCGAAGGCGCGGTCGACGTAGTCGTCGGCGATCAGCGGGATGCGGCGGCCGGTGAGCGGCAGCTCGACTTCCTTGCCGATCAGCGCGCCGTAGCGCGGGTCTTCGGGGTGCACCATCACCGCGGTGTCGCCGAGCAGGGTCTCGGGCCGGGTGGTGGCCACGACAAGGTAGTCGCGCACCTCGCGCAGGGTCTCGTTGCCGTCGGCATCGACTTCGACGTGCTCGTAGCTGGCGCCGTCGGCCAGCGGGTAGCGGATCGACCACAGGAAACCGTCTTCCTCCACGCTTTCCACTTCCAGGTCCGAGATCGCGGTCTTCAGCACCGGGTCCCAGTTGACCAGGCGCTGGCCGCGGTAGATCAGGCCCTGTTCGTGCCAGCGCACGAACGCCTCGACCACCGCCGCCGACGGCTGCGGGTCCATGGTGAAGGTGCTGCGCGACCAGTCGCCGGAGGCGCCCAGCCGGCGCATCTGCCGCTCGATGGTGTCGCCGGACTGGCCCTTCCACTCCCAGACCTTGGCGACGAAGCCCTCGCGGCCCAGCGAATCGCGGCTTTCGCCCTTGCCTTCCAGCGCCAGGTTGCGGCTGACCACCATCTCGGTAGCGATGCCGGCGTGGTCGGTGCCCATCTGCCACAGCACGTCGCGGCCGAGCATGCGCTGGTGGCGGACCAGCGCGTCCATCAGCGTGTGCTGGAAGGCGTGGCCCATGTGCAGGGTGCCGGTGACGTTGGGCGGCGGCAGCAGGATCGAGTAGGGCTCGCCCTGGCCGGAAGGCCTGAAGCAGCCGCTGGCCTCCCATTCCGCGTACAGGCGCGATTCGAAGGTCTTGGGTTCGTAGCCGGAGGGCAGGGTGTCGGTCATCGTCTTCGTCGTCGTCCCGGCAAAAGCCGGGACCCAGGGTCTTTCGGGGCCGGTCCAGCGCTGCAAGTCGCTGGGTCCCGGCGTAGGCCGGGACGACGGCGGTTACATGTCGTGCTTGTTCAGTTCATAGCCCAGCGCCTGGTACTGCTTCCAGCGCTCGCGCAGCGGGCCGCGCGCGGCCGGGTCGGCCGGCACCACCTCGAGCACGCGCTCGCAGGCCTCGCGCCAGGCCTCGTCGCGCAGGTTGATCGCCAGCGGCCGCGCCGGCGCCTCGCTGCCGGGGGCGACGATCAGCACCGGGGTGATCTCGTCGTCCTCGTCGTTGCCGGCGATCTGGTGCGGGATGTAGGCGTCCGGGTCGAACGACCACAGCAGGTCGTCCAGTTCCTCGGCCTGGGTCGCATCGCGCGCCAGCACCACGGTGAACTGGTTGCTGTCGCAGGCGCGGCGGGCCAGTTCGCAGACCAGCAGCAAGGGCTGTTCGGCGAAACGCGGCTTGGCGATCAGGTAGAAGTCGGCGCGGGGCATAGGGATCCAGGGGAGGGGTCAGAGTGCACTTTCGCGTAGCGAAAGTGCACTCTGACCCCGGTTTCTTACGCGATCCGGTCCAGCAGCCACTGGCTCAGCAGGCCGACGGGGCGGCCGGTGGCCATGCCGCGCTTGCCCTCGTCGCTGGCGCTGCCGGCGATGTCCAGGTGCGCCCAGCGCTGGCCTTCGGCGAAGCGCGCCAGGAAGCAGCCGGCGGTGATCGCGCCGCCCCAGCGGCCGCCGATGTTGTAGACGTCGGCGAAGGTCGACTCCAGCAGGGTCTGGTACTCGTCCCACAGCGGCAGGCGCCAGGCGCGGTCGAACACCTGTTCGCCGGCGGCCAGCAGTTCGTCGGCCAGGTCGTCGTGGCGGCTCATCAGGCCGGAGGCGAACTTGCCCAGCGCGACCATGCAGGCGCCGGTGAGCGTGGCCACGTCGACCAGCGCCTGCGGCTCGAAGCGCTGCGCGTAGGTCAGCGCGTCGCACAGGATCAGGCGGCCTTCGGCGTCGGTGTTGCCGACCTCGATGGTCTTGCCGGACATGCTGGTGATGACGTCGGACGGGCGGTAGGCGTTGCCGTCGATGGCGTTCTCCACCGCCGGCACCACCGCCACCAGGTTCAGCGGCAGCCGCGCCTTGATCGCGGCCACGACCGTGCCCAGCGCGTTGGCGCCGCCGCACATGTCGTACTTCATCTCCTCGATGCCGCCCTGCGTCTTGAGGTTGACGCCGCCGGTGTCGAAGGTGATGCCCTTGCCGACCAGCACGTAGGGCTTGCTGTCGCCGCCGTTGTTCCACTTGAGCACGACCAGCCGCGGGCGGTTGGCCGAACCGCGCGCGACCGCGAGCAGCGAGCCCATGCCGAGTTGCTCCATCTGCGCCTCGTCGAGGATCTCCGCTTCGGCCTTGTCGAAGCGCGCGGCGAAGCTCTGCGCCTGCTCCGCGACGTAGGCGGGATTGCAGACGTTCGGCGGCAGGTTGCCCAGCTCGCGCGCGAACTTCACGCCCGCCGCGATCGCCTTGCCCTGCGCCAGCGCCTGCTCGTCCTCGCCCTGCACCGCGAAGGCGGTGATGCCGGCCTCGCTGCGCTTCTTGTTCTTCGCGCCGAGGGTGGCGGTGTAGCGGTAGGCCGCGTGGTCGGCGGCGACCACGGCCTGGCGGATGTTCCAGGCAGCGTCGCGGCCCTTGACCTCGAGTTCGGACAGGGTGAACAGCACGCTCCTGACCGGCCCTGTCCTGAGCGCGCGCACCGCGTCGGCCACGGCCTTGAGGTATTGCGGGACGCCGAACCTGGCCCGGTCGCCGAGGCCGATCACCAGCACCCGCGGCGCGGCGACGCCGGGCAGGTCGTGCGCCAGCAGGGTCTTGCCGGTGGCGCCGGAGATGTCGCCGCGGGTCGCCAGCGCGGCGAGCCGGCCTTCGCCGTCCAGCGCCCGGGCGGCGGGGGTCAGCGTGCCGTCGGAGAAGGCGCCTACCACGACGCAGTCGACGCTGGCGCCACCGGGGGCGGCGCGGTTCAGGGTGAATTCGAGGGTCATCAATCAGATTCCGAGGTGACTTCCGTACAATCG
>CAZBDE010000259.1:0-3997 GCA_964490415.1 uncultured Pseudoxanthomonas sp. | reverse complement strand
ACGGACAGGGCACGCGACACAGCGTCCGGGCGTGGCGGGCGGCTCGGACAACAGCGAAGGCCCGAGCAAATGTGCTCACGTTCGCGTGAGGGATGGATGGGGCAGAATGACGGCCCGTTTCCGCATGTTTCCGCCGATGAACGCCACCGACCCCGCCCTGCTCTATCCGCAACACCTGGCCGTGCTGCAGGCACGGGCCGACGAGGCGCTGGCGCGCAGCGGGCATGACCACCTGCTGGTCCCGAGCGGGCGGCGGCACTACCAGGTGTTCGACGACCGGGACTATCCGTTCGCGGTCAATCCGCATTTCAAGCACTGGCTGCCGCTGACCACGGTCACCGACAGCTGGCTGGTGCATACGCCGGGGCGGCGGCCGAAGGTGGTCTACCTGCAGCCGTTCGACTACTGGCACGTGGTGCCGGAGGCGCCGGGCGGGTGGTGGGTGGAGCATGCGGAGGTGCATGTGATCCGCACGCCGGAGGAGGCGCTGGCGCTGCTGCCGCCGGTCGCGCGCTGCGCGATCCTGGGCGAAGCCAACAGCGCGCTTGGCGACTACGTGCCGAACAATCCGGCGGCGGCGCTGGACTACCTGCACTACCAGCGTTCGTACAAGACGCCGTACGAGGTGGCGCTGATGCGGGTGGCGCAGCGCAGGGCCGCGCATGCGCACCTTGCCGCGGAGCGGGCGTTCCGCGCGGGGGCCGGGGAATTCGACATCCACATGGCCTATTGCGAGGCGGTGCGCCAGGACGCGACCGAGACGCCCTACCAGAACATCGTCGCGCTCAACGCGCACGGGGCGGTGCTGCACTACACCGAGCTGGACCGGGATCCGCCGGCGGAGTCGCTCAGTTTCCTGATCGATGCGGGCGCCAGCCACTACGGCTACGCGGCCGACATCACCCGCACCTACGCGCACGACCGCGGCAGCGAGTTCCAGGCGATGATCCAGGCGGTCGATGCAGCGCAGCGGGCGATGTGCGCGGGCGTGCGCGCCGGGGTGGACTACCGGCAGCTGCACGTCGACGCGCACCTGGCGCTGATGGGCGTGCTGCGCGAATTCGGGGTGCTGAAGGTGTCGCCCGAGGCGGCGCTGGCCACCGGGGTGAGCGCGGCGTTCTTCCCGCACGGACTGGGCCATCCGATCGGGCTGCAGGTGCACGACGTGGCCGGCTTCGCCGCCGGCGACCGCGGCGGCACGATCCCGCGGCCGGAGGGCCATCCCTACCTGCGCATGACCCGGGTGCTGGAGCCGGGCATGGTCGTGACCATCGAGCCGGGCGTGTATTTCATCGACATGCTGCTGGACGAGGTGAAGAAGAACGGCCACGCGGGCAGCGTCGACTGGGCGCGGGTGGACGAGTTCCGGCCCTATGGCGGGATCCGCATCGAGGACGATGTGCTGTGCACCGGGGATGCGCCGGAGAATCTCACCAGGCCGGCGTTCGGGGGCTGAGCGCGGGGCGCTCCCTGACGGGAAGCTTCAGCGCCTTCGTGCGGGGGTTGCGTTGAACGCGGGTGTTCTGCCGCGTCGGGTCGCCCCTGAAGGGAGCTCCTACAAAGCCGGCCTTGTTGTAGGAGCTCCCTTCAGGGGCGACCCGACGACGCCGCAGCAGCGACGCATCGCCTCATAACGGGATCAACGTATTGATCACGTGCTCCAGGTACTCGTCGAACTCCTCGTGGGTCATCTTCGGCTGGTGCGGGCGCAACTGCAGGAAACCGACGTAGGCGGCGTAGGTCAGCCGCGCGCGGTTCTGCGATTCGTTGCGGCCCAGGCCGGCCTGGCGGAACGAGGCGGTGAGGTACTCCAGGCGCCGCTGCGACACGCGCTGGATCACCGGCCCGACCGCCGGGTGATCCAGCGCCTTGAGCAGTTCGCTGTAGATCGCGTGCGGCTTGGTCTCGTGGCCGACCAGCTGGAACAGCCGGCGCAGCCGTTCGCGCGGATCGGGCACGTCTTCCAGGCTGCCGAACACCTGCTCCTGCTCGACGTCCTCCCAGCGCTCCAGCGCGGCCTGCAGCAGCGCGTCGCGCGAGGGGAAGTGCCAGTAGAAGCTGCCCTTGGTCACGCCCAGGCGGCGCGCCAGCGGTTCGACCGCGACCGCGGCCACGCCCTGTTCGGCGATGACGTCCAGGGCGACCTGGGCCCAGTCGGCCGCACTCAGGCGCGAACTGCGGGCGGGGGCGGGCGGCGGGGTCGAGGACGGCGCGGTCATGTTCATGTCTGGATTTAACCATACGCCGCAGTCCGTTGCAGTACGTCGTTTCAAATGAAAGCGTACTGATTCCCGTGCCGGATCAAGGCCCGCGGCATCGCTCCGGGCGCGCAGCCTTCGGCCATACGCATTCGTATTGACTTTCCGGGAGATCGGTCCATACCATCTCGTATGGACTCAGCCACCGCCACTCGCCCGATCCTGACCGACCTGAGCCTGGAGGGCGCCGGGTTGACGCTGGCCGCGAGCCGGCACGCGGCGGTCGCCGTCGATGCCGGCGCGACGCCCTCGGTGCTGTACGCGCACGGCTTCGGCCAGACCCGCCGCGCCTGGTCGGCCACCGCTGCAGCGCTGGCCGCGCGCGGCCACGCCGGCCTGGCCTACGACGCGCGCGGCCACGGCGGCTCGGCGCGCAACGCCGCTGGCGATTCCTACACCGGCCACCAGTTCACCGACGACCTGATCGTGCTGGCCGGCGAACTGCCGCGCCCGCCGGTCCTGGTCGCCGCCTCGATGGGCGGCCTGTTCGGCCTGCTCGCCGAAGCGCGCTGGCCGGGCCTGTTCCGGGCGATGGTGCTGGTCGACATCACTCCGCGCTGGGAGACGGCCGGGGTCGAACGCATCCTCGGCTTCATGACCGCCTTCCCCGAAGGCTTCTCTTCGCTGGAGCAGGCCGCGGAAGCCATCGCCGCCTACCTGCCGCACCGCGCCGGCCGCAAGCCGTCCGGTTCGCTGCGGGAGTTGCTGCACGAGGGCGAAGACGGCCGCTGGCGCTGGCACTGGGATCCGCGCCTGGTCGACGAACTGGCCCGCGACAGCGCGCGCCACCAGGACGACATCGCCGAGGCCACCCGCGCGGTGCGCTGCCCGCTGCTGCTGGTCAGCGGCGGGCGCAGCGACCTGGTGTCCGAACGCACCGTCGCCGATTTCCTCGGACTGGCGCCGCACGCGCGCCATGTGCAGCTCGCCGGGGCCACGCATATGCTGGCCGGCGACGACAACGACGGCTTTACCGCCACCGTGCTGGAATACCTGGCGGAACTGGACCGGACCGAGGGGACCGGCAGTTCCGCCGTGCAGAGGGCGCACGCGCCCGTCACCGGAGCAGTCCCATGAGCATTGCCGCACCCATCCTGGCCTTCGTGCTGATCGGCGGGTTCGCCGCCTACCACCGGCTGCGCCTGGCCACCTGGGCCGCGCTGCTGGCCGCCGCCCTGGTCGCCTGCTGGCTGCTCGGCGCGAGCCATGCCGCCACCGCGACGGTCGCGATCGTCTCGGCGCTGGTCGCCGTGCCGCTGCTGATCCCGGCGATCCGCAAGCCGCTGATCGTCGCGCCGCTGCTGGACGTGTTCCGCCGGATCCTGCCGCCGCTGTCGCAGACCGAACGCATCGCCCTGGAGACCGGCTCGGTCGGCTTCGAGGGCCAGCTGTTCACCGGCGACCCGGACTGGCAGATGCTGCTCGACTTCCCGAAGCCGCAGCTGACCGCCGAGGAGCAGGCCTTCCTCGACGGCCCGGTCGAGGAGCTGTGCCGGCTGGTCAACGACTGGGAAATCACCCACGTCCACGCCGACCTGCCGCCGGAACTGTGGGACTTCATCAAGAAGCACCGCTTCTTCGGCATGATCATCCCCAAGCAGTACGGCGGCCTGGGCTTCTCGGCGCTGGCCCACCACAAGGTGATCCAGAAGATCGCCTCGATCTCCTCGGTGGTCAGCTCGACTGTCGGCGTGCCCAACTCGCTGGGCCCGGGCGAGCTGCTCAACCATTACGGCACC
>CAZBDE010000258.1:2440-4022 GCA_964490415.1 uncultured Pseudoxanthomonas sp. | reverse complement strand
GACACCCGCCCAACCATGCCGAAGTCGATCACGCCGATGCGCCCGCCCGGCAGGTAGAAGATGTTCCCGGGATGCGGGTCGGCGTGGAAGAAGCCGTCCTCCAGCACCATCTTCAGCACGATGCCCGCGCCGACCTGGGCCAGCTGCCTGCGGTCCATGCCGGCGGCGTCCACCGCGGCCAGGTCCGGGCCGGGGATGCCGGCGACGAAGTCCTGCACGTTGAGCCGCTCGCTGGTCCACTGCCAGTGCACGCGCGGCACCACGATCTCGTCGTGGCCGGCGAAATTGGCGGCGATGCGCTCGGCATTGCGGCATTCGGCGGCGAAGTCCAGCTCGCGGCGCAGCGACAGGGTGAATTCGTGCACCACCTCGCGCGGGCGGTAGCGATGCAGGTCCGGCGCCTGCGCCTCGACGATCTCGGCCAGCCGCGCCAGCAGGCGCAGGTCGGCCTCGATCGTGTCGCGGATGCCGGGCCGGCGGATCTTCAGCACCACCGCGGTGCCGTCGGCCAGCCAGGCGCGGTGGGCCTGCGCCAGCGAGGCGGCGGCCAGCGGCGTTTCATCCAGCTGCGCGAACACCGCTTCCGGTTCGGCGCCCAGGTCCTCGACCAGCTGCGGCCGCACCTGCGCGAACGGCAGCGCCGGCACCGCGTTCTGCAGCTTGCCCAGCTCGACGATCCACTCCGGCGGCAGCAGGTCCACGCGCGTGGCCAGCACCTGGCCGAGCTTGACGAAGGTCGGGCCCAGGTCCTGCAGCGCGCGGCGCACGCGCTCGGGCGGGGCCATGTGCGCCATCGCCTGCGGGTCCTGCCAGTGCAGCAGGCGGCCAGCCCGTTCCAGCGCGCCGGCCAGGCCGATCCGGCGGACCACGTCGCCGAAGCCGTAGCCGATCAGCACCGAGGCGATGTGCTGCAGGCGGCCGAGGTCGCGGACGGTGCCGAGCGTCTCCCACATCAGCTTGGCGCCTCCGTCCGCATCGCGGCGCGCGCCGCGGTCATGCCAGCAACCCGGCGATGCCCAGCAGCGCACGGTCCACCGTCTGCCGGCGCACCGCCTCGCGGTCGCCGTCGAAGTGGAACGCCTCCGCGTGCGCATAACCGCCGCGCCGCTTCCACGCGATCCACACCGTGCCCACCGGCTTGTCGGCGCTGCCGCCCCCGGGTCCGGCGATGCCGGTCACCGCCACCGCCACGCTGGCGCCGGAATTGACCAGCGCGCCGGAGACCATCTCGATCGCCGTCTCGCGGCTGACCGCGCCATGCTGTTCCAGGGTCTGCGGGTGCACGCCCAGCAGCGCCTGCTTGGCCTCGTAGCTGTACACCACCATGCCGCAGTCGAACCAGTCCGACGAACCGGCGATGTCGGTCAGGCACTTGGCGATCCAGCCGCCGGTGCAGCTCTCGGCGGTGACCAGGTGGTCGTGCCCGGCGCGCAGGCGGTCGCCCAGGGCCTGGGCCTGTTCGCGCAGCTGCGCGTCGGTGGGAGTCTGCATCGACGGTCGGGAAGTCAGGTGGGGGTCGCCGACCGTTTTAGCCCAAATGCCGCCGCCTGTCTGCACCGCGCCCGTCCGCCGCCGGCCGGCC
>CAZBDE010000258.1:0-2340 GCA_964490415.1 uncultured Pseudoxanthomonas sp. | reverse complement strand
GCCGGAAAAGCACGGGGGCCGCCGAAGCGGCCCCCGCATCCCGCCGTTCCGTACCGGTCAATAGCGGGCGCGGAACGTCACCCCGTACATCCGCGGCGCGCCGAGGAACGCGTTGTAGGTGTTGAGCGGATCGTTCGGCACCGAGCTGGCGACCTGCAGCGGCCCGTCGAAACCGACCTGCACGTAGTCGGTATCGAACAGGTTGGTGCTCCACAGCTCCACCATCCAGCGCTGGTCGCGCGCGCCGAAGCCGATGCGGGCATTGGCCACGGTGAACGCGTCCTGCATTTTCTCCGGGTCCAGGTCCGAGCCGGTGTTGTACTCGGACATGTACTTGGCGCCGATGTTGAAGCGGCCGACCAGGTCGCTGGCGAAATCCCACTCGTAGGTCACCGAGGCCGAGCCGGACCACTTCGGCGCAAAGCTCATCTGCGCGCCGGGCAGCTTGTACAGCGCGCCGGTGGGCTCGACGAAGTCGGACCCGGGGATGTTGTCGCCGTAGCGGGTGTCGGCGTACATCAGGCCGCCCTGCAGCATCAGCCCGTCCAACGGCTGCCACAGGATCTCGCTGTCCACGCCCTTCGACACCACCTCGGGGATCGCGCGCACCACGAAGCTGGTGCCGAGGAAGCTGTTGAGCTGGAAGTCGGTGTACTCCTGGTAGAACAGCGCCGCGTTGAGCAGCAGGTTGCCGTCGGCCCAGGTGGTCTTGGCACCGATCTCGTAGCTGTCGACGAATTCACCGGGGAACGAAGTGTCGTCGGCCGGCAGGATGCCCGGCGCGCCGTCGGACGTGCCGTCGGCCGACTGCACGCGGTCCAGGTTGAAGCCGCCGCCCTTGTAGCCGCGCGCGTAGGAGCCGTAGCCCATCACGCTGTCGCTCCAGCGGTAGGCGGCCTTGAGCGTGCCGGACCATTCCTTCTCGTCGCTCTCCTGGCCGACCACGCGCCCGTCGTGCAGCGCGTTGGTCCACGGCAGGCACATGCGGCCGACCAGGGCCGGCACCGCCACCGGCAGCAGCTGGGCGAGGATCGCCTGCTGGGTGGCCGGCGGCAGCGAGCCGAAGCCGTTGATGCGCTGGGCCAGCGCCGCGCCCACGCGCGCGGTCGGGTTGGCCAGCGTGGCCGCGCAGCCGGCGCTGCCGTTGGGGTTGGTGTAGCTCGAATCCAGGGTCTTCTTCTCGCGGGTGTAGCGCAGGCCCAGGGTCAGGTCCAGCGCATCGGTCGCGTGCCAGGTGTTGTTGGTGAACAGCGCCGCGCTCTTCGCGTTCTGCTGGTGGTGGTCCAGCGCGCCCAGCCCGGCGAAGTTGGTGCCGAACGGGCGGCCGCTCACCTGCGACATCAGCAGCGCCGGGTTGGCGGTGTTGACGGTCAGGCCCAGCGGCGCCAGCGCCGCGGCCATCTGCGGCAGCAGCTGCGAGCCGACCAGGGTGGACAGGTAGGGCTCGTAGCCGGTGCCGACGCGGTAGCTCTCGGTGCGGTCGAGGTCTTCGTCGGAATAGAACGCGCCGACCATCCAGTCGATGCGGTCGGTGGCGCCGGTCAGGCGCAGTTCCTGGCTGAAGGTCTCGAAGCCGGTGAACGACTCGTTCGCGTCCGGGTTGCGGTAGATCAGGTCGGCGGTGGAGTAGTCGTAGTCCAGGCCGTTGATCGCCTGCCACTCGCGCCAGGCGGTGATCGAGGTCAGGGTGGCGTCGCCCAGCGCGCCGGTGTCCCAGTTGACCTCCAGCGAGACGCCCTTGTCCTTGATGTCCTGGCTGGTGGAACGGTTGCTGTAGGCCTGGCGGTCGAACGGATCGTCGCCCGGCGCGGCGATCGCCTTGCCGCCGCCGGCCACGCCGTTGATGATCGCCGAGGTGGCGCCGACGACGGTCTGCACCGCGGCGCAGCAGTTCTCCTCGCGGCTGGTGTAGTCGGTGCTGAACAGGATATCGAGCGTGTCGCTCGGCTCGAACAGCAGCTTGGCGCGCAGGGTATGGAAGTTCTGGTCGTTGTCCTCGGCCTCGCGGCGCGGGCCGTTGCCGGTTTCCACGTCCATCCAGCCGTCGCGCGTGCGCTTGGCCGCGTAGACGTTGAACGCGGCCGAGTCGCTGAAGGCGTCGTTGTAGCTGCCGGCCACGCCCCACGCGCCGTAGTTGCCGACGGTGATCTCGCCCTCGGCGCTCTGGCTGTAGCTGGGGTTGCGGGTGACCACGTTGATCACGCCAGCGGAGGTGTTCTTGCCGAACACGGTGCCCTGCGGGCCCTTCAGCACTTCGATGCGCTCGAGCTGGCCCAGGTCGCCGAAGCCGACGCTGTTGCGCGGCCGGTACACGCCGTCGATGACCACGCCCACCGAGGA
>CAZBDE010000257.1:0-4026 GCA_964490415.1 uncultured Pseudoxanthomonas sp. | reverse complement strand
TCGCGGAACAGCTGGCCCCAGCTGAAGGTGAACGGCCGGGTGTCGAACAGCGGCAGCCCGTCCTGCTCGCGGTAGGGGACGTTGAGGTAGAACAGTCGCGGTTCCAGCGTGTGCAGGTACTCGGCACCGCCGATGCTGGTGTGGCGGTCGAAGTACATGCCCGCGTCCAGGGAGGTGATCGGCACGTTGCGGCTCGGCGAAGCGTCGCCGCCCATCTGCTGGGCCAGGTCCTCCTCCAGCCGGTAGGCCGTGTAGCGCCAGGCCAGGGTCGGGGTCACGTACCAGGCCGGGCCGGCCAGCCGCGCGGCGACGTAGGGCTTGAAGTCCAGGCGGCTGCCGCCGGGGCGTTCGGTGTGGTGGAAGTGCACCGCCTCGGCCCACACGCCCGCGTCGAGCCACTGGCCCAGCGGCTGCTCCCAGTTGACGTAGACGCGCGGCAGCCGGCTGTAGGGCAGGTTGGCGTCGGTGAGCGTGTAGTCGGTGAGCTGGAAATGCTCGGCCATGGCGCCGGCGTTCCAGTACTGGCCCACGCCGAACACGCCCGCGGTGCTCTGCAGGTAGGAGGAGGAGATGCCGGCCAGGCGGTTGGCGAAGTCTTCGACGTAGCGTTCGTCGCTGACCCAGCCCACGTTGGCGCGCGCCTGCCAGGTGCGGCTCAGGTTGTGGTAACCCTTGAACAGGAAGCGGCCGCGGTCGCTGTCGCGCAGGTCGTCGTCGGGCATGTACGAGGCGTTGACGATGCCGCGCCCGCCCCGGTAGAGGTAGCGGAACTCGGTGTCCAGCAGCAGGCCGCGCTCGCTCATCCAGCGCGGGCTCAGGGTCATGTCGTAGTTCGGCGCCAGGTTCAGGTAGATCGGCTGCCGGTAGTCGAAGCCGTTGCGCCCGGACATGCTGATCGCCGGGTAGAGCAGGCCGGTCTGGCGGCGGTCGTCGACCGGGAACTTGAACCAGGGCACGTACAGGAACGGGAACCCGCCCAGCCGCAGCACCGCGTTGCGGGCCACGCCGAAGCCCTCGTCGCTGTCCACCTCGATCCGCTGCGCGCGCAGCTGCCACATCTGCTGCGAGGGATCGCAGGTGCTATAGGTGGAGTGGTGCATCTGGCCCAGCGGGCCGGTCAGCTGGATCGAGTCGGCGCCGCCGTTGCCGCGCCGGTCCACCAGCTGGTAGCGGATGTTGGTGATGGTGTGGGTGTCCGTGCCCTGGTTGCCCTCGGCGCGGTCGGCGACGATGCGGATGCCCGAATCCTGGTAGCGGACGTTGCCCTCGGCCACGTAGGTGCCGGCCTCGGTGTCCATCTTGATGCTGTCGGTGCCGAGGAACTGGTCGCCGCGGACCAGGGCCACGTTGCCCTGGATCAACGGGGTGGCGCGGGTGCCGCTCTGCTCGTCGCCCTCGATCACCGTCGGCTGCTGCTCGCGCGCCGGGTCGCCGGGTTGCGCGGCCGGAGGCGCGCCCTCGAACGGCGGGATGATGTCGCCGACCGGGCACAGGGCCCAGTTCAGCGGCTTCTCGTCGGCCAGGGCCGTGCCGGGCAGGCACATGGCAATGCTCAACGACAGCGGGAGCAGGCGCAGGGGCGGTCGCACAGGCAGGGGGCATCCGGGCCGAAAATCGCCGGTAGCTTGCCGGATGCGGGTGCATGGGGGCAATGAAAACCGGCCCGGGGCGCAGGCGGGGTTCAGTCGTCGCGGGGATCGCCCGGCGCGCTCAGTGGCGCAGTGCCTGGACGTGGGCCACGGCCGATTCGGCCAGCGCGTCGAGGTTGTAGCCGCCCTCGAGCATCGATACCACGCGCCCGCCGCCATGGCGGTCGGCGATCGCGCGCAGCTCGGTGGTGATCCAGGCGAAATCGTCGGCCTCGAGCATCAGGTCGGCCAGCGGGTCGGCCAGGTGCGCGTCGAAGCCGGCCGAGACCAGCAGCAGCTGTGGACGGAACGCGTCCAGCGCCGGCAGCAGGGTGTCCAGCCAGGTGTTGCGGAAGCGGAAGCCCCCGCTGCCCGGCGGCAGCAGCACGTTGTGCAGGTTGCCGGCGCCGCGCTCGTGGACGCCGCCGGTGTGCGGGAACAGCCCGGACTGGTGGCTGCTGAAGTAGGCCACCGCCGGATCGCGCTGGAAGATGGCCTGGGTGCCGTTGCCGTGGTGCACGTCGAAGTCGACGATCGCGACCCGCTCCAGCCCGTGGCGCTCGCGCGCGTGGGCGGCGGCCACGGCGATGTTGTTGAACAGGCAGAAGCCCATCGCCGCGTCGGCGGTGGCGTGGTGGCCGGGCGGCCGCACCGCGCAGAACGCAGTGGCCGCCTCGCCGGCCATCACCGCATCGACCGCGGCCAGGCCGGCGCCGGCCGCGTGCAGGGCGGCACGGCCCGAGGCGGGCGACACCACGGTGTCCGGGTCCAGCCGGTGCAGCGGGCCGGAAACCGGGGCCAGCACCTCGTCCACCAGTCCGGCGGCATGCACCCGCAGCAGGTCGCCGCGCAGGGCCAGCGGCGCCTCGCGCCAGGCCAGGTCCGGGCAGGCCCGGTGCAGCGCGTCCAGCACCACGCGCAGGCGCGCAGGCCGCTCGGGATGTTCCGGGCCGGTGTCGTGCTCCAGGCAGGCGGGATGGGTGTAGGCCAGCATGGGGCCAAACGTAGCGCGGCGGCGGCCGAGGCGCCATTCGGCTTTCGGCGAGGCACCCGGGCCTTACCGTAGAGCGGGGCTTGCCCCGCTGCTTCCGCCTTCATGCACAGGAGCAGCGGGGCAAGCCCCGCTCTACGAGGCCAAGCGAGGGGGTACGGGGAGAGACGAAGCGAGGGCGGGTTACGGGGCGTTGCGCCGCTCGTGCCGCCACAGCACCTCGCCCTGGCCGTCGGCGCGGGCCAGGACCCGGGCCAGCACGAACAGCAGGTCCGACAGGCGGTTGAGGTAGCGCACCGCCTCGCCGCGCACCGGCTCGACCCGCGACAGCGCCACCGCCTCGCGTTCGGCGCGGCGCACGATGGTGCGGGCCAGGTGGCAGCGCGCAGCGGCCTCGCCTCCGGCGGGGAGGATGAACTCCTTCAGCGCCGGCAGCTCGGCGTTGAACCGGTCCAGCTGGCGCTCCAGCGCATCGATGTCCTCGCCGCGGATCGCGGCATGGCCGGGGATGCACAGCTCGCCGCCAAGATCGAACAGCTGGTGCTGGACCGCGGTCAGCAGCGCGCGCACCGGTTCCGGCACCCCCGGCGCGGCCAGGACCACGCCGATCGCCGAATTGGCCTCGTCGACCGTGCCGTAGGCATTGACCCGCAGCGAATCCTTGCCGGTGCGGCTGCCGTCGCCCAGCCCGGTGCTGCCGTCGTCGCCGGTGCGGGTGTAGATCTTCGAGAGGCGGTTGCCCATGGCCGCGCGCGAAGCGCCGCTCAGTGCGCGGTGCGGTCGCCGTGGCCGCCGGCCACGCTCGGTGCGATGCGCTCGGCCGCGACCTGCAGCGCCGCGGCGATGGCCACGTAGGTGGCGGCCGTCACCAGGTACGGCGGCAGCCAGTCGGTGTAGTTCTCCCACCAGCCGGCCAGGCTCGGTTCGGCCACCACCGGGCTGAACCAGTAGAAGCCGCCCTGGGCGAACAGGTGGCAGGCCACGACCGCGACCAGGAACGCGCCGGCCAGCCGGCCCAGCGCTTCCCAGCTGGCGCCGCGGTAGTGGCGGCGCAGCCAGGCACCGCCCAGCCACATCGCGCCGTAGGCCGGCAGCAGGAACCAGTAGCCCGGCGAGACGCAGTAATGGCTCCAGAAATCGATGCCCTGGCCGCGGATCACCCACCAGTCCACCGCCACCGCCAGCGCCATCAGCAGCGGGAACGCCCAGCGGCCCCAGCCGCGCAGGTGGAAGCCGGCGATGAAGAACACCGCCCAGGTCGCGTCCGGCGGCGAGAAATGGTCGAACACATGGGCGCGCGAAGCGGCCATGAGCAGGGCCAGCACGGACAGGATGAAGACGCGGGAGAGGGTGGTGGTCATGGTCGCGCAGGGTGAAGGCCGAGTCCCGCATTCTAGCCGAGCGTGG
>CAZBDE010000256.1:0-4031 GCA_964490415.1 uncultured Pseudoxanthomonas sp. | reverse complement strand
CCAACCCGCTGGCGCAGATGACCCTCGGCCCGCGCGTGCAGGCGCACGCCCTGGCCCAGGACGCTCCGGCGCTGATGATCGCCACCGGCCTGGCCCTGAGGAGCTTCGACTGATGGCACGGATCAATCTTCTGCCGTGGCGCGCCGAGCGCCGCAAGCAGCGCCAGCGCGAGTTCCAGGGCATGCTGGGGATGGCCGCGCTCGCCGGCGTCCTGCTGTCCTTCCTCGTCTGGTTCTATTTCGACCGGCAGATCAGCGGCCAGCACGAGCGCAACTCGTTCCTGCAGGCCGAGATCGCGAAGGTCAGGAAGCAGAACGAGGAGATCAAGGAACTCGACGCCAAGAAGGACCGCCTGCTGGCCCGCAAGAAGGTCATCGAGGAACTGCAGGCCAACCGCTCGCAGATGGTCCACCTGTTCGATTCGCTGGTGCGCACCATTCCCGACGGCGTCACCCTGGCTTCGATCAAGCAGGAAGGCGAGATCCTGACCCTGCAGGGCAATGCCCAGTCCAACGCCCGGGTGAGCGCCTACATGCGCAACCTCGAGGTGTCCGGCTGGATGACCAAGCCCGACCTGTCGATCATCGAGGTCAAGAAGGACGACAAGGCGCCGGCGGCCGGCGGCGTCAGCCGTACGCTGCCCTACACCTTCAGCCTGAAGGTGCAGCTGGCCAATCCCAACGCCACTACGGCGGAGGGCGGGGTGCCGGTGGATCCGGCCGCCGTCGACCCGGACGCCGCGGCCGTGGTCGATGCCGCCGCCACTCCTGAAGCGGCCGCAGCCACGGCGCCCGCCACGCCCGACGCGGCAACGCCCGGCGCCGCAACGCCGGCACCTGAAGGCGCCGCGCCGGCGGCCACCCCCGGCGCGACCCCGGCGGAACCGCAACAGCAACCGGCCGCGCAGACCGATGGGAGGCCGGCGTCATGAGCCAGAAGAAGATCAAACTCAGCGACCTGGACTTCAACAACATCGGCGGCTGGCCGCAGCAGGCGAAGATCGTCTTCTGCGCACTGCTGGCGCTGTTCATCCTGGTCATGGCCTACCTGCTGCTGATCCGCGGCAAGCGCGAGGAACTGCAGGGCCTGGAGAGCCAGGAATCGACGTTGCGCGCCACGTTCGAGGACGAGCAGGGCAAGGCCGCCAACCTGGAGCCGCTGCGCCAGCAGCTGGCGCAGATGGAACAGGTCCTGCAGCAGATGCTGCGGCAGCTGCCCAGCAAGACCGAGATGCCCGACCTGATCATCGACATCTCGCAGACCGCGCTGTCCAGCGGCCTGGCCAACGAGCTGTTCAAGCCGGGCAACGAGACGCCGAAGGAGTTCTACGCGGAGAAGCCGATCGCGCTGCGCATGGTCGGCAACTACCACCAGTTCGGCGCCTTCGTCAGCGGCGTGGCCTCGCTGCCGCGCGTGGTGATCCTGACCATGCACGACATCCAGCTGCAGCCCAAGGGTGGCAAGGTCATCACCCGCGGCGGCGCGCTGGAACTGTCCGGTACGGTCAAGACCTACCGTTATCTGGACGAACTGGAAATCTCCGAGCAGGAGAAGGCGGCGCAAGGTGGCACTGGCGCAAGGAAGGGGGGCGGCGCATGAGTCTGGATCGCAACCGCGGGGCGTTGCGCTGGCTGGCAGCCTCGCTGCTGGTGCTCACCCTGGGCGCCTGCGGCCGCGGCGTGACCAGCACGCCGGGCAACGCGCCGAACCTGGAGAAGTGGGTGGCCGACGTGCGTGCGCGTCCGGCGCCGCCGCTGGAGCCGCTGCCGGTGATGCAGCAGTTCGAGACCTTCGAGTACGCCGCGCAGGACCTGCGCGACCCGTTCAGCGACGCCTGGAGCAATCCGGACGGCGGCGGCGGCCTGAGGCCGGACCCGAACCGGCGCAAGGAACCGCTCGAGCAGTACCCGCTGGACAGCCTGGACATGGTCGGCACGATCGGTGCCGGCGGCGGCCTGATCGCGCTGGTGATGGCGCCGGACCGGGTGACCCACCGGATCCTTCCCGGCGCCTACCTGGGCCAGGCCGACGGGCGGGTGACGTCGGTGCACGAAGACAAGATCGAACTGGTTGAACTTGTGCCGGATGGTGCGGGCGGCTGGCTGGAACGTCCGGCCTCCATCGCGCTCGAAGATCAATGATTGGGGGATAGCACGATGACCTTTACCAATGCCCAGAGCCTGCGCACGCGTCGGCGCATGCCGATCATCCGGGCCTGCGGCCTCGGGTTCGCGCTGGCCCTGACCGTACCGAGCCTCGCTGCCGCTCCGGCCGCGGCGTCCGCCACGGCCGCACCGGCCAAGGCGACCGCCACGTCGAAGGTGTCCGCGATCGACTTCAAGCGCGGCGACGGCGGCGCGGGCCGGCTGATCCTCCGCTTCGACGGCGAAGGGGTGGCCCCGGACCTACGCAACCAGGACGGCAGCGTGGTGGTGGACGTGGCCAATGCCACGCTGCCGGCCGAGCTGCAGCGCCCGCTCAACGTCACCGACTTCGCCACGCCGGTGCAGCGCATCGACGCCAAGGCGTACGGCGGCGGCACGCAGTTCGTGCTGAGCACCCGCGGCGACTACGAGTCGCTGGCCTACCAGACCGGCAACGAGTACGTGGTCGAGATCGCCCCGCGCGCCAGCGCGACGGCGGTCGGCGCGGTCAGCGGCTCGGCGGTGGCGAGCGCCCAGGCCAAGGTGAGCAAGCAGGGCTATGCCGGCCGCCCGGTGACCTTCAACTTCCAGGACGTGCCGGTGCGCACCGTCCTGCAGCTGATCGCCGAGGAGTCCAACCTGAACATCGTGGCGTCCGACACGGTGCAGGGCAACGTGACCCTGCGCCTGGTCAACGTGCCCTGGGACCAGGCGATGGACATCGTCCTGCGCGCCAAGGGCCTGGACAAGCGCCGCGACGGCAACGTCGTCTGGGTCGCGCCGCAGCAGGAACTGGCCGCCTTCGAGAAGGCCAAGGAAGACGCGCGCATCGACCTGGAGAACCGCGTCGACCTGGTCACCGACTACATCCAGGTGAACTACCACTCGGCCGCGAGCATCTTCAAGGCGCTGACCGAGGCCAAGGGCATCGGCGGGCAGGGCGGCGGCAGCGGCGGCAACCAGGAGAACGGCTTCCTCTCCTCGCGTGGCCGCATCGTCGCCGACGAGCGCACCAACACCCTGATGATCAGCGACATCCCGAAGAAGGTCGCGCAGATGCGCGAGCTGATCAACGTGATCGACCGCCCGGTCGACCAGGTGCTGATCGAGAGCCGCATCGTCATCGCCACCGACAGCTTCGCCCGCGACCTGGGCGCGCGGTTCGGCGTGCAGGGGCTGGAGGTCGGCAACAACAGCCGCGCCATCGGCGGTTCGCTCGGCAGCACCCAGGGCGCCGCCAGCAGCGGCACCATCACTCCCGGCGGCGGCCTGAACTTCAACCTGCCGGCGACCACCTCCAGCGGTGCCAGCCCCGGCGCCCTGGCCTATACGCTGCTGGGCGCCAACTTCTCGATCGACATCGAGCTGACGGCCCTGCAGCAGGAAGGCCGTGGCGAGGTGGTGTCCAACCCGCGCGTGGTCACCTCCAACCAGCGCGAGGCGATCATCCGCCAGGGTCGTGAAGTCGGCTACGTGACCCTGACCGGCGGCGGCAACCAGGCCTTCCCGACCCCGAACGTCCAGTTCAAGGACGTGGTGCTCGAGCTGAAGGTCACCCCGACCATCACCAGCGACGATCGCGTGTTCATGGCGGTCAACGTGCTGAAGGACGAGATCCTGCGCTACATCGACACCAGCATCGGCCAGGTGCCGGAAATCGCCACCCGCGAGATCAACACCGCGGTGCTGGTCGACGACGGCCAGACCGTGGTGATCGGCGGCGTGTACGAGTTCACCGACGCCAACAGCGTGGCCAAGGTGCCGTTCCTGGGCAACGTGCCGTTCGTCGGCGCGTTCTTCAAGAAGACCAGCCGCACCAAGGAGAAGGCCGAGCTGCTGATCTTCCTGACCCCGAAGGTCATGCGCGTCGAAAAGCGCGCCTGAGCC
>CAZBDE010000255.1:0-4034 GCA_964490415.1 uncultured Pseudoxanthomonas sp. | reverse complement strand
GTCGCCGCCGGCGCTGGGCAGCGAGGGCGGGACCATGGCGAAGGTGTTCAGGCCGGTGATCGTGCCCAGCTTCGGCTGCAGCTCCTGCTGCAGGACCTGGTTGGTGGAGCGGTCGCGCTGGCTCCACGGCTTGAGCACGAAGCCGCCCATGGCGCTGTTGCTGGCGCCGCCGCCGCCGCCGAAGCCGCCGTTGAACAGGAAGAAGTCGTTGACCTCGGGGATGTCCCTGACCGCGGTCTCCAGTTCCCCGGTATAGCGCTCCACGTAGTCCAGGGTGGTGTAGGCGTCGGCGCCGCCGACGGCGAAGATGAAGCCCTCGTCCTCGATCGGCGCCGGCTCCTTGGGCGCGGTCATGTACAGGAACACGCACGACACCAGCACCAGCGCGCCGAACACCGCGATCACCCCGCGGGTCTCCAGCGCGCTGTGCAGGCGCCGCTCGTAGCCGTCGCGCAGCCATTCGAAGCGCGCGTCCAGCCACGCCTCCAGCCGGGTCTTGCCGTGTTCGCTGTGCGGCTTGAGCAGCCTGGCGCACATCATCGGCGACAGGGTCAGGGCGATGATGCCCGACAGCAGCACCGCGCCGGCCAGGGTGAAGGCGAACTCGGTGAACAGCACGCCGGTGAGGCCGCCCTGGAAGCCGATCGGCAGGTACACCGCCACCAGCGTGGTGGTCATCGCCACCACCGGCCAGGCCAGCTCGCGCGCGCCCTTGATCGCCGCATCGTGCGGGCTCATGCCCTCTTCGATGTGGCGGTGGATGTTCTCCAGCACGATGATCGCGTCGTCGACCACGATACCGATCGCAAGCACCATCGCCAGCAACGTCAGCAGGTTGATGGTGAAGCCCATCAGCAGCATCAGGAACAGCGCGCCGATCAGCGACAGCGGCACGGTCACGGCCGGGATGATCACGCTGCGCAGCGAGCCCAGGAACAGGAAGATCACCACGATCACGATGACCACCGCTTCCACGATCGTCTTGACCACCTCGTTGATCGCATCCTGGATGGACTCGGTGCTGTCGTAGGGAATGGTGGCGACGATGCCTTCCGGCAGCTGCGGCACGATCTCGTTGTCCCAGGCCTTGCGCACCTCGGCGATCACGTCCAGCGAGTTGGCGTCCGGGGAGACGAAGATGCCCATGAAGGTCGCGGCGTCGCCGTTGATCCGCACCGAGGTGCCGTAGTTCTCCGAACCCAGCTCCACGTCGGCGATCTCGCCCAGGCGGACGATCGCGCCGTCCTGCTCGCGCACGATCAGCCGGCGGAACTCCTCGGCGCTGCGCAGGTCGGTGCGCGCGGTCAGGTCGACCGCGACCATCTGGCCCTTGGTCGAGCCCAGCGCCGAGAGCACGTTGTTGGCCTGCAGCGCGGCATGCACGTCGCTGGCGGTCACGCCCAGCGCCGCCATCCGGTCCGGCTTCATCCACACGCGCATGGCGAAGGTGCCGGCGCCCATGATGTCGGCGCGCTGCACGCCGGGGATGGTGGCGATCCGCGGCTCGACCGCGCGCATCAGGTAGTCGGTGATCTGGTTGTTGTTCAGCTGCTCGCTGGCGAAGGACACGTACATCGCCGCGATCTGCTGGCCCTGCTGCAGGTCGATCACCGGGTCCTCGGACTCGGCCGGCAGCTGGCTGCGCAGCTTGTTGACCTTCGCGGCGATCTGGGTCAGCGCCTCATTGGCGTCGTGGTCCAGGCGGATGTAGGCCTGGATGGTGGAGATGCCGGCCGCGCTGGTCGAGGTCAGGTAGTCGATGCCCTCGGCGCTGGCCACCTCGCGTTCCAGCGGGGTGGTGACGAAGCCCTGCATCAGGTCCGCGTCGGCGCCGTAGTAGGCGGTGCTGACCGTGACCACCGCGTTCTGCAGCTCCGGGTACTGGCGCACGTTCAGTTCGTTGAACGAGCGCAGCCCGAGCAGCAGGATGAACAGGCTGACGACCATCGCCAGCACCGGCTTGTTGATGAAGATGTCGGTGAATTTCATCCGGGTCCTCCGCCGCTCCGTTCAGGGAGCCGGCCGGAAAGGGGAGGCGGCGCCACCCGTGCGATACGGGAGGCGCCGCGTCGATGCGATCGGCGGGTCAGCGGTTCTCGGGCCGGGGCGCGTCCTGCGCGTCCGGCTGGACCTTGTTGTTGATGGTCACGCCGGCGTCGTTGCGCAGGCGCAGCAGGCCGCTGGTCACCACCACGTCGCCCGGCTCCAGGCCGTCGGTGATGCCGACCAGGTCGCCACGGGCCGGGCCGGTGGTGACGAAGCGCTGCTTGACCACGTGGGTGGCCACCGGCATGCCCTCCATTGCCGGCTTGGCCCCGGCGTCCTCCGGTGCCTCGACCACCACGTATACCGAGTTGCCGTACGGGTTGAAGCTGATCGCGGTCTGCGGCACCACCACCAGGTCGCGGGCCTGGCCCAGGTCGAAGCCGACCCGGCCGAAGGCGCCCGGGCGCAGCGTGCCGTCCGGGTTGGCCAGCGAGGCGCGGACCTTGAAGTTGCGGGTGCTGCTGTCGACCGAAGGCTCGACCGCGGTCACCTTCGCCTCGAAGGTCCGGCCGGGCAGGGCGTCCACGTCCAGCCGCACCGGCGTGCCGATGGCGACCTCGTTCATGCGCTGCTCGGGCAGGGTGAAATCGACGTGGATCGGATCCAGCGCCTGCAGGCCGACGATCGGGTCGCCCGGGTTCAGGTACTGGCCCAGGTTGACCTTGCGGATGCCGAGCACGCCGTCGAACGGAGCGCGGATGGTCTTCTGTGCGATCAGTGCGCGCTGTGCATCGGCCTGGGCCTGGGTGGTGGCCGCGTCGGCGATGCGCTCGTCCACTTCCGAACGCGAGACCAGCTTCTGCTGGCCCAGTTCGCGCCAGCGGTCGCGCTGGGTCACGGCCAGGCTGGCCGCGGTGTCCAGCGCTTTGAGTTGGGCCTGCTCGTTGGCGGTGTTCAGCTGCAGCAGCAGGTCGCCCTTGCGCACGGCCTGGCCGGACTCGAACGCGATCCGCTCGACCACGCCGCCGGCCTCGGTGGTCACGTCGGTGCCGTTGTCGGCCACCAGCGTGCCGACCGCCCCGGCGGTGCCGCTCCAGTGTTCGCTGCGCGCCTCGAAGGTGCTGACCTCCACCGGCGGCTGCGGCATGTTGTCGAAGAACTGGTTGGTCATGGCGCCCATGACCGCCTTGATCGCGAACACGCCGCCGAAGACCACGGCGACGGCGACCAGCATCCAGATCATGCGGCGCCTGGCAGAGGGAGCACGGGGAGCACGGGAAGTGCGCTCGGTCTTGCGGGTCATGAGGACGGCGTTCCTTTGCTTGGAGCGGGGGCGGGCCACCGGCGCGCGCGGGCTGCGGACCCGGACAGGGGTGGCGGACGGATTGCGACGGGCGGCGGGGCGGGGGCGGGGCCCGGCGATGGCCGCGGTCTGGCATGAGGGTGCCGATTCTGCCGCCAGCGCGGACGCCGGGCAACGTCTGGACACGGGTGCGGGGTCGTGTACCGGATCGGCGCGGGCGCGGCCAATGGCGCACGGCCGCCCGTCAGGCGGTCGCCGATCTGACAGAATCGGCCGGTTTCCCTCCGTCCGCGACCCGCCGCCGATGAGTGCACCCGCTTCGCCACGCCGCATCCTGTTCGCCAGCCTCATCGGTACGACGATCGAGTTCTTCGATTTCTACATCTACGCCACCGCCGCGGTGCTGGTGTTCCCGCAGCTGTTCTTCCCGGCGGCCGAACCGGCGGCGGCGACCCTGCAGTCGCTGGCCACCTTCGCCCTGGCGTTCTTCGCCCGGCCGCTGGGTTCGGCGCTGTTCGGCCACTACGGCGACCGGATCGGGCGCAAGGCCACCCTGGTGGCGGCGCTGCTGACCATGGGCATCTCCACCGTGCTGATCGGCCTGCTGCCGACCTACGCCCAGATCGGCGTGGCCGCGCCGGCGCTGCTCGCCCTGTGCCGCTTCGGCCAGGGCCTGGGCCTGGGCGGAGAGTGGGGCGGGGCGGTGCTGCTGGCCACCGAGAACGCGCCGCCGGGCAAGCGCGCC
>CAZBDE010000254.1:0-4076 GCA_964490415.1 uncultured Pseudoxanthomonas sp. | reverse complement strand
GTCCACGCCGCGGCCGTAGCGCAGCACCAGTTCGTCCCACAGCGTGCGGCCCGAGGCCATGCGGTGGTCCCAGGGCACGTGGTGGAACCAGAGCAGGAATTCCTCCGGCACCGTGGCCAGGTCGCCGAACCGTGCGGCCACCGGCGGCGCGTACTGCGCCACCGCGTCGCTGCCGCCGGCGCTGCGGTCGAAACCAATCCCCTTCGCATCGGCGCGGTGGTAGTACACCGAGGTCCAGTCCGCGCGCGGGCCGCCGGCGACCCACGGCGCCGGACCGTAGTGGTGGCCGCGACCCATCAGGTGGTGCAGGCCCAGCGGGGTCATGTAGTCCACCACCGCTTCGCGCGAACCCATCATCATCGCCACGACCGGGTCGACCACGGCCGGATCGTTGGAGAAGGTCATCCGCACCCAGTCCTCGGCGATGCCCTGCGCGTCCAGGTACGGATCCCAGGCCAGGCGGCCGAAGGCGAACCAGTTGGCCTGGTCGAAGTGCGAGCCGCTCCAGTTGCGGTCCGCGCCGATGTTGGCCACGCCGGCCATGCCGGTCAGCGGGCTGCGGCCGGGCTCGCCGGCCTCCAGCGTGCCGTCGAGCACCTTGGCCACGGTCGAGCCCGGTCCGCGCGCCTGCGTGTCGGCGCGCAGCACTTCCTCGTACAGCGGCGCCAGGTAGGCCAGGTGGGTGGCGAAGCCCAGGTACTCCTTGGTGATCTGGAACTCCATCATCAGCGGCGTCTTCGGCATCGCGCCGAACAGCGGATGGAACGGCTCGCGCGGCTGGAAGTCGATCGCGCCGTTCTTCACCTGGACCAGCACGTTGGCGGCGAACTCGCCGTCGTGCGGCACGAACTCGGTGTAGGCCTGCTTGGCGCGGTCGTCGGGCTCTTCGTGCGAATAGACGAAGGCGCGCCACATGACGATGCCGTCGTGCGGGGCCAGCGCCTCGGCCAGCATGTTGGCGCCGTCGGCGTGCGAGCGGCCGTAGTCCTGCGGGCCGGGCTGCCCTTCCGAATTGGCCTTGACCAGGAAGCCGCCGAAACCGGGGATGGTGCGGTAGATCTCGTCGGCCTTGGCCTTCCACCATGCGCGCACCGCCGGATCCAGCGGGTCGGCGGTCTTCAACCCCCCGATCTCGATCGGTGCGCTGAAGCGCGCGCTCAGGTAGACCTTGATCCCGAACGGGCGGAACACCTCGGCCAGCGCCGCCGCCTTCTCCAGGTACATCGGGGTCAGCGCCTGCGCGCTGGTGTTGACGTTGTTGAGCACCGTGCCGTTGATGCCGATCGAGGCGTTGGCGCGGGCGTAGTCGGTGTAGCGCGGATCCTTCCAGCCGGGCAGCCTGTGCCAGTCCCAGATCGACTCGCCGGCATAGCCGCGCTCGACGTAGCGGTCCAGGTTGTCCCAGTGGTTGAGCACGCGCACCTGCAGCTTCGGCGCCTCGCTCAGGTCCAGCGCATCGACCGGCTGCGCGGTCTGCAGCAGGCGCAGGAAATGGAACGCACCGTAGAGCGCGCCGATGTCGGTGTTGGCGGCGACCACCGTGGCCGGACGGCCGTCGATGCGCACGCTGCGCAGCAGGTAGCCCTCCTCGCCCAGCGCGGACAGGTCCAGGCCCAGCGCCTCGAGCTGCGGCGACGAGGCCGGCGTGCCCACCAGCAGCGCGCCGGCGCGGGTGGCGCGCGGGCCGACCGCCGGCGCCTGGCCGAGCAGGCCCTGCAGGCCGCGCAGCAGTTCGTCGCGGGTGGCGCGGCGCGTCGGCGTATCGGCGGCGATGGCCAGCTCGGTCGCATGCGCGCGGTAACCGTCGGCCAGCGACGCCTGCACCGGCACGTAGCGCAGCCACAGGTCGTAGCCGTCCTCGGCCGCGGCGGGCGCGACCGGCAGCAGCGCGGCGGCCAGCCACAGCAGGCCCAGGCCCGCGGCGCGGCGCAGCCCGCGAAGGGTGCCGGGTTCGCCAGCGAGGCGCGTTAGCGATAACATCGAGCGGGTACTCCGGGGTATGGACATCGGCCGCTGGGCCTCGGGCTAGCGGTGGGTGGAAAGTGGGCGCGAGCGCCCGGACAGGAAGGCGTGCGCGAAGACCGCCGTTCGGACAAGGAGGGCGTTTTGGAAAAACCCAGGAAGTCGGTGCGCCGCAAGGGTCGCGGGGTGACCATCGACGCGGTCGCCGCGCTGGCCGGCGTCTCGCCCATGACCGTGTCGCGGGTGATGAACAGCCAGGGCAAGGTCCGCGACAGCACCCGCGAGCGGGTCATGCAGGCCGTGCGCGAGCTGGACTACACGCCGAACCTGGCGGCCAGTTCGCTGGCGGCGGCGCAGCACACGCGCATCGCCCTGGTCTACAACAATCCCAGTGGCGCCTACCTGCGCGAGATGCTGGTCGGCCTGCTGCGCGTGGCCTCGCGCACCTCGATCCAGCTGGTGATCGACTACTGGGACAACGCCGACACCGACGCCGAGCGCAAGGCCGCCCGGGCCATGGCCGGCAAGGTCGACGGCGTGATCCTGCCGCCACCGGTGTGCGAATCGCACGCGGCGGTCAGCGAATTCGTGCGCGCCGGGATCCCGGTGGTGGCGATCGCCGCCGGCCGTTCCAGCGACGAGATCTCCTGCGTGCGCATCGACGACCTGCGCGCCGGCAAGGAGCTGGCCGACTACCTGATCGGCCAAGGCCACACCCGGATCGGGTTCATCAAGGGACGCCCCGACCTCAGCGCCAGCTCGCGGCGCTACGAAGGCTTCCAGACCGCGCTGTTCGAGGCCGGCCTGACCCTGGACCCGGCGCTGGTGCAGCAGGGCGACTACACCTACCGCTCGGGGCTGAAGGCCGGCGAGAAGATCCTCGCCCACAAGCGCCCGCCGACCGCGATCATCGCCTCCAACGACGACATGGCCGCCGCCGTGGTCTCGGTCGCCCACCGCCGCGGGCTGGACGTGCCGCGCGACCTGACCGTGGTCGGCTTCGACGACTCGTCCTCGGCCACCACGGTCTGGCCCGAACTCACCACCATCCACCAGCCGATCGCCTCGATGGCCAATTCCGCCATCGACATCCTGCTGCGGACGATCCGCCGCAAGGACCGCACCACCCGCGTGCTGGTCGACCAGGTCGTGCCGCACCGCCTGATCGTGCGCGGCTCGGCGGCCCCGCCCGGCAAGCGCGGCTGACCCGACGGGCCGGGCCTCCCGCCCGTCGGTGGTGGCTGCCTTGGCGGCCGCCATGGCGGCGTTGGCGATGCGGGCGCAGCGGCCCATCGTTCCCCTCCTCCAGGGTGCGGCCGCCGTCCCGGTGGCCGCCCGCACCCTCCTCCGGGGCGCGGGCGACGGGAGCGGCGACGCCGTGTGTCAGCGCGACAGCAGGTACTGGTTCAACAGGTTCTCGTAACGCTCCTGCTTGCCGCTGATCTGCTGCGGCTCGCCGTTCTTCGCGCCCAGCGCGGCGAGGTCGGCCAGGCCCAGCGTGCCGCCGGCGAAGTCCTTGCCCGCGCCGGCGTCGAAGCTGGCGTAACGCTCGGCACGCCACTTCTCCCACGGCGAATCGTTGAGCAGCGCGTGCGCCACTTCCAGGCCGCGGGCGAACGCATCCATGCCGCCGACGTGGGCGATGAACAGGTCCTCCATGTCGGTGGACTCGCGGCGCGGCTTGGCGTCGAAGTTCAGGCCGCCGGCCAGGCCGCCCTGGCGCAGCACCACCAGCATCGCGCCGACGGTGTCGTACAGGTCGGTCGGGAACTGGTCGGTGTCCCAGCCGTTCTGCGGGTTGCCGCGGTTGGCGTCGATGCTGCCGAGCAGGCCGTGGTCCGACGCCACCTGCAGGTCGTGCTCGAAGGTGTGGCCGGACAGGGTGGCGTGGTTGGCCTCGATATTGAGCGAGAAGTCCTTCTCCAGCCCGTGTTCCTTGAGGAAACCGGCGACGGTGGCGCTGTCGAAGTCGTACTGGTGCTTCATCGGCTCCATCGGCTTGGGCTCGATGAAGAACTGGCCCTTGAAGCCGATGCTGCGGCCGTAGTCGCGCGCGGCGGTGAGGAAGCGGGCGAAGTGGGCCAGCTCGCGCTTCATGTCGGTGTTGTGCAGCG
>CAZBDE010000253.1:1953-4104 GCA_964490415.1 uncultured Pseudoxanthomonas sp. | reverse complement strand
GATCGGCAGGTTGAAGCGCAGGAAGCCGTAGCCGCCGATCTTCAGCGCGATCGCGGCCAGGATCACCGAACCGGCGGTCGGCGCCTCCACGTGCGCGTCCGGCAGCCAGGTGTGGACCGGGAACATCGGCACCTTGACCGCGAAGGCGATCATGAAGGCGAAGAAGATCCAGGTCTGCTCCCCGGCAGTGAGCGGCAGCGCGTACAGGTCGGCCAGCTGGAAGCTGCCGCCCTTCAGGTACAGGTAGACCAGCGCCACCAGCATCAGCACCGAGCCGAGGAAGGTGTAGAGGAAGAACTTCATCGCCGCGTAGATGCGTCGCGGCCCGCCCCAGACGCCGATGATCAGGAACATCGGGATCAGCATGGCCTCGAAGAACACGTAGAACAGGATCGCGTCGGTGGCGGCGAAGATGCCGACAGTGACGCCCTGCAGGATCAGGAACGAGGCCACGTACTGGTGCACGCGCTTGTTGACCACGCCCCAGGCGCCGATCAGCGCGAGCACGCCGACCAGGGTGGTCAGCAGGATCAGCGCGATCGCGATGCCGTCCACGCCCAGGTTGTAGTGGATGCCGTAGGACGGGATCCAGGCGTGCCGCTCGACGAACTGCATGCCCGGGTCGGCATAGTCGAATCCGGTGAGCAGGCGCAGGCTCCACAGGAAGGTGGCCACCGCCACCGCCAGGGACGCCCAGCGCGCTGCCTGCGCCCGGGCGCTGCCCAGGGCGAGGATCAGTGCGCCGCCGATCACCGGCAGCCAGATCAGGACACTCAGCAGGTGCGTGTTCGCCACGTCTAGTTCTTCCGTACAGTCAGCGCCAGAACCGGATGAGCACGGCCAGAAGTGCAATCAGGCCGATGATCATCGCGAAGGCGTAGTGATAGAGGTAACCGGTTTGGGTGCGGCGCAGCAGCGACGCGGCGAGGTCGACCACGCGCGCGCTGCCGTTGACGAACACACCGTCGATCAGGGTGCTGTCGATCCAGCGCGAGACGCGCCCGAGCGCCACGCCGCCACCGGCGAAGCCCTTGATCCACAGGTGGTCGAAGCCGTACTTCTCCTCGAGCACCCGCACCAGGGGATGGAACGCCTTGCGTGCGCGGCCGGCCAGGTCCGGCTTCCACAGGTACAGCAGCGCCGCCAGCAGGAAGCCGGCCACGGTCAACCAGAACGCCGGCATCAGCATGCCGTGCAGGGCATAGGCGACCGGCCCGTGCCAGAACTCCTCGCCGACCGCGGCGATGGTGTCGCGCGCCGGATCGATGAAGTCGATGGCGCCGGTGAAGTAGGTCACCAGCTGTCCCGGAATCGCCGCTTCGTGGTGGCCGCCGCGCCAGTCGGTGCCGAACAGCATCGGGCCGGCGGTGAAGAAGCCGATCAGCACCGACGGGATCGCCAGCAGGATCAGCGGCACGGTCACCACCCAGGGCGACTCGTGCGGCTCGTGCACGCCGTGGTGGCCATGGTCGTCATGGTCATGGTGGCCGTCGCCGTGCGCGTGGTCGGCATGCGCGCTGTCGGCGTGGGTAGCGTGGTCGTCATGGCCGTGGCCATGGTCGCCATGCGCGTCGCGGAACCGCTCCGGCCCGTGGAAGGTCATGAACAGCAGGCGGAAGCTGTAGAAGCTGGTCACGATCACGCCGCCCAGCACCGCCCAGTAGGCGTAGGTCGCCACCCAGCCGTGCGCCTGGTGGGCATGGTGCGCGGCCGCCTCGATGATCGTGTCCTTCGAGTAGAAGCCGGAGAAGAACGGGGTGCCGACCAGGGCCAGGGTGCCGACCACGCTGGTCCAGTAGGTGACCGGCATGTACTTGCGCAGGCCGCCCATCCGGCGCATGTCCTGCTCATGGTGCATGCCGATGATCACCGAGCCGGCGGCCAGGAACAGCAGCGCCTTGAAGAAGGCGTGGGTCATCAGGTGGTACACGGCGCCGGAGTAGGCCGAAACGCCCAGCGCCACGGTCATGTAGCCCAGCTGCGACAGGGTCGAGTACGCGACCACGCGCTTGATGTCGTTCTGGACGATGCCGATCAGTCCCATGAAGAACGCGGTGGTCGCACCGATGAACAGGATGAAGTTCAGCGCCGTCTGCGACAGCTCGAACAGCGGCGACATGCGCGCGACCATGAAGATGCCGGCGGTCACCA
>CAZBDE010000253.1:363-1943 GCA_964490415.1 uncultured Pseudoxanthomonas sp. | reverse complement strand
AACAGGCAGATGCAGATGATCGTGGCCACGCTCCAGGGGTGGCCCTCGAAGATCTGCACGTGGCCGTCCTGCAGCATCGGCGCGCGGGCGAACACGGTGGCGTAGTCCAGCGTGCCGAACCACAGCAGCACCCCGGCGATGCCCAGCAGGAAGCCGAAGTCGCCCACGCGGTTGACCAGGAACGCCTTCATGTTGGCGAACACCGCGGTCGGCCGCTTGAACCAGAAGCCGATCAGCAGGTAGGAGACCAGGCCCACCGCTTCCCAGCCGAAGAACAGCTGCAGGAAGTTATTGCTCATCACCAGCATCAGCATGCTGAAGGTGAACAGCGAGATGTAGCTGAAGAAGCGCTGGTAGCCCGGGTCGTCGGCCATGTAGCCGATGGTGTAGACGTGGACCAGCAGCGAGACGAAGGTCACCACCACCATCATCATCGCGCTCAGGCGGTCGACCATGAAACCGACATGGGCGTCGTAGCTGCCCACCTGGAAGAAGGTGTAGACGTTCTGGTTGAACGGCGAGGCGCCGCCGGCGACCAGCTGGTACAGCACCCAGCACGACAGCGCGCAGCTCACCGCCACGCCGAGGATGGTGGCGTACTGCGCGCCCCTGCGTCCGACCTGGCGTCCGAACAGACCCGCGATGATGCTGCCCAGCAACGGGGCCAGGACGATCAGCAGCAGGTGGGTTTTGGAGATGATCATGGTGTGCCGTCTGTTCCAGTACGTGCCATCGTGGCTGCCGAGGCGCCCGTGGGCGCCGCGCGATCTTTGCTTTTCCCCGCCATCCATGGCGGTACCGCGCAGGCCCCGGAGAGCCCTGCCCGGCCATCCATGGCCAGGCGCTGATCCCGATCGAACCCGTGGTTCGATCGGGATCAGCCCTTGAGCGAATCCACCTCGCCGACGTTGATCGTGCCCCGGGTACGGAACAGCGCGACCAGGATCGCCAGGCCGATGGCCGCCTCCGCGGCGGCCACGGTGAGGATGAAGAACACGAAGATCTGCCCGGCCGCGTCGCCCAGCTCGCGCGAGAACGCGATGAAGTTGATGTTGACCGCCAGCAGCATCAGTTCGATCGACATCAGCAGGACGATGACGTTCTTCCGGTTGAGGAAGATGCCGGCCATGCTGATGCAGAACAGCACCGCACCGAGCGCGAGCAGGTGTCCGAGCGTGATCATGCCTGGCCCTCCCCGTCCGCCGGCGCGGCCACGGGCGCCGGCTTCTCCGCCGGCATCGAGACCATGCGCAGGCGGTCGCCCGCCTTGACCCGCGACTGCGCGGACGGGTTCTGGGTCTTGATCCCGGTGCGCTTGCGCAGGGTGATCATCACCGCCGCGATCACCGCCACGGTCAGGATCACCGCGGCGAATTCGAACGGCAGGATGTAGCCGGTGAACAGGTGCTCGGCCAGCCACCTAGTGTTGGACGCGTCGGCGGCGGCCGCAGCGGCGTTGTCGGGGAACGGCGTGGCCAGGCTGGCCTTGACCCCGATCAGCGCCAGCATCTGCACCAGCATGACCAGCGCGACCACGATGCCTACCGGCAGGAACTTCACCCAGCCCTCGCGCAGGGCGG
>CAZBDE010000253.1:0-353 GCA_964490415.1 uncultured Pseudoxanthomonas sp. | reverse complement strand
AGCATCATCACCACGAACAGGAACAGCACCATCACCGCACCGACATAGACCAGCACCAGGGCCACGCCCAGGAACTCGGCGCCGACCAGCAGCCACACGCAGGCCACCGAGAAGAAGGTCAGGATCAGGCACAGCACGGCGTTGACCGGGTTGCGCACGCTGATCACCGCACCGGCGGAGACGACCGCGGTGGCGGCGAAGGCGTAGAAGAGGATCTTTATCCAGTCCATCGTGGCCTCAACGGTAGGCGGCGTCGGCGGCGCGGCGCTCGGCGATCTCCGCCTCGAGGCGGTCGCCGATGGCCAGCAGCTGCGGCTTGGTGACGATGTTCTCGCCGCGCTTCTCGAAGTGGT
>CAZBDE010000252.1:0-4120 GCA_964490415.1 uncultured Pseudoxanthomonas sp. | reverse complement strand
GCCAGCGCCTGGGACATGAACATGGGCGGCGAGGACGGCAAGTCGGCGGACGTGCGCACCAAGATGTGCATCAAGCCGAACGAGGAGGACTTCACCACCATCTACCACGAGCTCGGCCACGTCTATTACTACCTGGCCTACAACCACCAGCCCCCGCTGTTCCAGGGCGGCGCCAACGACGGCTTCCACGAGGCGATCGGCGATACCATCGTGCTGGCGATGACGCCGAAGTACCTGGAGTCGATCGGCCTGGTCGAGGGCCAGTCGCAGAACGAGCAGGCGCTGATCAATGCGCAGATGCGCATGGCCCTGGCCAAGGTCGCGTTCCTGCCGTTCGGGCTGATGATCGACCGCTGGCGCTGGGGCGTGTTCGACGGCTCGATCGCGCCGGACCACTACAACCAGGCCTGGTGGGAGCTGAAGGCGAAATACCAGGGCGTGGCCCCGGCCAGCGCGCGCGGCGAGGCGTTCTTCGACCCGGGCGCCAAGTACCACGTGCCGGGCAATACGCCGTACACGCGCTACTTCCTCTCGCACGTGCTGCAGTTCCAGTTCTACAAGTCGCTGTGCGAGGCGGCCGGCCACACCGGTCCGCTGTACGACTGCACCTTCTACGGCAATCCCGAGGCCGGGCGGAAGTTCTGGACGATGCTCCAGCACGGCTCCAGCCAGCCCTGGCAGGCCACGCTGAAGGAGCTGACCGGCAGCGAGCAGATCGATGGCGGCGCGGTGCTGGAGTACTTCGCGCCGCTGCAGGGATGGCTGGAGAAGCAGAACGAAGGCAAGCAGTGCGGCTGGCAGGGGACGGCGGCGGCGCCAGCCACGCCCGCGGCCCAGGGCGCGCCGGAAGCGCCTGCGAAGCAGGGGTGATTGCGGCGAGATGCGGGGACGAAAGGGGCCGGCGCATGCCGGCCCCTTTCGTTACGGAACCGGGCGCCGTGATGCGGCATGGGGTTTCCGGGCGTGGGGCAGCGGGGCAAGCCCCGCTCTACGCAGGCAACGCCCGTGCCATGGCGAAATAACGCCGACGCACCCGTAGAGTGGGGCTTGCCCCGCTGCCTTTCACCACACGCTCAATGCGCCTGCGAAACCCCTTCCTGCCCCACCGGCTGCACCGCCGCCATCTCCTCTTCGAGCTGCGTCTCGTAGTCGACCAGCGACTTGCCGTTGGCCGCCGCCTCCAGCTCGGCCGCGTCGCGCAGCGCGTCGGAATAGACCAGCTTCACCGGCACGCCCTGTTCGTCATGCAGGCGCTGTGCACGGCGGATCAGCATCAGCACCTGCGCGGCGCTGTCGCTGCTGCCGACGATGCGCCCGTCCATGCCCAGCACCCAGACCCCGGACTGGCGGACGATGCCGGCCAGCAGGTCTCCGTCGCGGTCGCGCAGCTCGGCATGCGGCTCGATCGGCGGCGCGCCGGCGCGGGCCTTGTTGCGCTCGCGCTCGTCCTTGCGCTTGCGCGCGTCGCGACGGGCCTTGGACTGGATCGACATGGAAGCTTCCTCGGGGTCAGAGCTGCTCGCCCGGCTCCAGCGTAGGCGATGACGGCGGCGGCGGAAACCGGCGCGACACCCTCGCCTCCCAGCGCCAGAACAGCCAGCCCAGCAGGGTGAAGCCGGCCATGCCCAGGGCCAGGTGCAGGCCGTTCCGGCTGAGCAGCGGCGACAGCACGCCGGCCACCGCCGCGTTGAGCACCAGCTGGGTGAAGGCCTGCAGCGAGGAGGCCGAGCCGCGCTGGCGCGGGTACATGTCCAGGATCGCCAGGGTCAGCACCGGGAACACCAGGGCCACGCCGAACGCCGCCAGGCTCATCGGCAGCACCGCCCACGGCACCGACGGCACGTCGACGAAGGCGTTGTACAGCACGTTGCCCAGCGCCGCGGCGGCGATGCAGGCATAGCCCACGCCGACCTGGTACGGCGGCTGCCAGCGCCCGGCCACGCGCCCGGAGAGGAACGCACCCAGGGTCATGCCGCCGATGGTCGGGAAGAACAGCCAGGCGAACTCCTGTTCGCCCAGCCCCAGCATGTCCATCACGAACGCCGGCGCCGAGGCGATGTACAGGAACAGCCCGGCGAAGCCGAATGCACCGGCCGCAGCCAGGCGCTGGAAGCGCGGGTTCAGGGCGATGGCCACGTAGTCGCGCAGCAGCCGTTCCGGGCGCAGCCGCATGCGCGCCTGCGGCGGGTGCGTCTCCGGCAGCCACAGCGCGGTGGCCACCAGCAGCAGCACCGAGAACGCGGCCAGGAACCAGAAGATCAACGGCCAGCGCCCGGCGCCGAGCATCCAGCCGCCGATGATCGGCGCGATCGCCGGGGCGATGCCGAAGATCATCGACACATGGCTCATCAGCCGTTGCGCGTCGCTGCCGTGGAGCACGTCGCGGATCACCGCGCGGCCGACGATCAGGCCCACGCCGGCCGACAGGCCCTGCAGCGCGCGGAACGCCAGCAGCGTGGGCAGGTCGCGCGACAGCGCGCAGCCCACCGAGGCGACGATGAAGACCGACAGCCCGCCCAGGATCACCCGCCGCCGCCCGATCGTGTCGGACAGCGGCCCGTGGACGATGCTCATCAGCGCGTACGCGGCCAGGTAGACCGCGATGGTCTGCTGCATCGCCAGCTTGTCCGCGCCGAACTGCGCGGCCATCTGCGGGAAGGCCGGGAAGATGGTGTCGATCGAGAACGGGCCGAACATCGCCAGCCCGCCCAGCAGCAGGGCCAGGCGGCGGTAGGACGGCAGGGTGCGGCGGTCGTTCATGGCGTGTCGCCCGGTCCGGCCGGCCGTGCCGCGTGCCCGGACAGCGGCGCGCCATCGCCGGCCAGGGTCACCTCGACCCGCTTGCCGGCGCCGCGGTCGCGGACCTTCCACGGATCGGGGGATAGGGGTGGAGGGCTGTCCTGCATGCGGGTCCCGGGAAGTCTCTCGTCGTCGCGGGCGAGGCCCGCCCAGCCCTGAATACGCCGCCATGTTAAGCCATGGGCACCCGGGGCGGCCGGCCCGGGCGGGGCGTATAATCCGGCCCACACCGCGTGCGGTGGGAGAAGCGGGGCGACCCGCTGCCGAAGGCGCAAAAGCCCGTAATCGCTCAGGCTCCCATACCACCGCCCGTGAACAACACTCTGGAGAGACCGGTCGCCCGCCAGGGCCATGCCGGCGCCGAAGGGGCACGAAGCCGCGACCTCGTCCGCGCAGCTTCCAAACTCTCAGGCAAAAGGACAGAGGGGCGCCCATCGAGACCGGTTTTCATGCGTCGTTCCCGCGCAGGCGGGACGACCGATCGAAGGACCGGCATCGGTGCCCTCCTCTCTCCGCCGGTGCCCCGCCATGTCCCAGCCCACCCCTTCCCTGCGCGAGCTTGAGCAGCACGACGCCTTCGTCGGCCGCCACATCGGCCCCAACGACGCCGAGATCGCGACCATGCTCGCCACCGTCGGCCATGCCTCGCTCGAGGCGCTGACCGACGCGATCGTGCCGTCGAGCATCAAGTCGCCCTCGCCGCTGGCCCTGCCCGACAGCCTCACCGAGGAAGAGGCGCTGGCGAAGATCCGCGCCATCGCGCTGAAGAACCAGGTGTTCCGCAATTTCATCGGCCAGGGCTACTACGGCACCCACACGCCGAAGGTGATCCTGCGCAACATCCTCGAGAACCCGGCCTGGTACACCGCCTACACCCCGTACCAGGCGGAGATCTCGCAGGGCCGCATGGAAGCGCTGATCAACTTCCAGCAGATGTGCGCCGACCTCACCGGCATGGAGATCGCCAACGCCTCGCTGCTGGACGAGGCCACCGCCGCGGCCGAGGCGATGACCCTGGCCAAGCGCTCGGGCAAGTCCAGGTCCGACACCTTCTTCGTCCACGACGCGGTGCATCCGCAGACCCTGGAAGTGCTGCGCACCCGCGCCGAACCGCTCGGCATCGTGCTGCGTGTGGGCTCGCCGGAGGAAGCGCTGGAAGCGGAAGCCTTCGGCGTGCTGCTGCAGTACCCGGACACTTTCGGCCACGTCGGCGACCACAAGGCGCTGGCCGAGGCCGTGCATGCGCGCGGCGGCCTGGTCGCCGTGGCCACCGACCTGCTCGCCCTGACCCTGATCGCCGCACCCGGCGAGTGGGGCGCCG
>CAZBDE010000251.1:0-4123 GCA_964490415.1 uncultured Pseudoxanthomonas sp. | reverse complement strand
TCGCCAACTAGGACTCTACGAAGTAGCTGCTGGCCCTAAGATTGGGGGCAGGTCACCAGAGCCGGCCTCGAGCGAGATCCGAAATCTGCTCCGCGAGTACGTTCCCCTGCGCATCACGACCAACGATCTGGCAGACGTCCGAGTGAAAATAGCTCGATCGGTAGAGCTCCACGAGAAGCTCTGGGCACTGGCTGAGGAGTTGGCCCGCGCCACACCCGAATCTGACGTCCTAGCCCTGTTCATTGACTCACTGAACGAGATGATCGACCTAAACGAGACGCGGGTAACGGTGGGCATCTACGCACGGGTACCAGAAACGATCATCCTCCTGCTCTTCGGCGGCTCGATGCTGACGTTGGGGATGGTGGGCTACAACGCAGGCTTGATCCAGCGGCGTAGTCCCCTCACTATCATCGTGCTGATCGCCCTCCTTGGTGCGGTTATCACCCTCGTTGTCGATCTCGATCGACCACGCGACGGATTCCTCAAGGTGAGCGAGCAGCCGCTCATCGACCTGCAGGAGCAGGTCGGAGCAGTTGCGCCAGTGAATCCACCCAAGCGGTAGTGCCGCACCCCCGTTGGACCATTCGCCCGCGATTCCCAGAAATCTTTCAGTCCGCTACTTATCGGCCAACACAATAGCGCAGCTTCTTTGTCCTGGGCTCATTATCCCGCGGGGGTGCCATAATGACAAAACGAATAGTTGAATCGATAGCGAAACTCGCAACTATTGCAGTTATCTTGTTTGTGTCCTCAGTGCAGGCCAATGACAAACCCAGGCTGGTTCTGCAGATCACCGTCGATCAGCTGCGCGGTGACTTGCCGACTCGGTACTATGATCGCCTGGGTGAAGGAGGCTTCCGATACCTGTGGGAGTCGGGCGTTGTGTACGGCGACGCGCATCATGCGCACGCCAATACAGAGACGATTGTAGGACACACTACGCTTTCGACCGGCGCACATCCGTCGGCGCACGGCATGGTCGGAAACGTCTGGTTTGATCGTGAGACAGGCTTCACGACCTACAACGTCGAAGATCCTGATTACCGGCTCCTGACCCAAGGCGCGTCGGTCGATGCGGCCACCGAGATTGATCCAACGCAGCGCGCTGCGCGGAGCGAGGGACGTTCGCCGGCCGCTATTCTCGTCACGACCTTTGCGGATGAGCTGCGCAGCAATACCGGGGGCGAAGCGAAGGTCATTGGCGTTTCGGTCAAGGACCGCGGTGCTATCGCAATGGCCGGGCATTCAGGAACCGCTTACTGGTTCTCCAAGGCCAGCGGCGAGTTCGTCACAAGCAGCTATTACCTGGAGAGGTACCCGGGGTGGGTCAACGCGTTCAATCAGGCCCGGCCGACGCAACAGTTTGCCGGCACCGATTGGGAGCTGCTGCACCACCTGGACACCTATATGTTCGGCGATTCAGACGACCGCGAGTGGGAGACGGATCTTGGCGGTTTCGGCCGCACCTTCCCTCATTCCTTCGGTGATGGCAGCACCAAGTACTTCACGACCTGGCTGACCCTGAGTCCAGCCGGTGATCGACTCGTTCTGGATTTTGCGAAGCAGGCGCTGGTCGAAGAGAAACTCGGGCAGGATGCCGTCCCGGATTACCTGAGCGTGAGCTTCTCCTCGACAGACTATGTAGGCCACATCTTCGGTCCATCGAGTCTTGAGGCCGAGGACAACATATTGCGTCTTGACCGCACGCTCGCCGAGCTGATCGCTTTTGTCGATGAACAGGTCGGGCTCGAAAACACGCTGATCGTTTTGTCGGCTGACCACGGCGGACCTGACACACCCGGTTACCTGAACGGGCTCAAAATTCCGGCAGGCTATGTCAATCCGAACAGCTGGGACAGCAACTCAGCGATTGAACGCGTCAAGAAGCAGTACAAGATCGACGATGACCTGATCGCGGCGTATGACCACCCCTACGTGTATTTCAGCGACGCAGTGAAGAACAATCAGGATATCGACCAGAAAGCACTTGAGGCTGCGGTGGTCGAGGAGCTGTCAAAATTCAACGGCGTGTCACTCGCCGTGTCGAGTTCGGCACTGCGCGATGGCAATCTTCCCGATACCGATATCTACCGGGCCGTCATCAATAATTTCAATTCGAAACGGTCGGGCGAAGTCTATGTCGTCTTTGAGCCGAACTGGTTCATCAACGATATGGAAGGCCTGGTGGTTGCATCGACCCACGGCTCACCGTGGCGATATGACACCTTCGTTCCCATAGTGTTTGCCGGAATGGAACTCAAGCCATTGACGGTCAACCGCCGAGTGCAGACAGTGGATGTCGCTGTAACCCTTGCCGCATTCCTTGGCATCAAACCACCGTCGGGATCTACTGGCGCACCGCTAGTTGAAGTCCTGGCGCGATAAGCACCACGTCACGCGTCCACGAAGCAGACAAAATGGAGGGTAGAAACCGGGTAAAATGACGCCGTACTTGAACCCGGATCCGCATTCCCCAACGTCCTCGAAACTCACATGGACGAATGGCTTGCGTCGGAGAAGGCGGGTTGTAGGCGCGTCGTGCATCAATCGGCTTGCCGAAACGTTCGAATCCCGCCGATCACGCAAGCGAAGGCCTTCTTGCCGACTCACGCCAATGCGTGGGAGTGATTCCCGACCAGCGGCGAAAGGCGCGCGTGAACGCACTCGGGCCGGCGTAGTGCAGACTCTGCGCAATCGCAATGACCGGCATTGCGGTATCGGCCAGTAGTTGGCGCGCCACTTCATGGCGGACCTCATCGCTCAATGCCTTGAAGCCGACGCCATGGCGGTGCAGGTGGCGGTCGAGGGTACGCCGGTGCATGCCCAGTTCGGCGGCAACGGCATGCATCGAACAACCGCCGGTCAATAATTGCCGGCGCACGACACGGCGCACCTGGGCGAGGAGATCGCCGGTTTCACCGGCTTCCAGCGCGCGTGCCTTTGCTTCGAGGATTTGCAACCGCGCGGGGTCGGCGGTGGCAAGCGGCGCATCGAGCCATGCGCACTTGAAGACCACTGCGGCCTGTTCGACATCGAATCGCAAGGGTGCCTTGAAGAGGTTGATATACGGCTGGATGTCGGCTGGGCGGCTGCGCGAAAACAGGATTTCGTGCGGGAGCCACTTGTGCCCGCAAAGCGTGCGCAGCACGCTGAAAGAAACAGCCAATGCGTTGTCGCATAGTACCTCCGCCCGTTCGACACCCGGTTCGTAGACCGTATAACTGAAACTGGCGAACTGATTGATTTCCGACAGCGTCAGCAGCCCGCCACCGTCGGCGAGGGTCATGAATCGACACATCAGCTTCAGTGCGGCACGAACGTCTGCTGCGGACTTCATCAAATCGGCCACGATGCCGTAAGCCTCCAACGGGGTCGCTTCGCCCATCAGCAGGCCAAAGTGGGGGCACCCGGTACGGTCGGCGCAAAGGCCCATCAGGCGAGTGCCCTCGCGGAACGGAATCAGGTTGTCGGGATGCTCGAACAAACCGATCGGTAATCCCGACTCGGTCAGCAAGCTGTCCAGGCTCACCCCGAATTGCTCCAGCAGCGGCGCCAAAGCTATCGTCGAGGCGGCGCGATCATAGCCACCCGGCACCACGCCACTCGCGCGCATGATCGGTTGCGGTTTCCTGGGCGAAATCATTGACTTGCGAAGCACCTGTATCGGTAGCCAGAACAGCGCTCTGGCTGCCGCGGGGGATAGAATGTGTCACAAATAGTCAAGTCGATGCAATCCCCTACGGTGTATAAATCTTCGCTCCAGCAGGCCGTGCGACAGGCCGATAAAGCACGGAATCAATCAATCAGCGGGTTCGCAGTCGGCATGGGGCGAATCACCCGCGGAATACGAAGAGCCCCAGGAGAAAGACCATGCACCGCCCGCTGAAAAACCCAATGAAAATCATGACTGTTCTGGCCACCGCGCTAGCCTGCTCTCTGACAGCAGGCATCTCAGCGGCGCAGGACGCGCCGAAGATGAAAATGACCACGCCGATCCCGGGAGATATCACCACCCCGGATACGGTGGAATCGCGCATCGGCACCCTCAAGTTCAATGACGGTTTCCCGACCGATGAGACGGTGCAGAAGGTCTACGACAATCTCGCCTTCCAGCGAGGCG
>CAZBDE010000250.1:0-4129 GCA_964490415.1 uncultured Pseudoxanthomonas sp. | reverse complement strand
CGAAAGTGCACTCTGACCCCGGTTTTGGCTTTTGCCCCGGCTTTTGCCCCTTCCCTTTTCCGTCCTACAGCAGGTCGCCCTCGGCCGACAGCACGCGCTCCATGCGGTCGCCCAGGCCGCCGATCTCCAGCACCAGGCGCTCGATCTCGGCGGGCGTGAGGCCGTCGTAGGGACGGTTCTCGCACAGTTGCAGGTAGGGCACGCCGTCCAGCTCGCCGATGGCCAGGTAACCGACGCTGCTCTGCCAGTTGAACACCAGCGCGCGGCGCGCATCGATGCCGGTGGTCGGCGCGATCACCGTGCTGACCCGCAGCATCGGCCGCTCGTCGTCGCCGTCCAGCTCGGAAACGAAGATCGACTGGTGGCGGCTGCCGCCCTCCAGCGACAGCTCCACGCAGGCCACGTACGGCTCCTGCATGGTCAGGCGGAAGCCGGCGGTGAGCAGGTGGCTGCGGATCTGTTCGAAATTGCGCATCGGCACTCCCTCGCGATCCCCCACCGGTATGCTAGCCGTTGATGGCCACCGCGTCTGCCCGCGAGGAAACCGACCCCGCCCGCCGCATCCTGGCGGCGGTGCGCGCGATCCCGCCCGGCCAGGTCGCCGGCTACGGCGAGGTCGCCCGCCGCGCCGGCCTGCCGGGGCGGGCGCGGCTGGCCGCACGGGTGCTGGCCGGCAACGAGGATCCGGCGCTGCCCTGGCACCGGGTCCTGCGCGCCGACGGGCGCATCGCCTTTCCCGAGGGTTCGGACGGCTGGCGCGAACAGTGCCGGCGCCTGCGCGCAGAGGGCGTGGCGGTGGAACGCGGCAGGGTGAAGCGGGTGCGCAGCGTGGAGGACATCGATGCCGCAGTGTGGGGGCCGCCGCCGCGCAGGGGGCGGCAGGCGTAGCGGCGAGGGCCGGCGGCGGCGGTCGCGTTGCCCGGCCCGTCCGCAGCCCGGCGATGGACACGGCTATGATGTCCGCCCGTCCGCTTCCCGGAGCCGCATCGCATGCTTTCGCGACTGCCCCCCGCCACCCAGGGCCTGCTGATCGCCAATGGCGTGCTGTTCCTGCTGCAGATGCTGCTGGGGCAGGGCACCTTCGAAGCATTCATGCTGTGGCCGCCGACCGGCTTCGATCCGTTCTCGCCGGGCCAGAACTTCCAGCCCTGGCAGCTGCTGACCTATGGCTTCCTGCACGGCAGCCTCAGCCACCTGCTGTTCAACATGCTGGCCCTGTACATGTTCGGCGCGCCGCTGGAACTGACCTGGGGCACGCGCCGCTTCCTCGCCTATTACCTGATCTGCGTCGCCGGCGCGGGCCTGTGCCAGCTGGCGGTGGGCTGGTGGTCGGTGCGCAGCGGCGGCGGCGTGTACCCGACCCTGGGCGCGTCCGGCGGCGTGTTCGGCCTGCTGCTGGCCTACGGGATGCTGTTCCCGAACCAGCGGGTGATGCTGCTGTTCCCGCCGATCCCGATGAAGGCGCGCACCTTCGTGGTCCTGTTCGGCGTGGCCGAACTGGTGATGGGCTTCACCGGCTGGCAGCCGGGGGTGGCCCACTTCGCCCATCTGGGCGGCATGCTGTTCGGCTGGCTGGTGATCCGCTACTGGCGCGGGCAGCCGCCGTTCGGCCGGAAGAAACCGCCGCTACGCCCCATGTAATGCGGGGCCTGCTCCGCTGCCGGCGATGGTGGAGGTGGGGCAAAAGCGCAGCGGGGCAAGCCCCGGACAGCATGGAAAAAGGCGCGGATGACCGCGCCTTTTTCCATTTTCCCGTGCCGCGGCGGAATCAGCGCCAGATCCGCACCTGTTCGGCCTCGGCGCGCTGCATCGGCGTGCCGGCCTTGCAGCCGTACGCGGCGCCGAAGGCGGGCAGGTTGGACAGCGGCACGTTGCTGCGCAGCTCGCCGGGAGCGTGGATCTCCGCGCTCACGCGCTCGGCCGCGGCGTTCTCCGAGACCTGTTGCGCCCACAGCTTCGACCACGCGGCGAACAGCGGCTTCTGCTCGGCGGGCGTGGCGTCCGGCCGGGCCTTGGCCCAGGCCACCGTGGCCAGTTCCAGGCCGCCCTGGTCGGCCAGGGCCACGTCGCGCACCTGCGCACCATTGACCTTGCCGCCCTGCACCCCGGGGTAGGCCTGCGCCGAGTACTGCGCGGCGACGCGGTCGCCCAGGCTCGTCCAGGCGGCGTTGTCGGCCGGGGTCCACCAGTTGCGCAGGTCGCCCTTGGCGTCCACCTGCGCGCCCCGGTTGTCGATCGCGCGGCCGAGCTGGGTGCCGACCAGCGCACCGTAGCCGCCATACAGGGTGGCCTCGTCGCCGGCATCGAACAGCGGCGGCTGCAGCGCCGCGGCGGTGACGATCAGGCGGTTCTGGGCGATGTCGTAGGCCAGCGCCGGCTGCTGCGGCAGCACGTCCCAGCGGCGGTCGGCATTGCCCTTGCCGATCCGCTTCATCTCCTCGCGGTGGCGCCAGGTCGAGGCGATCAGCATGTTGCTGCCGAAGCTGCCGCGGCCCATCGGCTGCACGGTGTAGTCCAGGTCGCGGCGCGGTGTGCCGACCTCGATCTTCAGCGCCGCCAGCTTGGCCCTGGCCTCGGCCTTGGCTTCCGGGCTGAGCCAGCTGTTGGTTTCCAGCGAGGCGACCAGCGCTTCGCGCACCTCGTCGGCGACCACGGCGGCGCGGCGGCGTTCCTCGCTGGTGAGGTGGCGCTCGGCGTATTCGCGGCCCAGCATCGGGCCGGCGGCGGTGTTGATCGCTTCCAGCACCTGCTGCCAGCGCGGCGCCGGCGCGGCCAGGCCCTGCAGGACCTGGCCGCGGAAGCCGTAGCTGGCGTCGCGGAAGCTCGCGGACAGGTACGGCGCCATGGCGTCGCCCACGCGCCAGGCCAGGTAGGCCCGCCACTGCTCCGGCTTGAACCGGTTGATCATCGCGTCCAGCTCGGCGAACAGCGCGGCATCGGGCAGCGACACCAGGTCGTCCTTCACGCCCTGCGCGTCGAGGAACTCGCGCAGCTGCAGGTTGCGGTAGCGCTTGGCGGTCTCGGCGACCGTGACCGGCGCATAGTTGCGGAAGGGGTTGCTGAGTTCGGCCGCCGACTGCGACTTGCGCGCGATCGCCGTCTCGATGTCGATCACCGCCTTGGCGTCGGCGTCCAGGCGCTCCTTCGGCGTGCCGGTCAGGGCCAGGACCTGCTTGACGTAGTCGCGGTAGCGGCCGATCACGGCCTGGGTGTCGGCGTCGTCGCGGATGTAGAAGGCCGGGTCGGGCAGGCCGGTGCCGCCCTGCATGAAGTAGCCGATGTGGCGGTCGAGCGCCTTCAGGTCCACGTCCGGGGCGAAGTTGAACAGCACCGGGATGCCGACCTGGTGCAGCGCGGCGACCGTCGCCGGCACGTCCTTGCCGCGCTTGATCGCGCTGATGCGGGTCAGCAGCGTGGAGATCGGGCGCGAGCCGTCGGCCTCGACCGCGGCCTCGTCCAGGCCGCTGGCCCAGAAGTCGCCGAGCCGGTGCTGCACGTCGTTCTGCGGCGACTTCGCCGCCGCGTCGAGCAGTTCGCGCTGCTGGCGCAGGGCCAGGTCGTTCAACTGGCCCATCGCGCTGACCGCGCCATCGGCCGGCGCAGGGTTGGCCTTGAGCCAGCCGGCGTTGGCCTGGCTGTAGAAATCGGTGCAGTCCGCGCTGACGGCCGGGGTCTTGGTCTTCTTGCGCTGGGCGTCGGCGTCGGCCGTGGACACCAGAGCGAGCAGGCCGAGGCCGAGGGCGAGGACGAGCGGGCGGGGCGTGGGCATCATCGGGGCGGGGGCCTCGGCGGGAATGGTCGCCGGAGTGTAGCAAGGCGGCCGGCGCCCACCGGCACGGAAAACGGCGGTTTCATGCCGGAAATGTGAACGGGTGCCGGGGCGGGAACGGGCGGGCTCCAAAAGGACGAGGCCCGGACAAGCCGGGCCTCGCGGGGTGTCGCCGGAACGCGGGCGGTTACCAGATCACGACCTGGCCGTCGCCCTGGCGGGCCATCGGCTTGCCCGGCTCGCACTTGAACGCCGCGGCGAACGCCGGCAGGTTCGACGGTGCGCCGACCGCGCGGAACTGTGCCGGGGCGTGCGGGTCGGTGGCCAGGCGGACCTTGGCGTTCTCCGGGGTGTACTTGG
>CAZBDE010000249.1:0-4136 GCA_964490415.1 uncultured Pseudoxanthomonas sp. | reverse complement strand
ACGGCCTGAGCTACAGCCGTTTCATGAACGGCCTGCTCAAGGCCGGCATCACCCTCGACCGCAAGGTGCTGGCGGACATCGCCGTGCACGACGCGGCCGCGTTTACGGCGCTGGCCGAGAAGGCGAAGGGCGCCCTGGCGGCCTGAGGGCCGTCTCTCCACCGTAAACGAGGCATCGGGCGGTTCTCCGCCCGGCACACGTGGGGAAGGGCGCAAGTCCTTCCCCATTGTTTTTTCGGCCTTTGGAAAACCGAATGAGCGAAATCGATTCCCTGGCAGCGCAGGCGCTGGCCGACATCGCAGCGGCGCAGACTCCCGAGGCGCTGGAGGCGCTGCGGGTCAGCCTGCTCGGCAAGCAGGGCAGCGTCACCGCGCAGCTCAAGCGGCTGGGCGCGTTGCCGGCCGGGGAGCGCAAGGCCGCGGGCGAAGCGATCAACCGCGTGCGCGATACGGTCGGCGAGGCGCTGGCCGCGCGCAAGGCGCTGCTGGAATCCGCCGCGCTCGACGCGCGCCTGGCGGGCGAGGCGATCGACGTGACCCTGCCGGGGCGCGACGCGCAGCGCGGCGGCATCCACCCGGTCTCGCGCACCCTGGAGCGCATCGCCGAGATCTTCGGCCGGCTGGGCTACGAACTCGCCGACGGCCCGGAGATCGAAGACGACCGGCACAACTTCGAGGCGCTGAACTTCCCGCCGCACCACCCGGCGCGCGCCATGCACGACACCTTCTACTTCCCGCCGGACGCCAGCGGCGTGGCGCGCCTGCTGCGCACGCATACCTCCGGCGTGCAGGTCCGCTACATGGGCGAGCACGCGCCGCCGCTGCGGATGATCGCCGCCGGCAAGGTCTACCGCAGCGACAGCGACCAGACCCACTCGCCGATGTTCCACCAGGTCGAAGGCCTGCTGGTCGACGAGCATTCCACCTTCGCCGACCTCAAGGGCACGCTCACCGAGTTCGTCCGCGCGTTCTTCGAGCGCGACTTCCAGATGCGCTTCCGCCCCAGCTACTTCCCGTTCGTGGAGCCGGGCGCCGAGGTCGACATCGCCTGGCAGCAGCCCGACGGCAGCGTGCGCTGGCTGGAGGTGCTGGGCTGCGGCATGGTCCACCCGAACGTGCTGCGCAATTGCGGCATCGATCCGGAGCGCTACACCGGCTTCGCCTTCGGCCTGGGCGTGGAGCGCTTCGCGATGCTGCGCTACGGGGTCGCCGACCTGCGCGCGTTCTTCGAGAACGACGTGCGCTTCCTGCGCCAGTTCGCCTGAGGCCATCCACACCTTCCGTCATTCACCGCGGGCCCGGGCCCGCGCCATGGACCCCGAGCAACGATGAAATTCTCCGAGAACTGGCTGCGCAGCCACGTGCCGACCTCCGCCAACCGCGAGGGGCTGGCGGCGACGCTGACCGCGATCGGCCTGGAGGTCGAAGAGGTCACCGCGCTGGGCGACGGCCTGGCCGGCGTGGTGGTGGCGCGGATCGTGGAAGCGGTCAAGCACCCGGAAGCCGACCGCCTGCAGGTGTGCAAGGTCGACATCGGCAGCGGCGAGCCGCTGCAGATCGTCTGCGGCGCGCCGAACGCGCGCGCCGGGCTGGTCGCGCCGCTGGCCACCGTCGGTTCGAACGTGGGCGGCATCGCGATCAAGGCGGCGAAGCTGCGTGGCGTGGAGTCGAGCGGCATGCTCTGCTCGGCGAAGGAGCTGGGCCTGGACGCCGATGCTTCGGGCCTGCTCGAACTGCCGGCCGACGCGCCGGTCGGCACCGCGCTGGTCGACTACCTGGGCCTGCCCGACGCCAGCATCGAGATCAAGCTCACCCCCAACCGCGCCGACTGCTTCAGCGTGCGCGGCATCGCCTACGACGTGGCCGCCGCGCTGGCCAGCGAAGTCGTGGCGCTGGACGTGGCGCCGGTGCCGGCGCAGGGCGGGGCGGCGATGGAGGTGGTGCTCGAAGCCGGCGAGCGCGTGCCGCGCTTCGCGGGCCGGGTGATCGAGAACGTGGATGCGACCGCACCGACCCCGGTGTGGATGGCCGAGCGCCTGCGCCGCGCCGGCGTGCGCCCGATCAGTTTCCTGGTCGACGTGACCCAGTACGTGATGCTGGAGCTGGGCCAGCCGATGCACGCGTTCGACCGCGACACGCTGGAAGGTCCGGTCGTAGTGCGCCCGGCGCGCGCGGGCGAGACGGTGAAGCTGCTCGATGGCCGCGACGCGGAGCTGGACGGCGAATTCCTGGTCGTCTCCGACAGCCGCGGCGGTCGCGGCGCGCGCGCCGTCGCGCTGGGCGGGATCATGGGCGGCGAGGACACCAAGGTCACCGAATGCACCCGCAACGTGTTCCTCGAGGCCGCGCACTGGATTCCCCCGGCGATCATCGGTCGCAGCCGCCGGCTCGGCCTGCACACGGATGCGGGCCACCGGTTCGAGCGCGGCGTGGATCCGGAGCTGCCGCGCGTGGCCGTCGAGTACGCGACGCGCCTGATCGTGGACGTCGCCGGCGGCGTGCCCTGTCCCCTCACCGAGGCCGTGCTGGCCGAGCACCTGCCGCAGCCCGTCGCGATCGGCCTGCGCCGCGCCCGCATCGCCCGCGTGCTCGGCATCGACATCGCCGATGCCGAAGTCGAGCGCATCCTGCGCGCGCTGGGCATGCAGGTCGCCGCCGCCGCGGACGGCTGGCAGGTGACCCCGCCCAGCCGCCGCTTCGACATCGCCATCGAAGAGGACCTGATCGAGGAACTGGCGCGGATCCACGGCTACGACCGGATCCCGTCCACGGTGCCCGGCGGTCCGGCGCGCATCGCCGCGCCCAGCGAGACGCGGGTGCCGGAAGCCGACCTGCGCCGCCAGCTGGTCGCGCGCGATTACCTGGAAGCGGTCAGCTTCGCCTTCGTCGAGGCCGCGCTGCTGGAGCAGTGGCACAGCAACTCCGGCACCGTGCCGCTGGCCAATCCGCTCAGCGCCGAGCTGGCGGTGATGCGGCCACGGCTGCTGCCGGGGCTGGTGGCGGCACTGGCGCGCAATGCGTCGCGCCAGGCCGGGCGCGTGCGCCTGTTCGAGCTGGGCCGCGTGTTCGCCGCCGCCGACGAGGCGCCGCGCGCCGCGGGCGGCCCGATGCCGCCGCCGCTGGAGACCCGGCGCATCGCCGCGGTGGCCTGCGGCGACGCCACGGCCGAGCAGTGGGGCGCGGCATCGCGCAAGGTCGACTTCCATGACCTGAAGGGCGACCTGGAGTCGCTGGCCGCCGCGACCGGCGCGCACCTGGCTTTCCGTCCCTCGGCCGAAGCCTTCGGCCACCCGGGCCGCAGCGCGGACGTGTACCGCGCCGACCTGGAAGGCGGTGACGTCCGCCTGGGCTGGATCGGCCAGTTGCACCCGCGCCTGGCCCGGGCGCTGGACCTGGACGGGGAGGTGGTCGGCTTCGAACTGGACCTGGAGCCACTGGAACAGCGGGCCCTGCCGCGCGCCGTCGAACTCTCGCGCTACCCGGCCGTGCGCCGCGACCTGGCCTTCGTGGTCGCCGAACACGTGACCTGGGCGGCTCTGGCCGACAGCGTCCGCGCCGCCGCCGGCCCGGTCCTGCGCGACCTGCTGCTGTTCGACCGCTACCAGGGCCCGGGCGTTGAATCCGGATGCAAGAGTCTGGCTATGGGCTTGATTTTGCAGGACAACGCGCGCACTCTGACCGACGAGGATGCGGATGCGCTGGTGGAACGGGTGGTGGCCGTACTTGGCCGCGACCACGGCGCCAGGATCCGCGGCTGATACAGGGGGAAACGGCAATGGCATTGACCAAGGCGGAGATGGCCGAGCGTCTGTTCGACGAGGTAGGCCTGAACAAGCGCGAGGCGAAGGAATTCGTCGACGCGTTCTTCGAGGTGCTGCGCGAGGCGCTGCAGGGCGGCCGCCAGGTGAAGCTGTCGGGCTTCGGCAACTTCGACCTGCGCCGCAAGAACCAGCGTCCGGGCCGCAATCCGAAGACCGGCGAGGAGATCCCGATCTCCGCCCGCACCGTGGTCACCTTCCGGCCGGGCCAGAAGCTGAAGGAGCGGGTGGAGGCTTATTCGGGAGCCGGGACGCATGCTTGATCCGGGCAGCAACCGCGAACTCCCGCCGATCCCGGCCAAGCGCTACTTCACCATCG
>CAZBDE010000248.1:0-4201 GCA_964490415.1 uncultured Pseudoxanthomonas sp. | reverse complement strand
CCAGCAGGGCGATGAGCTTTTCCTGCTCGGCAATCAGCGCGTCGATCTTGGCGGTTTCGCGATCGAGGAAGGTGGCGATTGCGGCCTGCTCATGGGCAGACGGAAGCGCCAATGGCATGTTCCCCAATGACTCCCAACTGGCCCTGGGCATCTTCGAGCCGAAGGTCGAACCATCGATAACATCGATGAACGCCTTGCTGAGTATTTGATACTGCAAGAAGCGCGCATTCATCGTTCCTCTTGGACGGAGAACGTGGAAGTCTCCGACTGCCTCCCCCGAGCCGTTGGCGAGGTAAGCCTTGGCAAGATAAGGGCGCAGCTTGCCGAAAAGTAGATCGCCAGCCACGAAGGCAATGCCCTCACCTTCGAACCCACCTTCGGTTGGGATGAATCTGCCGGACCAGCCTTCTATATTCTCTAATGCAATAGGACGGAGGCGCTGAGTGGCCTTCACGGTGACCAGAGAAACCTGCGACTTGAGGCGACCCACGCTCCAATGGTCAGGCACGCTTCCTAACCACTCTGCGCCACTGTCCTTATACTCCCCATACCTCGGCAAGCTCATTCCGCCAGCTCCCCCAGCATCTTCATGATGCTGGCCGTAACCGCCTTCAGCTCCTCGTCGATCGCATGCAGGCTGCGCGGCGGCTCGAAAACGTAGAAGTGACGGTTGAACGGAATCTCGTAGCCGACCTTGCTCTTGTCCGCGTCGATCCAGGCGTCGCCCGCATGGGGTCGCACCTCGCGCTCGAAGTAGGCGCCGATGTCCTGGCCTAGCGGCACGTTCTCGGTGTCACGCAGGCTGCTGTCCGGCTGCGGCTTGCCTTTCTGCCTGCCTTTCTGCCCCAGCACCACGTTGCCCGCCTCGTCGCGCAGCGGACGCTCGACGGTGATGGTGGTGTAGCCGAAGTCCTGGTTGCGGAAGATGCGCGAGATCGGCACCCGCTTGAGGCGTCCGCCGTCGGGCGCTAGCGGCAGCGCGGTGCCAGCCAGCACGAGCTGCGGTTGCCCGACAGGCTGGCCGGCGGCATCGATCACGCTGACCCGTTCGGCTTCCACGAAGTCGCCGAACAGGCGGGTGACGGTGGCGATGTCGGCCTCGCCCATCTCCTTGCGCTTGCTGCCCAGGCTCTTGCGCATCTTCCGCCAGTAGCCGCTGGCGTCGATCAGCTGGACCTTGCCGTTGCGCGCAGCCGGCTTGCGGTTGGACAGGATCCAGACATAGGTGGCGATGCCGGTGTTGTAGAACATGTCCGTCGGCAGGCCGACGATGGCCTCGACCAGGTCGTTCTCCAGCACGTAACGGCGGATCTCGCTCTCGCCGCTGCCGGCCCCGCCGGTGAACAGCGGCGAGCCGTTGAGCACGATGCCGAAGCGGCTGCCGCCGTCCTTGGCCGGGCGCATCTTGCTGAGCAGGTGCATCAGGAACAGCATCGAGCCGTCGGACACGCGCGGCAGGCCGGGACCGAAGCGGCCGTCGAAGCCTTTCTGCTCGTGCTCGGCGCGTACGGCCTTCTCCACCTTCTTCCATTCCACGCCGAACGGCGGATTGGAGAGCATGTAGTCGAACCTGCGGCTGGCGTGGCCGTCGTCGCTGAGGGTATTGCCCGCCACGATGTTGGCCACGTCCTGGCCCTTGATCAGCATGTCGGCCTTGCAGATGGCATAGGACTCGTCGTTGAGTTCCTGGCCGTACATCGTCAGCCGGGCCTGCGGGTTGTGCTCGGCCAGGTACTCGCCGGCCACCGAGAGCATGCCGCCCGTGCCGGCCGTGGGGTCGTAGATCGTGCGCACCACGTCGTTGCCGGGGCTGAGCACATCGTCGTCCTCGATGAACAGCAGGTTCACCATCAGGCGGATGACCTCGCGCGGGGTGAAGTGCTCGCCGGCGGTCTCGTTGGAGATTTCGGCGAACTTGCGGATCAGCTCCTCGAACACGCCGCCCATGCGGGCGTTGTCCACCGCCTTGGGGTGCAGGTCGATGCGGGCGAACTTCTCGGTGACCAGGTACAGCAGGTTGGCCTTGGCCAGGCGCTCGACCTGGGCGTGGAAGTCGAAGCGCTCGAAGATGTCGCGCGCCGCGGGCGAGAAGCCCTGGATGTAGGCGTACAGGTTCTGGCGGATGTGGTCTTGGTCGCCCAGCAAGGTCGGCAGGTCCAAGGGCGAGGTGTTGTAGAAGCTCTGGCCGGACTTGCGCAGCAGGAACGGATCGGGATTCAGCCCGGCCTTGGTCTTGGCCTCGAACTCCTTGAGCACCGCCGCCTTGGTGTCGGCCAGCACGCAGTCCAGTCGGCGCAGCACGGTAAACGGCAGGATCACCCGTCCGTACTCGCTCTGCTTGTAGTCGCCGCGCAGCAGGTCGGCCACGGACCAGATGAAGGAGGAAAGTGCGGTATGGTTCAAACGAGCATCCCCTGCAAAGCGTGAGAATCGGGGCTGTGCCCCGCCTGATTTAAAAGAAGTGACTATCGCCCGCAGATCGATCTGGTTCAAGAACAAAGAAGGCCCCTTGCGGGGCCTTCTTGCTGGTACGGCGACTGACGCGAACCTATCAAGCAAACGGATCCTGCAACACCATCGTATGCTCCCGGTCCGGCCCGGTACTGACGATGCTGATCGGGCACCCCGCCAGCTCCTCCAGAGCCCGCAGGTAGGCCCGCGCCGCCGGCGGCAACTCGTCCCACACCGTGATCCCATGGGTATTCTCGCTCCACCCCGGGAACTCCAGGTACACCGGCGTGATCTCCTCCCACCCCTGCGCATCCAGCGGCGCGTACTCGGTGCGCTTCCCGCGGTACTCATAGGCAATGCACATCTTCAGCTTCTCCATGCCGTCGAGCACGTCGAGCTTGGTGATGCACAGGCCGGAGATGCCGTTGATGGCCACGGCGCGCTTGAGCGCGACGATGTCCATCCAGCCGCAGCGGCGCGGGCGGCCGGTGGAGGCGCCGTACTCGGCGCCGCGGTCGCGCAGGCCCTGGCCGATCTCGTCGTCCAGCTCGGTCGGGAACGGGCCGCCGCCGACGCGGGTGGCGTAGGCCTTGGCGATGCCCAGCACGTAGTCGATCGCATCGGCGCCCACGCCGGCGCCGGCCAGCGCGCCGCCGACGGTGGTGTTGGAGCTGGTGACGTACGGGTAGGTGCCGTGGTCGATGTCCAGCAGCGCGCCCTGCGCACCCTCGAACAGCACGCGCTTGCCCTGCTTGCGCAGGTCGTGGCAAATGCCGGCCACGTCGTATTTCATCGGCTGCACGTACTCGCCGAAGGCCAGGGCCTCGTCGTAGGTCTGCTGGAAGTCGATCGCGTCCGCGCCCAGGTACTTGGTCAGGACGAAGTTGTGGTAGTCCAGCGCGCTGCGCAGCTTCTCGGCCAGCTGGTCGGGATAGTGCAGGTCGGCGATGCGGATGCCGCGGCGGGCGACCTTGTCCTCGTAGGCCGGGCCGATGCCGCGGCCGGTGGTGCCGATGGCGTCCTTGCCGGCGGCCTTCTCCCGGGCCTGATCCAGGGCGATGTGGTACGGCATGATCAGCGGGGCGGCCGGGCTGATCTTCAGGCGGCTGCGCACTTCCACGCCGGCCGCTTCCAGTTCGCCGATCTCCTTGATCAGGGCCGCGGGCGAGATGACCACGCCGTTGCCGATCAGGCACAGCGCGTCGTCGCGCAGGATGCCGGACGGGATCAGGTGCAGGACGGTCTTCTTGCCGTTGATGACCAGGGTGTGGCCGGCGTTGTGGCCGCCCTGGAAGCGCACGACGGCGCCGATATCCTCGGTGAGCAGGTCGACGATCTTGCCCTTGCCTTCATCGCCCCACTGGGCGCCGATGACGACGACTGACTGGCCCATGGCCATGACTCCTTTATCTGGCGGCCATCGGGGCCGCGGGATGGACCGTGGCGGGGGGCTGCCCTGCCCTTGGGTGAGGCGCCATCGGGGCGCCTGCGGGCGTGGCCGGTCTCCCGACACGGAAAAAGCCGGGCGGGTGGCTTCGTGGGAAGCGGCTCCGACCGGCTTTTGCGGATTATCCGGGTTTTGGGGGGGTGGGGCCAGCGGGGCGGGACGGCCGGTTGGTGCCCGTTCGGGAATGGTTTTTTGTAGGAGCTCCCTTCAGGGGCGACCCGACGACGTCGGCACGGGCGACGGCGTCGTGATTCCGACGGCGTCGGGTCGCCCCTGAAGGGAGCTCCTACAGAAGAGCATGAA
>CAZBDE010000247.1:0-4209 GCA_964490415.1 uncultured Pseudoxanthomonas sp. | reverse complement strand
TGCGCACCACGCGCATCATGGGCCACGCCGGCACCGACTTCGAGATCGAGTGGCGCAGCATCGAGGAGCTGTGCGCGGTGGAGGCGACCGACCCGTTGCTGCGCAGTGCGGCGATCGCGCTGGAGTCGGGGCTGCTGTCGGCCGACCAGCTGCTGGAGCTCTACGAAGCCACCCGCAGGCGCTGCTTCGCCGCGGCGGAAGAGGCCGACCGCCGGCCGAAGCTGGCCTCGCTGGCCGAAGTGGTCGCGCCGCTGGCGCCGTACACGCCGGCGGCGGTGGCGCGGGAGGCGGCACGGCCCGCCCCGCCGCAGGCCCGCGCGGCGGCGTTCGGTGGTGCGGAAAAGCTGCCGGAGAAGCAGCCCCCGCGCCACCTGGCGATCCAGATCAACCAGGCCCTGCACGACCTGATGGCCAAGTACCCGGAGTCGCTGCTGTTCGGCGAGGACGTGGCGCAGAAGGGCGGCGTCTATACCGTGACCAAGGGCCTGCAGAAGGCGTTCAGGGGCGCGCGCGTGTTCAACACGCTGCTCGACGAGACCATGATCCTTGGCCTGGCCCAAGGCTACGCCAACATGGGCATGCTGCCGCTGCCGGAGATCCAGTACCTGGCCTACTTCCACAACGCCTGCGACCAGGTCCGCGGCGAGGCGGCCAGCCTGCAGTTCTTCAGCAACGACCAGTACCGCAACCCGATGGTCGTGCGGATCGCGGGGCTCGGCTACCAGCGCGGCTTCGGCGGGCATTTCCACAACGACAACTCGATCGCCGCGCTGCGCGACATCCCGGGCATCGTGGTCGGCTGTCCCTCGCGCGGCGACGACGCGGTGGCGATGCTGCGCACGCTGGCGGCGCTGGCGAAGGTGGACGGGCGCGTGGCGGTGTTCCTGGAGCCGATCGCGCTGTACATGGCCAAGGACCTGCACGAGGCCGGCGACGGCCAGTGGCTGTTCCCGTACCCCGAACAGGGCCAGGCGATGGTGTTGGGCGAGGGCCGGGTATACGCGCCGGAGGCGGACGACCTGGTCGTGTTCACCTACGGCAACGGCGTGCCGATGAGCCTGCGCGCCGCGCGCCGGATCGAGGCCGCGCACGGCTGGAAGGTGCGGGTGGTCGACCTGCGCTGGCTGGTGCCGCTCGACGAGGACTTCATCGTCGCGCAGGCGCGCAGCGCGAAACGGATCCTGGTCGTGGACGAAGGCCGGCGCAGCGCCGGGGTGGGCGAGGGCGTGGTCACCGCGATCATCGAGGGCGGCTTCGGCGCGCGCCCGTTCGGCCGCGTGGTCGGCGCCGACACCTACACGCCGCTGGCCGGCGCCGCGTTCCTGGTGATCCCGGGCGAGGACGACATCGTCACGGCCGCCGCAACCCTTGCCGCGTAGGGCGGGGCTTGCCCGCCGCCCCTTGAATGCATCCCGCGGCGGGAAGGCAGCGGGGCAAGCCCCGTTCGACGGGGCCTTCACCTCGTGCCCGCGCCGCGCCGCCTAGCATCCGGGCCTGTCCCCCAACAGGAACACGGCCATGGACATGCGCAAGGTCGCGGTATTCGTCGGCAGCCTCCGCAAGGACTCGTTCAACCGGCAGCTGGCGAAGGCGCTGGAGCGGCTGGGCGAGGACCGGCTGGAATTCGACTACGCCGACATCGCCCGCCTGCCGTTCTACAACCAGGACCACGACGACGATTATCCGGCCGAGGGCAAGGCGCTCAAGGAGCAGGTCCGCGCCGCCGACGCGGTGCTGTTCGTCACGCCCGAGTACAACCGCTCGATCCCCGGCGTACTGAAGAACGCGATCGACCTGGCCTCGCGCCCCTATGGCGACAGCGCCTTCGCCGGGCTGCCGGCGGCGGTGATCGGCGCCTCGCCCGGTGCGATCGGCACGGCGCTGGCCCAGCAGCACCTGCGCAACGTGCTGTCCTACCTGGACATGGCGGTGCTGCCGCAGCCGGAGGCCTACCTCCAGTTCAAGGAAGGGCTGGTCGACGGCGAGGGCAGGGTGACGAAGCAGGACACCCGCGAGTTCCTCGAGGATTTCGTCGACCGCTTCGTGGAGTGGATCGACCAGCAGCGCGGCTGACCCTGGCCTCGCCCGGCCGGCCACCGCGCCCGTGGAGCGGGGCTTGCCCCGCTGCCCTCTCTCGGCGCTACCCCGGCCGCAGCACCTCGAGCCCCGCTCGCAGCCGTTGCACCGGGGTCGGATCGACCGGCCCGGCGTCGGTGAGCCCGGCGGCCAGCACGCGACGGAACGGCGGCAGCGCGGCGCTGGCACGCAGGGCAGCGGCCCGCAGCCAGCGTGCCGGCGCGCGTTCGTCGGTGTACAGGCCCACGATCGCGCGGGTGGCCTGGAACAGCGGCCAGCTGCCGCGGCGGTGGCGGCGCTCGTAACGCGCCAGCAGGAGGGGATCGCCGAGGTCGCGGCCCTGCCGGATCGAGATCGCGGCCAGGTCGGTCAGCCGCTCCACGCTGGCCAGGCCCAGGTTGAAGCCGTGCGCGGTCACCGGGTGCATGCCGACCGCCGCGTCGCCGGCCAGGGCCAGGCGCGTGCCGGTGAAGCGCCGCGCCCAGGTCGCCACCAGCGGATAGACGTGGCGGCTGCCGGCCAACCGCATCCTGCCCAGGCGCCCGCCGTAGCGGCGTTCCAGTTCGGCGGCGCAGTCGGCCTCGTCCATGTCTGCCAGTGCGCGCGCCTGCTCGCCCGGCAGGGTGATCACCGCGCCGGCCAGGTGTTCCTCCAGCGGCAGCAGGGCCAGGGTCTGGCCGAGGCCGAACCATTCCCAGGCGGCGTGGTCGTGCGGCAGTTCGTGATGCACGCGGCAGACCAGCATGCTGCGGCCGAAGTCGTGCAGGTCCGCATCGATGCCCAGCGCACGCCGGGTCTCGGAAAAGCGGCTGTCGGCGGCGACCAGCAGGCGCGCACGCAGCAGGGTGCCGTCCTGCAGCTGCACCCGCGCTTCGTCGGTGCCGGCATGGAGGGACTGGATGCGGGCATCGGCATGCAGGTCGATGCCCGGTGTCTCCCGCACCGCCTGCCAGGCCGCGCGGCGGATCAGGTGGTTGGCGACCAGGCTGCCGAGCCGGTCGCCGCCGTCGCAGCCGGGCGTGACCCGCAGCTCCTGCGGCAGGTCGCGGTCCATGACCCGCGCGGTGCGCAGCGGAAACACCTGCGCCGCCGGGATGCAGGCCCACACCCCCAGCTCGCCCAGCAGGCGCATCGAGGCGTGGGTGAGGGCGATCTCGCGGCCGTCGAAGGCCGGGTCGGCCAGCGCCGCCCGGGGTTGCCGTTCGACCAGGGCCACCCGCAGCCCCTGCAGGGCCAGGGCACGGGCCAGGCACAGCCCGACCGGGCCTGCGCCGACGATGGCGACGTCGTGGGTCATCTCCGCCCTCCCTGGATAGTGGACCCAGTCTAGCGGCCGTTCCCGGCAGTGCCCTGATCCCGGTCAAGGCGCGCCGGCGCCGGCCGTGCGGGCGGGCTGCGGGCCACGGCGTACAGGCGGCTATACTGCACGGTCCTGACATCGTTCTCGGGCATTGCTTTCCAGGTGAATCAATCACTTGTATCGCATTCCTGACAGATAACCTCATTCCGGTGGCGCATCGCGCCGCAGCACCCGGGGAATCGACCGCCGCATGCGCCTGTCCACGATCAAGCTGTCCGGTTTCAAGTCCTTCGTCGACCCCACCACGCTGCACCTGCCGACCAACATGACCGGCGTGGTCGGCCCGAACGGCTGCGGCAAGTCCAACATCATCGACGCGGTGCGCTGGGTCATGGGCGAGAGCTCGGCCAGCCGGCTGCGCGGCGACTCGCTGACCGACGTGATCTTCTCCGGCTCGGCCGCGCGCAAGCCGGTGAGCCAGGCCACGGTCGAGCTGATCTTCGACAATTCCGACCACACCATCGCCGGCGAGTACGCCGCGTTCAACGAGATCTCGGTCAAGCGCACGGTCAGCCGCGACGGCCAGAGCCAGTACTACCTCAACGGCACCAAGTGCCGCCGCCGCGACATCACCGACCTGTTCCTGGGCACCGGCCTGGGCCCGCGCAGCTACTCGATCATCGAGCAGGGCATGATCAGCCAGATCATCGAGGCCCGGCCCGAGGACCTGCGCGTGTACCTGGAGGAGGCCGCCGGCATCTCCAAGTACAAGGAGCGGCGCAAGGAGACCGAGACCCGCATCCGCCACACCCGCGAGAACCTCGACCGCCTGG
>CAZBDE010000246.1:0-4225 GCA_964490415.1 uncultured Pseudoxanthomonas sp. | reverse complement strand
CGGCGCGTCGTCCGGCTCCTGCAGCGTCCACAGCATCGCGGCCACGTCCAGGTCCTGCTCGATCGCGCCGCTGTCGCGGAAGTCCGACAGCTGCGGCTCGCGGTCGGCGCGCTTCTCGATGTCGCGGTTCAGCTGGCTGAGCACGACGACGGCGATGCCCATGCGCAGCGCCAGCTGCTTCAGGCCCTTGCTGATCTCGGCGACCTGGTCGTTGGTCGACGCGTTCTTCAGCGTGCTGGTGGACAGCTGCAGGTAGTCGAGCACCAGCACCTTCAGGCCCTTGATCTGGCGCGCCTTGGCGCCTATCTGCCCGATGGTCAGGCCGCCGTCGTCGTCGACGAACAGCGACAGCGCCTTGGTCTGCTCCGCCGCGTCGACCAGTCGCGTCCAGTCCTCGTCCTGCAGCTGGCCGGTCTGCAGTCGCTGGCTGTCGATGCGCCCCAACTCGGCGATCAGGCAGTCGGTCACCTCGTCGACCGGCATCTCCTGCGACAGCACCAGGGTCGGCAGGCCATCCGCCGACGTGCTCATGGCGATGGTGCGCGCCGCGCTGCTCTTGCCGACGCTGGGCCGGGCGGCGATGCCATAGACCTTGCCTGGGCGCAGGCCGCCGCCGAGCATGCGGTCGAGCGGCGCGATGCCGGTGCGCCAGCCTGGCGTGACGCGCCCCTCGGCCATCGCGGTGTAGCGGTCCAGGGCCTCCACGACCAGTGCGCTGATGGGCCTGGGGGCCCGGCTCATCTGCGTCTTGTCGATGGCCGCGAACTGGGCGCTGATGCGGTCGAGCTTGTCGTTGACATCGCCTTCGGACCAGGCGATGGTCGCGGCCTCGTCGGCGGCCTCGATCACGGCGCGCTGCGTCGCCCTCTCGCGAACGATCTTCGCGTAGGCCTTGGCATTCGCGGCGCTCGTCACACCCTGCTCCAGCGCGTTCAGGTACGGCAGGCCGCCGACATCGGTCGCCCTGCCCTGGCGCTGCAGCAGTTCGTACAGGCTCACCACGTCGGCCGGCTTGCCCGCCACCAGCAGGCTCGACGCAGCCTCGAAGATGTGCCGGTGCGCCGGCAGCCAGAAGCTGTCGGCCTGCACGAGCGGCAGCACGGCGTCCAGTGCAGCGGGGCTCATCATCAGGGAACCCAGCAGCGCCTGCTCGGCCTCTTGGCTGTGCGGCAGCTTGCGCGGCTGCGGCAGCGCGAACCCCGCCGCCGCGTCGGTGATGTCGTGGCTCATGCCGTCGCCCCCTCGGTCTTCTCCAGCACCTGCTTCACACCCTTGCTGGAGCACAAGTAGTCCAGGCTGGCCTTCCAGCTCTCATGTCCATGAGACCTTGGGGTTCGACCCATGACGAAGTCGTTGTTCCGCGCATGGCTGAAGTAGCCGCGCAGCCACTCGAGGGCGCTGGCGGCGTCGCTCGCACGAGGTGAGCCGTCCGTTTTTTTGCTGGTCAGAATCCAGTCCCACAGCTTCTTGATGGCCCGCTTGCGCGCGTCATCCATCACCAGGACGTTGGGCAGTTCCGGGAGCGCTTCCCGGTACAGCCCGACGATCCGCTCGTAAGGGCAGGCCGGCTGCCGCGGGGCCCCGCCCCCTTGGGGGGCTGTGGGGGGCATTCCTTCTTCTCTTCTCTTCTCTTCTCTAGCTAACGCTCCCGTAACGCTGTCAGCGTTACACCCATCGCACTCAGGCTCTTCCGGTGCATTCGCGCCGCGGTGATTCGCGACGCGCCTCGCTGTCTGCGCGCGCTTTTTCGCGGAAGTGCCGTTGTGCTCCTCGAAGCGCACTATGCTTGCGCCAAGCGGCCCGAAGGACAGCCAGCCGATTGCCTCCACCGCCTCGGAGAAGCCGGCAACGCCAGTCTTGCGGTCGATCTGCTGGGCTGATAGCCCAACCAGCTGCCCGTCGGCCGTGTGCTGGTCCGCCGCGTTCCAAAGCCAGTACAGTGCGCCGATGACGGTCGCCTCGGACGAGGCCGTTGCATCACAGACGCTGGCGATGCGTGGGTCGTCCCAAAGGTTGCCGCGCATCTTGATCCAGTCGCCAGCCATCAGCGCGCCCCCTTGCGCACGGGTCCGCCGTACACAGGCCCGCCGTAGTGATCCTCCAGGATCTCGTAGAGAGTCTTGGCCTGGTCATCCGAAAGGCGGACGAGGCCCGCGACGACGTCGGTCGGGCCGTACTGGGTGATCTCCAGTTCGCCGTCGTCGCTCATCTTCACCTCGGTGGCGAGCGCGCTGGGCATGAAGTATTCGTTTGTGTTGCTCATGGCTTTGTCGCATTGGTGCGGCGCGCTTCCGCGAGCCACGGAAAATGGCGCCTCACAATTTCCAGGCGCCCTTCGGGCGAGAGTTGGGCGCGATCCAGGAGCACTGGGATGTGCTGGCGAAGCAGATCCCCAATCGCGATGGACCCCGATCCCCGGCGTCGCGCAGGCGACGGCTGTCTGTCGTTCATTCGGATTCCCAAACGTGAAGTCAAGCGCGCCATCAACCCGGGCAGCGCATGCGGCGAGCGGCCATTGTAGCCGCCAATTGTTTGTTTGCAAACTGTTTGTTTGCGTTCGGGCGCGAGAAAGCGGCGCTACGCCTGCCCGCCCTGCACCCGAGCCACCACCTGCACCCCCTGCCAGCCGTGGCGCTCGGCCAGATCGGCGCACTCGCGCGCGGCCTGGTGCAGCTCGTAGGGCGCGCTGCGCACGCGCACCGGCTTGTGCGTGCGCATGTAGTTCGCCTCGTCGAAGGGTTCGGTCGGCGCCTGCTTCTCGTGCGCGCGCCGCGCCTCGACCAGCACGGCCGGGCTGTAGCCAACGACCAGCCAGCCCTTGTGCTGGGCCTGCGCGACGGCGGCGACCCGCCGCTTCACCGGCGGCGCGGCGGTGGTGGCGACGGTCTCGCCGTGGATGTTGACGAATTGCAACATAAGGGTGCTCCTTGGTGCGGAATGCCGGGCTGCTCCCTTGCGGAGCATGGAGCGCCATGATACGAACCTAAAGTTTCTCTTGCAAACACTTGGTTTTTGTGAGATAACACTCACCTCATCCACCGAACAAGGATTTTCAACATGAAGGTGATGCAGATCAAAGACCAGATCCGCGCGGCGCGCGAAGGACTGGGCATGGAGATGCGCGAACTCGCGCAGCGCGCGAACGTCGTCGAGCAGGCGGTGCGCCACTGGGAGAGCGGGCGCTCCTACCCGCGCCGCTCGACCGAGCCCCTGGTCGAAGCGGCCCTGGGCATCAAGCTGGACTACTCGCACGAAGACCGCGACAAGAAGAAGCTCGACGTGGGCGCGTTCACGGCAGACGACATGGGCCTGTTGATGGTCCTGTGCAAGCTGCCGACGCGCGCGAAGCGGCTGTTCGGCGAGCTGATGCGCCTGCACCTGGAGGCCGTCGAACCGCCGCCCGAAGCGCCGGACGAACTGCCGGCTCCGCGGCGCGTGGCCGCACCGGCCCCCGCATCCAAGACGGCGCGCCGGCACGAGGCGGTCGGCGGGCCGCGAAAGTAACAGTGCTGGCGCAAACCAACTGTTTCTGTACAATCCGCCTCTGTCGCATGACTGTATGGCACATGCAGCGGGCCCCGCGCCCGGACTCCGAACGGGCCGCCGACCCGAATGTGCCGCCGGATGGCCACCCAGGAAAAGCAGCTGGGATTAACTGATGAAGAAGAGCCCGGCCCGACCGGGCTTTTTTTCGTCCCGATGCAAACATTCCTGTTGACGCACAAACTGTTTGTTGGTACAGTGAGGCCTCGGACATCGACACCCCTGGAGCCTCAACCCATGTTCCTCGCCTCCCTCAAGGCCGGCACCGAAGGCCTGGTCAACGCCGCGCGCGAGACGCTGCAGCAGCACCGCCGGCGTCGCCAGCGCTTCCAGCGCGCGCTGGACTTCAACCAGCGCAACACCTTCACCGACACGCGCGTGTCGCTGTGGATGTGCAGCGACTGCAACCGCGTGCACACCGCGCTGTGCGCGACGCCGCTGGGCGGCCCCGTCTTCCCGGCGTGCTGCAGCCACGAGCGCGGCACGCGCAAGGAGCGGCGCCACGCCACGGGGTTGCCGCAATGAGGGCCTGGGACGCGCTGTGGGAGCCCTGGCTGCGGCTGTGGGGCGACTGGACTGTCAGCGCCTTCTCGGGCCTGCTGGCCGCCACCCGCCCGCCCGCCGTCGAGCGCAAGAAGCCGTGACCCGCAAGCGCTGCAAACGCCGCCCGGTGCCGGTGCGG
>CAZBDE010000245.1:0-4240 GCA_964490415.1 uncultured Pseudoxanthomonas sp. | reverse complement strand
GGCGATGGCCGCGCTGGACCTGCACCACGGCCGCCCGCCCTCGGCGCTGGCCGCCGACCTGCGGCGGGCGTTCTCGGGGATCGTCGCCGGCAACGTCAAGGAGGACGGCATGCGCCGGATCGAGGAGCATGGCCCGTTCGAGATCCACGGCGCGCCGGACATGATGCAGGCGCTGGACGCGCTGCTGCGCGCGTTCGTCGAGCAGCGGCGGATGAAGATCGCCGGGGAGTACCGGCCGTGCTACCGGGTGGTGGCCTGAGGTCCGGTTTCCGTCTGCGCGGGTGGGAGCGGCAGCACCAGGGTCGCGGTATGGCGCCCCTCCGCGGTCGCGGTCTCGACCCGGCCGCGGCCTCCGGTCAGCGCGTGGATGCGGGCCCGCACCGAGCTCAGCCCTACCTGGTGGCCGCGGGTGGGCGATGATGGCTGCGCCGGAATGGTGTTGCTGATGACGATGCGGATCCATGCGTCGCCCGGTTCTATCTCGATGCGGACCTCGCCACCGCGGGTCGAGGGCTCGACCCCGTGCCGGATCGCGTTCTCGACCAGCGGCTGCACCGACAGGGTGGGCACCTGCACCGCCGGCAGTTCCGCCGGCAGCTTCCATTCCACGTGCAGGCGCTCGCCGAAGCGCAGGCCCTCGATTTCCAGGTAGCGGCGCGCCAGCGCCAGCTCCTCGCCAAGGTCGATGGTGCGCGGGCCCGACAGCGCAGCGCGGAACAGGTCGGCCAGGTCCAGCAACACGCGCTCGGCCTCGCCCGGGCGCTGCCGCACCAGCGCCGCGCCGGTGTTGAGCGTGTTGAACAGGAAGTGCGGGCGGATCCGCGCCTGCAGCGCCTCCAGCTCGGACTGCTTGGCGCGCACCGCCAGTTGCCGGGCGCGCCAGTGGTTGTAGAACGCGGCCAGGCCGAGCAGGCCCACGCACAGGGTGATGCCGGTGACGCGCAGGAACGCGCCCTCCGGCACCGGAGTGCCGGCCGCCGACCACAACGCGCCGGGCAAGGCGCCGGTGGCCGCATAGACCAGCCAGCTGGACAGCAGCAGCAGGACCAGGGCCAGGCAGGCCACGTGCAGCGGGCGCGCCCGCGCCAGCAGTCGGCGCAGCGCGTACAGGGCGCCCAGGGTGAGCAGCAGCGTCCACTGGATCGCCAGCGACGCCAGGCCGAAGTACACCCAGCGGTCGACCGGCGCGGGCTGGGCGAAGGTGAGGATGGCGGCCACGCCTTCCCCGGCGATCACGATCCAGATCAGGACGGCGGCCTGCCAGACCACGTCGAGGGGGCCTGGCGACAGTTCCGCTCGGGATCGGGGCTGCGTCCGCATCGGCGGATGATGCCCTGCGCCGGGGCATTGGGGGAGCCCCGGCGCCGCTGGGGGACGGGTTCGCTCCGCTCGTCGGGATTGGATGGAGCCGGGGCCGGGGCGTCCGGTAGCTTGGGCCGGCATCCAGATTGGGGAAATCGAGCATGCCCTTTTCGCACAGGCGGTCCTTCCGGCCCGATGGCGCCGCGACGCCTGCCCGGCAGTCGGGCTTCACCCTGGTCGAACTGATGATCACCGTCGCCGTCCTGGCGATCCTGGTGGGCATCGCCACGCCCAGCTTCACCGCGGTCATCAACAGCAACCGCCTCACCAGCCAGGCCAATTCCTTCATGGCCGACCTGCAGCTGGCCCGTTCCGAGGCGGTGCGCCGCAACCGCACCGTGCGCTTCTGCCGCAGCGCCGATGGCGCCACCTGCGCTACCGGCACCGGCGACTGGGCCAGCTGGATCGTGGTCCTGCCGGGCACCACGCCGGAGCTGCTGCGCACCACCACGATCAAGGCACCGCTGGAACTGGGCGGCAGCGCCACCAGCATCGACTTCCGCGCCGACGGCCTGGCGCGCAACAGCACCGGCGGCCTGCTCGCCACCGACTTCACCGTCTGCCTCCCGACCACCCGGCCGGCGCAGAACATCCGCACCGTCAGCGTCGCCGGGGGCTCCCGCATGAGGGCGGTCGCCGGCACGTACACCACGCCCGGGAGCTGCCCGTGAACCCGAAGAACCCCACCACCGGAGCCTGCATGGCACGTGACACCGGGCGCCGCCGCATCGGCGCGCGCACCCAGGCCGGCGCCGGCCTGCTCGAAGTGATGATCTCGGTCCTGATCATGGGCATCGGCCTGCTCGGCATCGCCGCGATGCAGGCCACCGCCCTTCGCAACGGCCAGAGCTCGCTCGAGCGCAGCCAGGCGGTGGTCCAGAGCTACGCCATCCTGGACGTGATGCGCGCCAACCGCATCGACGCCATCGCCGGCTACTACAACACCCCCGCCGTGCAATGCGACGCGGCGGCGGTCGATACCAGCCAGCCGGCCGGGCAGCAGTCGGCGCAGGGGGAGGTCAACACCTGGCTGGCGTCGCTGAAGCGCTCGGTTGGCGTGACCGGCGACACCAGCACCTGCGGGCGGATCACCTGCGCGACCAACACCATCGGCGGCGGCACCTGCACGGTGATGGTGCAGTGGGACGACAGCCGCGGCAGCACCACCAACACCAGCGGCACCGCCACCGCCACCGGCGAGGGCGGGACTACGCGCCAGGTCACCACGGTGGCCGCGCTATGAGCCGCCAGCACATCACCGGCGCCCGTCCGGGCGCGCAGGCCGGTTTCAGCCTGATCGAACTGATGATCTCCATGGTGCTGGGCCTGCTGGTGGTCGGCGCGGCGATCGGCATCTTCATTTCCAACAAGCAGGCCTACAACGCCACCCAGGGCCTGGGCCGCGTGCAGGAGAGCTCGCAGATCGCCTTCGAGCTGCTGTCGCGCGACATCCGCGAGGCCGGCGCCAATCCGTGCGACGTGAACCTGCCCCCGGGCAACATCGCCGACGGCGGCGCGACCGCCACCCCGACCGGCACCGATTGGTACATGGCGGTGACCCAGCCGCTGCACGGGTTCGAGACCGGTGGGCCCACGCACCAGGCGGGCACGGACGTGATCCAGCTGCTGCGCACGGCCGACGACATGCGCACGACCACGGCGGTCACCACCTCCGGTTCCAGCAACGTGACCTATTCGCCCGGCACGCCGACCTTCGCCAGCGGCGACCCGGTCATGATCTGCGACATGAAGGTGTTGGGCGTGTTCAAGGCGAACGGGGCCAGCAGCGGCACCGCAGCCAGCGGCACGGTCAGCTACGGGCAGGGTGCCGGCAGCAACGCCTGCGGTTACTTCCCGCAGCCCAACGCCGGTGCCTGCGCCAGCGCGGCCACCGCCTACCAGTTCCCGAAGTTCGCCACGATCAGCGCGCTGCATGGCGTGCGCTGGTACGTCAACGATCCGGATGGCGACGCCTCCAACGGCGCCTCGCTGTACCGCCAGGTCAACGGCGCCTCGGCCGACGAGGTGGTGCAGGGCGTGACCGGCCTGCAGTTCCAGTACCTGACCGCCGGCGGCTACGTCGACGCCGACACCCTGACCACGGCCGACGCCTGGAATGCCGTGCGCGCCGTGCGCGTGACCCTGACCCTGCGCGACACGGAAGTGGCCGGCACCGACGGCACCAGCCGCCAGCCGATCGTGCGCACCCTCGAGAACGTCGTCGCCCTCCGGAACCGCGTGCTATGAACAGACAACCGGCCAACTCCCCCGGCAGCCAGCGCGGTGCGTCGCTGGTGATCGTGCTCATCCTGCTGCTGGTGATGACCCTGCTCGGCCTGGCCGTGCTGCGCGGCACCCTGCTGGAAGAGCGGATGAGCGCCAACATGTACGATCGCAGCCTCGCCTTCCAGCAGGCCGAATCGGCCCTGCGCGAGGCCGAGGACAAGGTCCGCACCACGGTCCTGGCCAACGGCCAGGGCTGGGTGATCGGGGTGAAGTGCGGCGACGATCCCGCCCGCGCTGGCGCCATCGACGACAGCAAGTGCGCCGTGCCCACCACCGCGTATGGGGGCGGCGGCGCCTGCGCCGCCGGCGCGCTGACCAGCGACTGCTGGTTCAACGCGGTCGACCAGCTCGGCACCGCCAACAAGTCCGCGGGCGCGCCGCAGTACTACATCCAGTACATGGGCCTGCGCGACACCCATGACGAACTCGGCCTGGGTTCCAGCGCCGGCTCCACCCAGTACGGCGGCGGCGGCGGCGGCATGGTCCAGGAAGCGATGTACCGCGTTTTCGCCCGCAGCCACAGCCCCGCCGCCGGTTCCGAGCGCGCCGTGGTGGTGCTGCAGGCCAACGTGGTGGCGAGGTGATCGCCATG
>CAZBDE010000244.1:0-4241 GCA_964490415.1 uncultured Pseudoxanthomonas sp. | reverse complement strand
ATCAGGAAGGCCACCGGCGAGCTGGAAGGCGTCGAGTACGAGGAAGTGCGCTACGAGGGCTACGCGCCCGGCGGCGTGGCGGTGATCGTGGACTGCCTCACCGACAACCGCGTGCGTACCGTGGCCGACGTGCGCCACGCCTTCTCCAAATGCGGCGGCAACATGGGCACCGAAGGCTCGGTGGCCTTCATGTTCAAGCGCCTGGGCGTGCTCAGCTACGAGGGCGGCGACGAAGACAGGATCACCGAGGCGGCGATCGAGGCCGGCGCCGACGACATCGTGGTCTACCCGGAGGACGGCGCGATCGACGTGCTCACCGCGCCGGAGGGCTTCGAGGCGGTGAGGCAGGCGATGGTCGCCGCCGGCCTGGCCCCGGGCTATGCCGAGGTTACCTTCCGCGCCGACAACGACATCGCCGTGTCCGGCGACACCGCGCAGCAGGTGAAGAAGATGCTGGGCATGCTCGAGGACCTGGACGACGTGCAGAACGTCTACTCCAACGCCGACCTGGGCGACGCCGGCTGACGATGCACCCGCACGGGGGCGAAGCGGTGGCGGCAGCGGCCCGGATCGCATCCCCGGAGGCGTACGCGTGAACGCCGCGTGCCCGCCCGTGGCGCAGGCCACGGTCCGCATCCTCGGCATCGACCCGGGTTCGCAGCGCACCGGCATCGGCATCATCGACGTGGACGGCGCCGGCCGCGTGCGCCACGTCCACCACCAGCCGCTGCTGCTGCTGGGCGAGGGCGGCTTCGCCGACCGCCTGAAGCGGCTGCTGCACGGGCTGGCCGCGCTGATCGAGGAATACCGGCCGCAGGAAGTGGCGATCGAGCAGGTCTTCGTCGGCCGCAGCGCCGACTCGGCGCTCAAGCTCGGCCAAGCCCGCGGCGCGGCGATCAGCGCGGTGGTCCTGCGCGACCTGCCGGTGAGCGAATACGCCGCGCGCGAGGTCAAGCTCGCCGTGGTCGGCACCGGCGGCGCGGACAAGGCGCAGATCCAGCACATGGTGGCGGCCATGCTCGGCCTGACCGGCAGGATCCAGGCCGACGCCGCCGACGCGTTGGCCATCGCCCTGACCCATGCCCACGTGCGCGCCACCGCGCAACGGCTCGGCGTGGACGCACGCCTGGCCTGGAGCCGCAAGTGAATCCCACCGCAAGTCCCTCCGGAGCCACAGCATGATCGGACGCCTGCGCGGCATCCTCGCCCTGAAGCAGCCGCCGTGGCTGGTGATCGACGTCAACGGCGTCGGCTACGAGCTGGAGGCGCCGATGAGCACCTTCTACGACCTGCCCGAGCTCGGCCGCGAGGTGGCGCTGTTCACCCACTACGCGCAGAAGGAGGACAGCGTGTCGCTGTACGGATTCCTGCGCGAATCCGAGCGGCGGCTGTTCCGCGACGTGCAGAAGGTCAGCGGCATCGGCGCGAAGATCGCCCTGGCGGTGCTGTCGGGCGTGAGCGTGGACGAGTTCGCGCGGCTGGTGCAGGCCGGCGACGTGACCGCGCTGACCCGGATCCCGGGCATCGGCAAGAAGACCGCCGAGCGCATGGTGGTGGAACTGCGCGACCGCGCCGCCGGCCTGGCCGACGCGGGCCTGCCCGGCGCCATGTCCACCGGGGCGGGCGACCCGGTCGCCGACGCGGCCACCGCGCTGCAGCAGCTGGGCTACAAGCCGGCCGAGGCCGTGCGCATGGCCCGCGATGCCGCCGCGCCCGGCGACGAGGCCGCGGCGATCATCCGCAAGGCGCTGCAGTCGGCGCTGCGCTGAGCACGGGCGTCGCCCTGCACCTCTTCCCGACGCGACCGCGCTAACCTAGGCCCGCCATGTCCGCAGCGCCTACCCCCACGCCTGCCCCCGGTCCGCACGGCGCGCCCGCGCATGGCGCCCGTGCCGCGCAGCTCGCGCTGGTGGTGGGCGCGATCGGCGTGGTCTTCGGCGACATCGGCACCAGCCCGCTGTACACGCTCAAGGAAGCGTTCTCGCCGCACTACGGCCTGGACAGCGACCACGACACGGTGCTTGGCGTGCTGTCGCTGGCGTTCTGGTCGCTGATGCTCGTGGTCACCCTGAAGTACGTGACCATCATCATGCGCGCCGACAACGAGGGCGAGGGCGGGATCATGGCGCTGATGGCGCTGGCCCAGCGCACGTTGAAGAACGGTTCTCGCTCGGCCTATGTCGTGGGCATCCTCGGCATCTTCGGCGCCTCGCTGTTCTTCGGCGACGGGGTGATCACCCCGGCGATCTCGGTGCTCGGCGCCGTGGAAGGCCTGGAGATCGCCGCGCCCGGGCTGCACCACTTCGTCGTGCCGATCACCGTGGCGGTGCTGCTGCTGGTGTTCATGGCCCAGCGCTTCGGCACCGAGAAGGTGGGCAAGGTGTTCGGGCCGATCATGGTGCTGTGGTTCCTGGCGCTGGCGGCGATCGGTACCTGGAACATCGTCGAGGCGCCGGAAGTGCTCAAGGCGTTCAATCCCTGGTGGGGCGTGCTGTTCTTCATGGAGCACGGCTGGCACGGGGTGTTCATCCTCGGCGCGGTGGTGCTGGCGGTGACCGGCGGCGAGGCGCTGTACGCGGACATGGGCCATTTCGGCGCCCCGCCGATCCGCCATGGCTGGTACTTCTTCGTGCTGCCGTGCCTGCTGCTGAACTACCTGGGGCAGGGCGCCCTGGTGCTCGAGCACCCGGAGCTGGTCAGGAACCCGTTCTACGAAGCGGTGCCGGACTGGGCGCTGTACCCGATGATCGTGCTGGCCACCCTGGCCGCGGTGATCGCCTCGCAGGCGGTGATCACCGGCGCGTTCTCGGTGTCGCGCCAGGCCATGCAGCTGGGCTACATCCCGCGCATGCGGATCAAGCACACCTCGCACGACACCATCGGCCAGATCTACATCCCCGGGATCAACTGGCTGCTGATGGTGATGGTGATCGGGCTGGTGCTGGCGTTCCGCAGCTCGACCAACCTGGCCGTGGCCTACGGCATCTCGGTCTCGGCGACGATGCTGATCGACACCCTGCTGCTGGCGCTGGTGGCGCGCGCGCTGTGGCCGCGCTGGCGCAACTGGGTGCTGCCGCTGTGCGTGGTGTTCTTCGTCATCGACCTGGCCTTCGTGGTGGCCAACGCGGCCAAGCTGCTGCAGGGCGCCTGGTTCCCGGTGGTGCTGGGCATCGTCCTGTTCACCCTGATGCGGACGTGGCGGCGCGGGCGCGAACTGATGCGCGAGGAGCTGCGCAAGGACGGCATCCGCGTGGACACGTTCCTGCCGGGGCTGATGCTCGCGCCTCCCGCGCGCGTCCCGGGCACGGCGGTGTTCCTGACCACCGACGGCACCGTGGTGCCGCACGCGCTGCTGCACAACCTCAAGCACAACAAGGTGCTGCACGAGCGCAACGTGTTCCTGACCGTGGAGACGCTGCCGGTGCCGCACGCGCCGGTGGAGCGGCGGCTGAAGATGGAGCAGATCGGCGACGACTTCTACCGGCTGGTGGTGCGCTTCGGCTTCATGGAGACGCCGGACGTGCCGCTGGCGCTGATGCGCGCCTGCGACGTGGGCGGGATGGGCTTCGATCCGATGGACACCACCTATTTCGCCAGCCGCGAGACCATCGTCGCCAGCGCCCGACGCGGCATGCCGATCTGGCGCGACAAGGTGTTCACGGTGATGCACCGCAACGCGGCGCCGGCGACTGGCTTCTTCCGCATTCCCGGCAACCGCCTGGTCGAACTCGGCTCCCAGGTCGAGATCTGACGCCGCCGCCCGCCGCCCGCCGCCGCCCGCCGGCCGCCGGCCGCCGTCCGCCGTCCGCCCGACCCTGCTCGTCCGCCCGACCCTGCTCGACATTGTAGGAGCTCCCTTCAGGGGCGACCCGACGCGATCGGACGCAGCCGCATTCAAGGCGACCCATCCGGAGCCCACGCGTTGAACGCGACGGCTTCAGGTGGAATCGGGTCGCCCCTGAAGGGAGCTCCTACAAAGGGAGCTGGGAAGTCCGCGGTGGCCGGGCAATCGACATGCGCAGCGTCCATAATCGGTGCATGACCGACGACCGCATCATCGCCGTCACCGCCACCCGCGAGGACGAGGCCATCGAAGCCTCGATCCGGCCGAAGCGCCTGGACGAATACCTGGGCCAGCAGCCGGTGCGCGAGCAGCTGGCCATCTTCATCGAAGCGGCCAAGCACCGGGGCGAGGCGCTGGACCACGTGCTGATCTTCGGCCCGCCGGGACTGGGCAAGAC
>CAZBDE010000243.1:0-4252 GCA_964490415.1 uncultured Pseudoxanthomonas sp. | reverse complement strand
CGGCCAGCTTCTGCAGCCGGTTGCGCATCAGCTTGTGGTAGTCGCGGCCCAGCGCATAGCGCGCCACGTAGGCGCGTTCGCCGTCCCCGAGCGTGTCCCACGCTTCCACCCCGTCGTTGCGCCCGTAGTCCAGGCCGACCGAAATCACCCGCAGCGTGCCGGGGATCAGCTCCTGCGGCCGGCTGCGCTTGTCGCCGTGGTGCGCCATCCAGCCCATCGTCCCGTACAGGCCCTCGGCCAGCCAGTCGCGCAGGTGGTCCTCGTCCTGGCCCAGTTCCACGCCGGCGATGCCGCAGCGCTGGAAGCCGGATTCGCGCGCCAGCTCGCGCACGCGCCGGGCCACGGCCGCCGGATCGGCGCGGTCGCTGGAAACGGCGGCGGGAGGGGAGGCGGACATGGCGGGAATTATAGGGAGCGGCGCCTTTACCGCCCCGGGCCGGGCGGCATCGGCCATGCCGCCGGCGGTTCGCCCGTCCGCGGCGTGCGCGACGGCTAGAATTGCCGCCATGCCCGCCCTCCACGATTCCGCCGCCGCGCGTGCCATCGACCGTCTCGCCACCGCGGCGCTGGGCGGCGACGGCTACGTGCTGATGCAGCGCGCCGGCCAGGCGGCGTGGCGGGTGCTGCTGCAGCGCTGGCCGCAGGCGCAGCGGATCGTGGTCGCCTGCGGCAGCGGCAACAATGGCGGCGACGGCTACGTGCTGGCGCGGCTGGCCCTGCAGTCCGGGCGCCGCGTCCGGGTGGTGCATCCGGCCGACGGCGGGCCGCGCACGGCGCTGGCGCAGCGTGCCTGCACCGGATACCTCGCCGCCGGCGGGCATGTCGACCTGTTTCCATGTTCCCTGGACGATGCGGACGTGCTGGTGGATGCGCTGTCCGGCATCGGCCTGCAGCAGGCGCCGCGCGCTGGGATGGCGGCGCTGGTCGAGGCGCTCGACCATGCGCCCGCACCCGTGTTCGCGCTCGACGTGCCCAGCGGCATCGATGCCGACCGCGGCAGCGCGCCGGGCGCGGCCCTGCATGCGCAATGCACGCTGCAGTTCATCGTGGCGCACGCGGGCCTGCATACCGGCGCCGCGCTCGACCATGCCGGCAGCTTGCTGCTGGATGCGCTCGACGTGGATGTCGCGGCGTTCGCCGGGGAAGCGCCGCCCACCGCGCAGCTGCTCGCCGCGCCATCGCTGCACCGCTGGCTGCCGCCGCGCCGCCGCGACACGCACAAGGGCGAATCCGGCCGCGTGCTCTGCGTGGGGGGCGACCACGGCGGCGGCGGCGCGATCCTGCTCTGCGCCGAAGCCGCGCTGCGTGCCGGCGCCGGGCTGGTCAGCGTGGCCACGCGCGCCGCGCACGTGCCCGCGTTGCTGGCACGGCGACCGGAAGCGATGGTGCGTGCGGTGGAAACGGAAGAAGCATTGACGCCGCTGCTGGCCGACGCAGGCGTCGTCGCCTGCGGCCCCGGGCTCGGCCGCGGCGCGTGGGGCGAAGCGCTGTACCGGCGCGCACTCGCTGCAGGCAGGCCGCTGGTGCTCGACGCCGATGCCTTGAACCTGCTCGCGTGTGCCGGTGAGCCGCCCGCCGATGCCATCCTCACCCCGCATCCGGGCGAGGCCGCGCGCCTGCTCGGCTGCGACACCGCCGCCATCCAGGACGACCGCCTCGCCGCCGCCGCCGCGCTGGTCGCCCGCTACCGCTGCACCGTCGTGCTGAAGGGCGCGGGCACGATCATCGCCGCGCCCGGGCACCGGCCCTGCGTGCTGGCCGCGGGCAATCCCGGCATGGCCACCGGCGGCATGGGCGACCTTCTCACCGGCACCGTCGCGGCGATGCGTGCGCAGGGCCTGGGCGCGTTCGACGCCGCCTGCGCCGGTGCGCTGCTGCACTCCCTGGCCGGCGATGCCGCCGCGGGCGAGGGGCAACGCGGACTGCTGCCCTCGGACCTGCTGCCGTGGCTGCGCCGCCTCGCCAATCCGGACCTCGGCTGATGCGCATCGCATTGCCCGACAGCGAAGCCACCGAAGCGCTCGGCCGCGCGCTCGCGTCCACGCGCCCGCAACCGGCGGTGGTGCACCTGCAGGGCGACCTGGGGGCCGGCAAGTCCACGCTGGCCCGCGCGCTGCTGCGCGCGCTGGGCGTGCAGGGGCCGGTGCGCAGCCCCACCTACACGCTGGTCGAGCGCTACCCGGTGCCCGGTGGCGAAGCCTGGCACCTGGACCTGTACCGGATCGGCGATGCCGGCGAACTGGACTTCCTCGGCCTGGACGGCGACGAGGCCACCCTGTGGCTGGTCGAATGGCCCGAGCGTGGCGGCAAGGCCCTGCCGGCGGCCGACCTGCGCGTCGCCCTGGCCCAGGACGGAGCGGGGCGCCTGGCCCACCTGCAGGGAGAGAGCCCCGCCGGAGCGGCCTGGCTGGCCGGTCTGGCCGATAGTGCCCGTTTGCGGGGCCTTTCTCCCGAGTGACCCTAGGAAGGTCTCCCAGGCCTCGGATTATTAAAGGAAAAGGTACTTGCAATCCCCGGGGCATGGTGCTTGAATCCCGCCCATGCGCCAAGGGATTGCCCGGTTCAATCGGTGGAGAGTGGGCTGCGTGCTCGCCGCGCTGTCGCTTGTCGGCAGCGCCTGGGCGGGCGAAGTGGGTTCGGTTGGCCTGGAGCAGGGCGCCACCGGCACCCGCGCCGAGGTCCGCCTGCTCGGTGCCGGCCAGTACAAGACCCTGTCGCTGGACGCGCCGCACCGCCTGGTGCTGGACCTGCCCGATTCGCACGCCGCGCGCGGCCTGAAGCTGCCGGCGCCGGCCGGCGTGGTCGCGGCCGTGCGCACCGGCCAGCCGGTGCCCGGCACCCTGCGCATCGTCTTCGAGCTGGCCGCCCCGGTGGCGGCGCTGCCGCTGCGGGTGGAGCCATCGGGCGACGGTGCCCGCCTGCTGATCGAATGGCCTGGCGACGGCCCGGTCGCGCCGGTGGCCGCGGCGGGCGCGCCGCCGGCCGTTGCAGTCCCTGCGCCATCCTCCTCTCCGGCCGTGCCCGTGCAGGATCCACGCGCCGAGGCGGCGCGCGCGACCGCGCTGCTCACCGCCCAGACCATGCGCGCGGCGCAGGGCCCGCCGGTGCAGGCGCCGCCTGCCGCTCCGGTATCCGCTTCGCCGCAGGAAATCCTCGAAGGCCGCATGTCGACGGCGGCCGTCATCCCGGCCACGGTGCCGGCAGCCACGGGCGGAACCGCGCAGGGCGTGCCGCCCGCGGCCAACCCGCCGGCCGGCGTTGCCGCCACCGCCACCGCCACCGCCGGCGGTGCCGTGGCCGTGCGCGAGCCGCAGGTTCCCACCGCGACGGCTCCCGCGAGCGTGCCGCCTTCGGCACCGGTGCGCCCGGCGATCTCCGCGGCCGGCATGCGTACCCTGGTCGTGGCCATCGATGCCGGCCACGGCGGCCAGGACCCGGGTGCGATCGGCCCCACCGGCAAGCGCGAGAAGGACGTGACCCTGGCCATGGCCCGCGAACTGGCCCGCCAGGTCAACGCCATCCCCGGCCTGAAGGCGTTCCTGGTCCGCGATTCGGACGTGTTCATCCCGCTGCCGATGCGCGCCCAGCGCGCGCGCGCGGCCAAGGCGGACATCTTCGTCTCGCTGCACGCCGACGCGGCCGAGAACCGCAGCGCGCGCGGCTCGTCGGTGTACGTGCTCTCGACCAAGGGCGCGTCGTCGCAGCGCGCGCGCTGGCTGGCCGACAAGGAGAACGCCGCGGACCTGGTCGGCGGCGTGCGCCTGCAGCAGACCGAGAACGTGCTCGCCGGCGTGCTCCTGGACCTGGCCCAGAGCGGCCACATGCGCGCCTCAGAGGACGCGGCCAACCACGTGCTCGGCGGCCTCAAGCGCGTCGGCAACAACCACAAGCCGAACATCGAGCGCGCCAACTTCGCCGTGCTGCGCACCTCGGACATGCCGGCGATGCTGGTGGAGACGGCCTTCATCTCCAACGCCGAGGAAGAGAAGCGCCTGATCGACCCGGCCTACCAGCGCAAGGTCGCCGGCGCGGTGGTGGACGGGATCAACACCTATTTCACCCGGCAGCCGCCGCCGGGCACGCTGTTCGCCGCGCGCGCCGAGGCCGAGAGCCTGGCCGTCGCGGGCGGCGCGGGCGGCACTCCCTGAGAAGGAAAAGGGAAAAAGGGGCAAAAAAGGGGGGGGCAAAAAAGGGTCAAAAAAGGGGGGGCAAAAAAGGGGGGTCAGAGTGCACTTTCGCTCGCGAAAGTGCA
>CAZBDE010000242.1:0-4253 GCA_964490415.1 uncultured Pseudoxanthomonas sp. | reverse complement strand
GATTTGGCATTGCATAATAGCCACGATAAAAAACGCTTTTGCCATCTATAATTGCAAGTTTCTTACGCTCACTCATGTACTAAACAGTATACGCGTAAAGCCCCGATCTATGCGACTTATGCTTTTTGTCGTTGCATACGTGTTTTTAGCAATACCCCTGCCCACACCCCAGCTACCGCCTCAACTTCTCTGCGAGTCACGGCACACTGCTGTCTTACCGCACATGAACCACATTGATTTATGATACGCGCTAACTCTTTCTTCGTTTCAGGATTATTTTTTTCTCTGTTATAGCGACGATGCGTCATTATCTTGGCATCTTCTTCAGCGCAGGCAGCATTGAGTTTCCACTCTTGTTCATCACCGAGTCCAGGAAACGATGTTCGCAAATGCTTATATGCCGCCGGATGATTGAGTGTCGCACGCATACGCTTCAAACGCACACCCACCAATGCTGCACTCATATCTATGTCAGGATGAGCACCGATATCCCTTTGAGTAAGTGGTAGCCCTGTACCCATACCTGTATCTAGTTCAAGTATCCGGATATCCTGTGGTTCTAGTATTTTTGCAAGCTCATTGCGGAACTGCTCCTGTTTTGCGGTATTTTCTGCAAATTCTTGTTCACGCTCATCACTTGCGCCTGGCAAAACATCTTGGAGTGTCGTCGTGCCGTCGCCTCTACTAATAGGCGCATCGTAGTGAAGCACTGTTAAGCCAGCATACTTTGCTACCTCTCTATACTTCTGTTCTCCCATTTTGAGTGACTTTTGGATTTCTTCATCAGAGTATCCCTCGGCCTTGTAGTCAGCTACCTTGTTTACATCGTTTACGAAATGATCTGGCTGACGGATTATCCCATCTTGCTTGATTCCACGTCCGAGTTTTTGTTTTATCCAATAGGTGGCATAAGTCGCAATTGTAAACCCACGCTCCGGATCAAATTTATCTACGGCATGCTCCAACCCCAGATTGCCTAGCTGAATAAGGTCGCTCATTCTCCTACCAGATTTCTGATAGCGCTTAGCGATTGATACAACTAGTCGCAGATTAGCATTGATGAGCTCTTGCTTGGCCTCTTTGCCATTATCAATTACCTCTTGGAGTATTGGATCTGTTTCAGGCAATCCCTGAGCCCACAACCCCGCTTGAACGAGCCGCGCCTTTTCCTTGACCTCAGGCTTCTCAAGCATCCGATACTGTCCGATTTCACTCAAGTAAGTAGCAAGTGGATCATCTGTAAAAGCAATTTGCTTCGGTTTTTCCACCTGCAGAGTAGACTCTTTGCGGCGGCGTAGACGAGCTTGTTCTAGCCTGCCCTCGCGGCCGGACAGAACCCTTGGAGTTTCTTGCTGCTCAGCAACTTCATTGAATTGCAAATAAACCACACCGTTTTCAGCGGTATGAAATTCTTTCTCTTTAGTTTGAACCTCATCCATTGGCTCTAGAGGCATCTCTAAAGACTGGATGGACTCTCTGGCACCATCTGACATATTAGATTGACTCCTATTAATGTAATATTATACACGATTACGCAATAAATTAAAGGGTCGGCTGGCAGTTACTGTCTGCGAGATTCCAGGCCGTTGGCTTGGTTATAAGCATTTTTTTGAGCAACACAAGCTGCATCAGCTCGGTTGAGAAGAGATACTGATATATCGTCTGGCATTTTTACTGCTGCTCCAATGTATAACCCTAAGTCCTCGCCCTGAGGCAGATCGCTGTATTCTTTTATGAGGCTAGTAGCCTGATCCTGAATACGTTCAGAAATCGTATCGATATCCGCATCAACATCTTTGTCTGCCAGTACAACAAATTCATCACCGCCCTTGCGGTAGATACGATCAGTAGGACGTACCGAATCACGTAGCGCTTGTGCACTAGCCCTAAGGTAGTCATCACCCTTTTCGTGGCCGTGCTTATTTACGCGGTTCAGACCCCGGACATCAGCAAAAATTACCATAAATGAGCCTAGACGCTCGCGGCCAAACAGATTTTTATATTCTTGGTTGAACATTGCCGCATTAGGCAAACTGGTCACAGGGTCTATCTGTAACCTCTCGATTGTTTTGCGGGATTCGACATTCTGCAACGTCTGGCCTGAAGCCTCTCTTGCATTCTTTCGACGCTCGGCAGTTAGCTCTGTACGTAGATCGTGCGGCACATCTTTGAGAGAAGCAAGTATATGCACCGGAGCAATCATAAGCAGATTTTCATCATGCGGATTGTAAGCCTCGGAATGTTGCGGCTTTGAAGCTTCTGGGTGTGTAGATAGTTCTGTCATTTTTGTTTTTGCCTGAACAGATATAATAGTATCACACTTATGCTTAAATGTCAATAAGCTTGTGTTTTAAAGACCGAGTTTTTGTTCAGCGTCGCTTAGATAAGCCTCTACATCATCCTGATTGAACACAATGATGTCAGACAGCTCTTTTACACCAGAAATGTCCTGGACATATGGATTGTCATGTACGGCTAGCTCTTCTTGCTTTTCTGACTGCCTGAACTCTTCGATTGTCAGTTCTTCTTCACTTGCTCGGTGGCGTGCCTGAATACGCTCGTAACGTACTTCTATCGGTGCATCTACAAATACGATTGTGCCGCCAGCTTGCTTGATAACTTCGGCTTCACCTAGGCTGCGAACACCGCTGATAACCAGGTTTTGGTACTTGTCGCTCTCGTTACTAAGTTTTTCGATTGCTAGCTCGGCTAATACTCCTGGCCCACGCTTTTCGCGTAGTTCGTTGGCGACTTTTTGTAATATCGGCCGTTCGGTACTGCCATGCTCCGCTTCTGCGACGGCACGCACCATATCGCCAGTAGAAACATGCAGAAAGTTATACTTCTGTACCAGATGATGCGCCAGCGTGTCTTTGCCGCTTGCGAATGTTCCCGAAAGTCCAATAATCATATTCATATGATAACAGCGTAGTCCGTATCTGATAAGTACTTGTGGTGGATGTAGCTAGGGGAGAGCAGCCGGAGCGTCAGGCTCTGCCTGCGCCCCGCGCGTTGAGAGGGGATGTTCCCCTCTCAAAAGGCTTGCCGTTACTTGATGTAGTCTAAAAGTTTCTTTGAGTCCTTATGCTTCCTGAGCTTCGCTAGGGCCTTGGCTTCGATCTGGCGGATACGCTCACGGGTAACGCTAAATTCCTGACCGACTTCTTCAAGCGTGTGGCTTTTGCCGTCCTCTAGTCCAAAGCGAAGCTTCAGAATCTTTTGCTCGCGCTCTGTCAGGCCACCGAGTAGGCTCTTTACCTGCTCTTTTAGCAGCTGACCAGCGGCTGATTCCTCTGGGGTGACAGTGTCTTCGTCTTCGATAAAGTCACCGAGCACAGAATCTTCTTCGTCATCACGGACACTAGCGTCAAGACTTGAGATGTCTTGCTTGATCTTCATGATGTGTTCGACTTTTTCGACGTCGATTTCCATAGCTGAGGCAATTTCTTCGTTGGTTGGCTCGCGGTTGAGTTCCTGCGTCAAACGACGCTGGGTGCGCAACAATTTGTTGATAGTCTCAACCATGTGCACCGGAATACGAATCGTGCGAGCCTGATCAGCAATCGCACGAGTAATCGCCTGGCGAATCCACCAAGTTGCGTATGTAGAAAATTTGAAACCTTTGTCTGGATCGAACTTTTCGACGGCACGTAGAAGTCCGGTGTTACCTTCCTGAATCAGATCTAATAGATCAAGTCCACGACCGACGTAACGCTTGGCGATAGATACAACCAAACGCATGTTGGCTTCGGCCATTTCGTCCTTGGCCTTTTTGTCGCCAGCGACCACACGCTGAGCCAGGGCTAACTCTTGTTCGGCAGTAAGTAGTGGGATCTTACCAATTTCTCTTAGGTACAGACGCACTGAATCGTCGGCGATATCGTCTAGATAAACCTTGTCCTCGACTACGATTTCTTCACCGTCTTCACCTGCCCACTCATCTGTAAATTCCTCGGCACTTGGCTCGGTAGCACTAACCAGCTCGATGTTTTCTTCGCCTAGTTCGGTGTAGAGCTGATCTAGTAAGTCAACATTCTCTGCTGTATCTGGGATAGCAGCAAAAATCGCTCGCTGGTCGAGCTTGCCAGCCTTTTTACCCTTTTCTAGTAGTTTCTTCTTGGCTTCATTCAGAGCTGCTGCTTTGGCTGCTTTGTCGTCTGGCATCTATGTCCTTTGCTTTCTTAAGTAAGTTGTTTAGTTCTTTGTCTAAGGTCAGCAGTCGCCGTACTTCGTCATCGTCAGCATGACCGAAT
>CAZBDE010000241.1:0-4256 GCA_964490415.1 uncultured Pseudoxanthomonas sp. | reverse complement strand
ATGCCGAGGCCGCGCTGCTGGCGGTGCTGCCGCAGGCGCCGAGCCGGTTGCGTCCGGACCGGCATCCCGAAGCGGCGCGCGCCGCGCGCGACAAGGTGCTGGCGCGGATGCAGGCGCTGCACGTCTGGTCCGCGCACGACGTGGCCGATGCGGAGATCGAACCGGTGGTCACCCGCGCACTGCGCCAGCCCGTGCACGCGGCGCTGCTGGCCCAGCGCCTGCGCCGGCAACAGCCGCAGGCGCAACGCATCACCACCACCGTGGACGCGGACCTGCAGCGGGCGCTGGAGGAGCGCGTCGCCGCCTGGTTCGCCACGCTGCCGCCGCGCACCTCGGCGGCGCTGCTGGTGGTGGACAACGCCAGCATGCAGGCCCGGGCCTACGTCGGCTCGGTCGAATTCGGCGATCGCGAACGGCTGGGCCACGTCGACATGGTCCGCGCCTGGCGTTCACCCGGGTCCACGCTCAAGCCTTTCCTCTACGGCATGGCGCTGGACGACGGCCTGATCCACTCCGAGAGCCTGCTGGTCGATGCGCCGCAGGATTTCGGCGGCTACCGGCCGGGCAATTTCGGCGAGGCGTTCAACGGGCCGGTGGGGGCGGCAAGCGCGCTGCGGCTCTCGCTCAACGTGCCGGCGGTGGACCTGCTCGACCGGGTCGGCCCGGCCCGCTTCGCCGCGCGGCTGGACCACGCCGGCATCGGCCTGCGCTTCCCGCGCGGGACGCGGCCGAACCTGGCGCTGATCCTCGGCGGCACCGGCGTGCGCCTGGAAGACCTGGTCGGCGCATTCGCCGCGTTCCAGCGCGGCGGCGTCGCCGCGCAGGTGCGCTACCTGCCGGAACAGCCGCTGGTCGAACGCCGGCTGCTCTCGCCGGGTGCGGCCTGGATCGTGCGCGACGTGCTCCAGTCCGCGCCGCGGCCCGGCTACGCCGGCGGCGCGTTCGACACCGGCACGCGCCCGGCGGTGGCCTGGAAGACCGGCACCAGCTACGGCTTCCGCGATGCCTGGGCGGTGGGCGGCACGCGCCGGCATACGGTCGGGGTCTGGGTCGGGCGACCCGACGGCACGCCGCTGCCCGGCCAGTACGGCGCGATCACCGCGCTGCCGCTGCTGCTGGACACCATCGACAGCCTGCCGCGCGCGCCGGGCGACGCCGATCCGGTGCCGCGGCCGGCCTCCGTGGATGCGGTGGAGGTGTGCTGGCCGCTCGGCCTGGCTGCGGCGGACACGCCGGCCGGGCTGTGCCAGCGGCGGATGCAGGCCTGGCGCCTGGACGGCTCGGTGCCGCCGACCTTCGCCGAACGCGATGCGCGGTTGTGGAACGCCGGGCGCGAGCGCTTCCAGGCCGACGCCGACAGCGGCCTGCGGCTGTCGGCCGACTGCGCGCAGCCGCACCAGGCGCGCGAAATGGAGATAGCGCGCTGGCCGGCCTTGCTCTCGCCCTGGCTGCCGGTCGAGGCACGCCGCGCGTCGCGCCTGCCGCCGCTGTCGCCCGACTGCGCCGACGACGGCCGCGGCGCGGCCGAGTCGCTGCGCATCGAGGGCATCGTCGAGCGTTCCACCCTGGCGCCTCCCCCGGGCGGCACCCGCGGACTGCGCCTGCACCTGCGCGCGCTGGGCACCTCGTCGCCGGTGCAGTGGCTGCTGGACGGGCGCTCGATCGCGCGCACCGAGGGCGCGCGCGGTTTCGAGTACGACTACGCCAGCGCCGGCCGCGGCAACCACGTGCTCACGGCACTGGCCGACAGTGGCGCCTGGGCACGGGTCCGGTTCCGGGTGGCCGCGGCCGGTGGCGCGCTGTCGACGGCGGATGCGGAGGGCGGGGGACGGCTTCGCATCGGCGTGGAAGGCGACGCCGACGCCGGTTCCGGTTCCCGTTCCGGAGCGGCCGCGTCCGCCGGTCCACGGGCGGGCGGACACCGTGCCCTGGCACCTGCGGCTATGCTGCCGGTCCGCGCAGCCCCCGAGGAAGCCCAGCGATGACCCCGCGCCCGGCGATCGCCCCCGGTCTGGCCGACGCCATCGGCCATACCCCGCTGCTGCGCCTGCGCCAGGCCTCGGAACAGACCGGTTGCGAGATCCTGGCCAAGGTCGAATCGGTCAATCCCGGCGGCTCGATCAAGGACCGTACCGCGCTGGGCCTGCTGCTCGACGCCGAACGCCGCGGCCTGCTGCGGCCCGGCGGCACGATCGTCGAAGGCACCGCGGGCAACACCGGCATCGGCCTGGCCCTGCTCGGCGCCAGCCGCGGCTATCGCACCCTCATCACCATGCCGCAGACCCAGAGCCGCGAGAAGATCGAGGCGCTGCGCGTCACCGGCGCCGAAGTGCGGCTGGTGCCGGCCGTGCCGTATGCGAATCCCGAACACTATGCACACCAGGCGCGGCGCCTGGCCGAGGCGATGAACCAGGCCGACCCCGGCAGTGCCTGGTTCGCCGACCAGTTCGACAACACCGCCAACCGCGACTTCCACCAGGCCACCACCGGCGTGGAGATCTGGGAGCAGACCGGCGGGCGCATCGACGGCTTCGTCTGCGCCACCGGCACCGGCGGCACCCTGGCCGGCGTGGGCCGCGCGCTGAAGGCGCGCAATCCCTCGGTGGCCATCGCCCTGGCCGACCCGGCCGGCTCGGCGCTGGCCAGCTGGATCAACACCGGCGAGCTGAAGGCCGAGGGCGGTTCGATCAGCGAAGGCATCGGTTCGAGCCGGGTCACCGCCAACTTCGACGGCGCGCCGGTGGACCTGGCCTGGTCGATCCCCGATTCCGAATCGGTACCGTGGGTGCATGCGCTGATCCATGGGGAAGGCATCAACGCCGGCGGTTCCAGCGGCGTCAACGTGGCCGGCGCGGTGCGCCTGGCCGGGGCGCTGGGCCCGGGCCGGACCATTGTCACCGTGCTTGCCGACGCTGCCACCCGCTACCAGGCCAAGCTGTTCAACCCGGCGTTCCTGCGCGGCAGGGAGCTGCCGGTGCCGGACTGGCTGGCGCGCGCGTTCCCGGAGTGAGCGGCGCCGGAGCGGGAGGCGCTCAGCCCAGGTGCTCGAGCACGTAGTCGGCCGAGGACACCTTGAACTCGCCCGGCGCCTCGATGAACAGCTGCCTGACCACGCCATCCTCGGCATACAGGGCGAAGCGCTTCGCGCGGATGCCCATGCCATAGCCGCTGGCGTCCATCTCCAGGCCCAGCGCACGGGTCAGGTCGGCATTGCCGTCGGAAACCAGCTGCAGGCCGTCGGGCGCGTCCAGGGTCTTGCCCCAGGCCTGCATCACGAACGGGTCGTTGACCGCCATGCAGACCACCTCGATGCCGCGGCTGCGGAAATCCTCGAAGCGGGCGATGAAGCCGGGCAGGTGCTTCTCCGAGCAGGTCGGGGTGAACGCGCCGGGCACGGCGAACAGCACCACCTTGCGTCCCTCGAACAGGGTGGGCGTGTCCACGCTCTCCACGCCTTCGCGGATGCGCTTGAGCACGACTTCGGGGATGGCGTCGCCGATCTGGATGGTCATGGGAACTCCTGAGGGGGAAGGCGCCGGCGGCAGGCCGGCGGACGGCATGCAGTCTAGCCGCGCCGGCGTTGCGCCGGCGTGTCGGCTTGAAAGCGCGCCGTCGGCACCCATCTTCCACGCATGCCGCCACGGCGTCGCGGGACGCGGATCGCGTCGTGGCATGCGCGCGCCGTTGGGGGGCGGCTTAGAATCGGTCCGTGGCGCCTGCGCCGCGGATCTTCCTGTCTTTCCACGGGCCCGCCCGCGCCTGCGGCGCGGGTCCGGCAGCGAACGGTGAACGGATGGAATTCAAGGACTACTACGCGATCCTGGGGGTCGAGCCGAGCGCGGGCGAGGCCGAGATCAAGTCGGCCTACCGCCGGCTGGCGCGCAAGTACCACCCCGACGTGAGCAAGGAGGCAGACGCCGAGGACCGGTTCAAGGCGGTCGGTGAGGCCTACGAGGCGCTGCGCGACCCGCAGAAGCGCGCTGCCTACGACCAGTTGCGCGCGCACGGCTACCGGCCGGGGCAGGAATTCAATCCGCCGCCGGGCGGCTTCGACGGCGGCGGCTTCGACGTCAACGAGATCTTCGGCGACATGGGCGACCGCGGCGGTGCCGGTGGCGGCTTCAGCGATTTCTTCGAGAGCCTGTTCGCGCGCCAGCGTGGCGCCGGCGGCCCGCGCTCCGGCCCGCAGCCGCGCGGCGATACCCGCGCGCGGCTGGCGGTGCCGCTGGAGGCGGTGTATCGCGGCGACAGCGTGC
>CAZBDE010000240.1:0-4270 GCA_964490415.1 uncultured Pseudoxanthomonas sp. | reverse complement strand
GCTGTTGTCCGAGCCGCCCGCCACGCCCGGACGCTGTGTCGCGTGCCCTGTCCGTGCGAAGTCAAGGAGGAGGCACGGGCCGCAGGCCCGTGCCGGGGGACATGAGTACGGACAGGGCACGCGACACAGCGCCCCCCGCCACGGACCAGCCCCGGCATCCAGTGCCAAATCAGTGCGCCGAAATCTCCTCGCCCGCCCGCACCCAGTCGCGGATCAGCCCGCGCTGCCCGTCGGCGATCGTCAGGAAACGGAACCCGCACCAGCTCTGCCCCGGCGTGTTCGCTTCCACCGACCACAGCAGATGCACCCCCACGCTGATCGCCTGGCCCCGGCCGCCCAGATGGAAGCGCAACTGGTAGAGCCCGTCCTCCACCAGCGGCGCGGTCGCGATCAACAGCATCCCGCTCTCGGACAGATTGCCCAGCTGCCCGACCACCTCGTCGGTCATCGTGTCGATCACCGGCACGCTGTCGGTGACATGGCGGCGTGGCGCCCGGCGCGAATCGTGGATCATGCCCCTGCCGCCTCCAGATCACCGGCCGCCGCGTCGCCGCGGCCGGCCAGCCCGCGCAGCGCCCGCAACGTCGCCTGCCAGGCGCGGTCGATCAACCGGCCCTTGTCCTCGGTCACGATCCGCGCCTGGCCCTGCGCCATCAGCCGCGCCAGGCTGTCCAGCGAATGCTCGCCGACCTTGTGTCCGCGCATGTTGACGAACAGCGCATTGTCGGTGACGGGGCTGTACCAGGACAGGCGCTGCCGGCGCACGTCGCCCTGCTGGTTGTGCACGAACTCGAACCAGGTGCCGAACGGCAGCGTGCGCAGGTGTTCGTAGCAGCCCTGCTCGGCGACGCTGCGCGGCGGCGGCTTGACCTTCTTCGCCTCGCCGTCGCCCTCGCCCAGGCGCGTGCGCGCCTTGAGCTTGGCGGTGAGCTCGGTGCGCGACGTGCTTTCGTCGTCCTCGCTGCGCGAAAGCCGGCGCGCGATCGCGCTGGCCTCGTCCTCGTGGTAACCCACCTGGCGCAGCGCGGTGTCGATCTGCCCGGCCAGCTCCGGGTCGGCCGGCGCGTCGGCCGCACAGGTGATCTCGATGATCCGCGAGGTCGCCGCCTCGCGCTCGTGCCATTCCTCAGACTCCTCGCCGTGGCGCAGTGCGGTCAGGGTCAGCACGTCGGCCCAGGCCTGGCTGAGCAGGGCCTGCACGAACTGCGGCGGCTTGCGCCCGCCCAGGCGCGCGGCGATGGCGGCGGCCGCATCGCGCTTGGCCGTCTCCAGCCGGTCGCGGCCGCGCGCGGCCTCGACCTGGCGGCGCTCGCTGACCTCGGCCTTGCGCGCCTGCGCGCGGTAGTGCTCCTGCACCTCGCGGTTGGCGCGCTCGAACACGCCCTCGTCGCCCTGGTATTCCTCGACCACCCGGTCCACCGCCTGCTCCAGGCGCAGGACCAGCTGCGGGTCGCCGTCGTCGTCGGCCAGCCAGGTGGCGCCCGATTCGGCCACCGAATTGAGCAGCTCGCGCGCCGGATGCTGGTCGCGGACGAAGAAGCTGCGGTCCTGCACCGCGGCGCGGACCACCGGCACCTGCAGGCGCTCGAGCAGGTCCTGCGCCGGTGCGTCCACGTGCACTTCGCGGCCGATCTCGTGGTACAGCATGCCGAGCAGTTCGAAGGTGTCGCTGTGTTCCTGCGACAGGCCGGCCTCCGGGCCATGCGATTCGCGGACCCGGGCCAGCATGGCCTCGCGCAGGTCGTCCACGCTGCGCCGCTGGCGACCGGGCCCGCGCTGCGGCGCAGGCATCGCCTGCATCGCGCCGAGCACGTTCACCACCGCGTCCAGCGGCAGGATCACCCCGGGCATGCCCGGCGCCGGTTCGGCGGCACCGCCGGCGACACGGTGCTCGGAAAGCATGTCCTGCAGTGCGGCGAACACGGCCTGTTCCGGAATTTCCCCGCCCGCGCCATCCTGGCCGCCGCCCGTACCGCCGCCGCTACCGCCACCACCACCGCCCGCGCCGCCAGAACCGCCGGCGAAGCCCTCGCCGGCGGCGCCTTCCGCGCCGCCCGGCTGGCGCGTGGCCAGTCCCGCCATCAGCGCGCCGCTCCAGGCCGACGGCCGCGCCTGGCCATGCCAGCCGGTGAGCGGGCGCTGGCTGACCGCGCCGGCCGAACCGGTGGCGTTGCCGCGGCTGCGGCTCTGGCCCTGGGTGCGCGGGCGGTAGGGCATGTAGACCAGCCCTGGCAGCACGCCTTCGTGGGTGAGCAGCACGTTGAGCCGTTCGACCAGCTCGCCGTAGTGCTCCATCACCTGGCGCTCGAACACCCGGTACAGCAGCAGCTGCGAATCCAGGTTCATGTGCAGCGCATCGCCGGCGTCGCGCAGCACCCGGCACAGTGCGTGCGGGCCGATCGGCAGGGTCTCCGGATCGAAGACCGGGCGCCCGGCGAGCACGCCGAAGCGCTGCCCCAGCAGCAGCAGCGGGGTGGCGCTGCGCTGGGCTTCGCGGCGGCCGATCTCGCGCAGGACGATGTCGCGGTCCAGGTCGGTGTCTTCGACCAGGGTCAGCCGCTGGTACTGCAGCGGGTCGGGCGTGGCCGCCTCGACCGGTTCGGCCTCGGGCGGTTCGCGCAGCCGCGCCAGCGAGGCTTCAAGGCCGGCCAGGTAGCGCGGCACCAGGTCGGCGCGGTTCTGGCGCAGGCGCTGCAGCTCGGCGAAATGGTCGGCCTGGTGCTGGCTGCTGCGCGCGCGGTCGGCCTGCTTGAACAGTTGCCGCTCGAATTCGTTGAGGGCCAGGTTGAGCGACGTGGTCAGGCTCTGCCCGGCCAGGGCGTTCACCTCCTCCAGGACATGGCGCACGCGCGCCGGCAGCGACGCACCCGCAAGCGTGCGAGGCGCTGCCCCGGCATTCGACGATGGGCGGACATTGACTGGCATCCGGTGGCCCGGCTCCCCTGTGCAGCGGTATTTAACACGTTTATGCGGACCCGGCCACAGCGCCGGCGTTGCGCAAGGCGGCGGTCAGAGGAACTGGGCGATCACGTCGTTGGCGAAGCGGCGGCCCTGGGCGGTCGGTTGTACGCGGCTGTCCGCGACCGCCAGCCATTCGCGTTCGCGCGCGAGGGCCAGCTGCGGCAGCAGGCTGTCCGCGGGCAGGCCGGTCCGCGCCTCGAAGTCGGCCAGGGCGAAGCCCTCGTGCAGGCGCAGGGCATTGAGCATGTATTCGAAGGTGCGGCGCTCCGGGCCGATGCGGTCGTCGCCGCCGATCGAGGCGGGGCTGCCGGCCGCTTCCATCCAGGTGGCCGGGTGCCTGTGCTTCCAGCGGCGCAGGATCGCCTGTTCGGCGCCCAGGGTGATCTTGCCGTGCGCGCCGGCGCCGATGCCCAGATAGTCGCCGTAGCGCCAGTAGTTGAGGTTGTGCGCGCACTGCCGGCCGGGGCGTGCGTAGGCGCTGGTCTCGTAGTGGCCATAACCGGCTTCGGCCAGCAACGCCTGGCAGCGCTCCTGGATGTCCCAGGCGTCGTCCTCGCCGGGAATACCCTGCGGCGGCCGGGCGAAGAACACCGTGTTCGGTTCCAGGGTGAGCTGGTAGTGGCTCACGTGCGCCGGCTGCAGGGCGAAGGCGCGCTCCAGGTCGGCCAGGGCCATGCCGAGGTCCTGGCCGGGCAGGGCATACATCAGGTCCAGGTTGAGGTTGTCGAAGCCGGCGTCCTGGGCGAGTTTCACCGCCGCTTCGGCCTCGCGGCTGTCATGGATCCGGCCCAGCCGCTGCAGGCAGCCGTCGTCGAAGCTCTGGATGCCGAAGCTGATCCGGTTGACCCCGGCGGCGCGGTAGCCGTCGAAGCGGCCGTGCTCGGCGGTGCCCGGGTTGGCCTCCAGGGTGATCTCCGCGTCGGGGGCGAAGCGCAGCCGGGCCGAGGCGGCCTGCAGGATCCGGTCGATGGCGTCCGCCGGGAACAGGCTGGGCGTGCCGCCGCCGAAGAACACGCTGTGCACGGTGCGGCCCCAGACCAGCGGCAGGTCCTGCTCCAGGTCGCGCACCAGCGCGTCGACGTAGGCGTCGAACGGCAGCTCGCCCTTGGCCGCGTGCGAGTTGAAGTCGCAGTACGGGCATTTGCGCACGCACCAGGGGAGGTGCACGTAGAGCGAGAGCGGCGGAGGGATCAGGGCGGGGAGCATGGGGGAGGCTGGCGCGGTGGAGGCGTTGTCGCCGGAAGGGGGGAGGGGGAAAAGGGGTCAGGGGGGAAAAAGGGGGAAAAGGGGTCAGAGTGAATTTCGCCCC
>CAZBDE010000239.1:0-4300 GCA_964490415.1 uncultured Pseudoxanthomonas sp. | reverse complement strand
GCTCTTGCGGTGCTCTTGCGGCGCTCCTGCGTCGATCAGCGCTCGAACAGCGCGATGCTCTCCACGTGCGCGGTATGCGGGAACATGTCCATCACCCCCGCCGCGACCAGCCGGTAGCCGCGTTCGTGGACCAGGAAACCGGCGTCGCGCGCCAGCGAACCGGGATGGCAGCTGACATAGACGATCCGGCCGATGCCCCGCAGCGGCAACTGCTTGAGCACCTCGTCGGCGCCCGAGCGCGGCGGGTCCAGCAGCAGCTTGTCGAAACCCTGCCGCATCCACGGCGTGCCGCGCTGGTCCTGGGTCAGGTCGGCGGCGAAGAACTGCGCGTTGGCCAGCCCATTGCGCCGCGCATTGGCCCGCGCCCGCGCCACCAGCCCCGCGTCGCCTTCCACGCCCACCACCTCGGCCGCACCGCGCGCCAGCGGCAGGGTGAAGTTGCCCAGGCCACAGAACAGGTCGAGCACGCGCTCGCCGGGCTGCGCATCGAGCAGGTCCAGCGCCAGCGCGATCATCCTGTGGTTGAGCCGCGCATTGACCTGGATGAAGTCCAGCGGCTCGAACGCCAGTTCCACGTTCCATTGCGGCAGGTGGAACGACAGCGCCGGCGCCTCGCCTTCCAGCGGATGCACGCTGTCCGGGCCCTTGGGCTGCAGGAAGATGGCGAAGCCGTGCTCGCGGCCGAACGCGGCCAGCGCGGCGCGGTCGGCTTCGGCCAGCGGCGCCAGGTGGCGCACGGTCAGGGCGATGGCCGCGTCGCCGGCGATGAACTCGATCTGCGGGATGTGTTCGCGCGCCTGCAGCGAATCGACCAGCGCCGACAGCGCCTGCACCTTCAGCCCGATCTCCGGAATGATCGTGTAGCAGACCGACAGGTCGGCGACGAAGCGCGGATCCTGCTCGCGGAAGCCGACCAGGGTCTTGTCCTTCTTGTCGACCCGGCGCACCGAGAAGCGGCCCTTGCGCCGGTAGCCCCAGCTGTCGGCGGTCAGCGGCGGCAGCACCCGGCCCGGCTCGACCTTGCCGATCCGCTCCAGGTTCTCCAGCAGCACGCGCTGCTTGGCCAGGATCTGCCGGTCCTCGGCCATGTGCTGCAGCACGCAGCCGCCGCAGGTGCCGAAGTGCGGGCAGCGCGGCTCGACCCGTTCGGGCGAGGCCTCGAGCACCTCCAGGGTGCGCGCCTCGTCGAAGCGGCGGCTGCGCGCGGTCGGCTCGGCGCGCACGGTCTCGCCCGGCAGCGCACCGGAGACGAACACGGCCTTGCCGTCGTCGCGGCGGGCGACGCCGCGGCCGTCGTGGCTGAGGTCGAGGATGTCGGTCTGGAACGGGGTACGGTCGAGTCGGGCCACGTGGCGCAGGCTGCGGGGCGAAAGGGCCGGCCATTATCCCGGATCGGCGCCATGCCGTCGCCCGCGGCGACCGGGGCCGGCGTTCGCAGGCCGGCCCACTGCGCTAGGATGGCCCCCAGCCGACAGGGAGTCAGCCCGATGCAGCCGCACGATCCATCCCAGCGTCCGCGCATCCTGCTGGTCGAGGACGACACGATCAGCCAGATCTACTTCACCGCGGTGCTGGAGGCGCTGCCGGCCACGGTCGATGCGGTCGCCAGCCGCGCCTGCGCCCTCGCCCGGGCCGCCGACACCCGCCACGACCTGTGGCTGATCGACCTGTCCCTGCCCGACGGCTCCGGCACCGATCTGCTGCGCCAGTTGCGCGAACGCTGGCCGGATCCACCGCCGGCGCTCGCGCACACCGCCGACGCCGACCCGGCCGTGCACGGTCCGGCCCTGGAAGCCGGCTTCGGCAGCGTGCTGGTGAAACCGCTGGCGACCGCCGAACTGGCCGGCGCGGTCCGCGCCGCGCTGGCCGAGGCCGGCGGCCTGCCCGACTGGGACAACGCCGCCGCCGCCGCCGCGCTGAACAACGATGCGGCCAACGTGCGCGCCCTGCGCGGCCTGTTCCTGGAGGAACTGCCCTCGGCCCGCGCCGACGTGCTGGCCAGCGCCGGCAGGGGCGATACCGCCGCCCTGCACGCGCGCCTGCACCGGCTGCAGGCCGGGTGCGGGCTGGTCGGCGCGCGCCGCCTGGGCGCGGCGGTGGAAGCGTTGCGCCGCACCCCGGGATCGGGCGCGGCGCTGGCCCGCTTCGACCAGGCCGCGCACGATCTGCTCGACTGACCTGCCCGGCGTGGCCCTCCCTGGCCACGCCGCGGTCGCGGTCAGCCCAGCGTCGCGGCGCGCTCGTACCAGTCCACCTTGCGGGTGATGCCCATGATCGCGGCGAGGATGCCGAACAGCAGCAGCGACCCCATCAGCAGCGCGTTGTCTTCCGAGACCAGCAGGCTGTAGAGCGCGCCGTACAGCGCGGTCAGCATGGCGGCGAACAGGCCCGCATGCCATCCGCTGCGCAGCACTCCGGACAGGTAGACGAACTGCAGGCCGATGCACGCCGCCGCCGCGACCAGGTACGCCTGCCAGAAGGCGATGTGCTCGGACAGGCTCAGCAGCAGCAGGAAGAAGATCGCCAGGGCCAGCCCCACCAGCAGGTACTGCAGCGGATGCACGCGCAGCTGCTTGACCAGCTCGAACAGGGCGACGCCGACGAAGGTCAGGACCACGAACAGCAGGCCGTACTTGGTGGCGCGATCGACCTTGGTGTAGACGTCCACCGGCTCGACCAGGCTCAGCTCGACGCTGTCCAGCACGAGCGCGCCGCGGTCCTCGCCGGCCAGGCGCGCGACGCTGCCGTCCAGCGCCGCGGCCTGCAGTTGCGCCTGCGCGCCGCTGGCGAGCGAGGAGATGTTCCAGGCCGCGCTGCCCTCGCCGCGTTCGCTGGCCGGGAAGCGCCCGCCGAACAGCAGGTGCGGCCAGCGCGAGGCCAGTTCGATGTGATTGCTGTCGGCCACCGGCACGACGCCCAGCGAGCGGGTGCCGGCCAGCGCCATCCGCAGCTCGACCTGGCTCGCCGGCAGCGCACGCGGCGGTTCCGCGCCGTCGACGGCCGGCGGCCGCGGCGGCAAGGGCAGGCGCGCGTGCATGCCGCCCATGCGCGTGGACAGCGCGCCGGTGCCCGGCTGCAGGTGCAGCGCCTTCGCATCGACCTGCAGCACCGGCGTGCCGACCAGGCCGCGGACGTCGCCCAGGCCCAGCACCAGGTAGGGTTCGCCGTATTCGCGGCCGGGCACCGCCGGCAACGGCAGCGGCGCGAACCCGGCGGCCACCTGCGCCTTCCACTGGAACACGCGCACCGCGTACAGCCCGATCCGGCGCACGTCCGGCTCGACCGGGCCGCCCGCCCGGAACGTGGCCGGCGCCTGCAGCAGGAAGCCCTCCACCGTTTCCTCGCGGACCTCGATGCGCCCGTCCGGACCGGCGCCGTTGACCCGGCGCGTGCTCTTCCACGGCACCACGCGCAGCGGCCCGACCAGCTGCTGCGGCCCGGCCATGCTCTGCGACACCCGCTGCACCGCCTGCTCGCGGTAGTTCTCGCGGTCGTGGACCAGGCCGCGGATCATGCTCAGCGGGACCAGCAGCAACAGCACCAGTCCGCCGACGGTGAGGAATCGCAACAACAGTTTCAGGGATTTCATGGGCTCGCCCCGGTTGGATACCGCGCCCAGCCTCGCGCGGCCGCGTGCAGCGGCGATGGCCCCCAGGTGAAGCCAGTGTGTGGTCCCGCGGAGCGGGGCGAGCCCCGCGCTACAGGGGCAGCGAGAGCCCGGCTTCGGCGCCGCCGCCATCGCGATTGCGCAGCCACGCCTCGCCGCCGTGCAGGCGCGCCACTTCGCGCACGAACGGCAGGCCCAGGCCGGAACTGCGCTGGCCGCTGCCCGGCCGCGGCAGCGAGTAGAAGCGGTCGAACACGCGCGCGGCCGCATAGTCCGGCACGCCCGGGCCGGCGTCGCGCACGCGCAGGCGCGCCTGGCCATCCCTCGCCTCCAGCACCAGGCCGATCGTGCCGCCAGGGGGCGAGAACGCCACCGCGTTGTCGAGCAGGTTGGCCAGCGCCTGGCGCAGCAGGAAGGCGTCGCCCCGCACGATCACCGGTTGCCCGGCGCCATCGGCCTCGAGGCGCAGCTGCGCGGCCACCAGCCGCGGTTCCAGCCCCGTCGCCGCGTCGCGCAGCAGCGCCGCCAGGTCCACCGGCTCGCGCCGCTGCAACCAACCGTGCTGTTCCACCTCGGCCAGGGCCAGCAGCTTGTCGATGGTCTCGGTCAGCCGTGCCTGCTGTTCCTGGATGTTGCGTGCGAAGCGCTGGCGCTCGGCCTCCGGCAGCGGCTCCTGCAGCAGCTCGGCGGCGC
>CAZBDE010000238.1:0-4324 GCA_964490415.1 uncultured Pseudoxanthomonas sp. | reverse complement strand
TTCCGGCGGCCCCGGGTCGCCCCTGAAGGGAGCTCCTACAACGGCGGGGCGGCCGGGCCGCTCAGTCCATTCCGAGCTTCTTGAGCTTGTAGCGCAGTGCGCGGAAGGTGATGCCCAGCTGCGCGGCGGTACGGGTCTTGTTCCAGCGGTTCTCTTCCAGCGCCTTCTGGATCGCGGCGCGCTCGAGCTGCTCGATGTACGAGGGCAAGGCGCCGGTGCCCGGGTCCAGGTCGATCACCGCCTCGTCCTGCCGTGCCGGCCACTGGCCAGGCGCGGCGGCGGGCTCGGCGCCCGGGGCGCCGCGGCCGGCGGCGGGCTGCGGCAGGTGCAGGTCGGCCTCGTCGATGCTGTCGCCGTCGGCCAGGGCCAGGGCGCGTTCGAGCACGTTCTCCAGTTCGCGCACGTTGCCCGGGAAGGGGTAGCCGGCCAGCGCGACCACCGCGGCCGTGGTCAGTTCCGGCGCGGCACGGCCCTGGCCGGCGGACAGGCGCTGCAGGATCGCATTGGCCAGTTGCGGCAGGTCGCCGGTGCGTTCGCGCAGCGGCGGCACCCGCAGCTCGATCACGTTGATGCGGTAGTACAGGTCGTGGCGGAAGCGGCCATCGGCGACCAGGTGCCCCAGGTCCTTGTGCGTGGCCGAGAGGATGCGCACGTCCACCGGGATCTCGCTGGCCGCGCCGACCGGGCGCACCGACTTCTCCTGGATGGCGCGCAGCAGCTTGACCTGCATCGGCAGCGGCAGCTCGGCGACCTCGTCCAGGAACAGGGTGCCGCCATTGGCGGCCTGGAACAGGCCGGGCTTGTCGGCATGGGCACCGGTGAAGCTGCCCTTCTTGTGGCCGAAGAACTCGCTCTCCATCAGCTCGGCGGGAATCGCGCCGCAGTTGACCGGCACGAACGGGCCAACCGCGCGCGCGCCCTGTTCATGGATGGTGCGGGCGACCAGCTCCTTGCCCACGCCCGACTCGCCGAGAATGTAGACCGGCGCCTGGCTGCGCGCGACCTTGGCGATGGTGGCGCGCAGGGTGGCCATGGCCGACGAATCGCCGAGCAGGCGGCTGGCCTGTTCCGGCGGCGGCGGTGGCTTGGGCCGCTCGCTGTTGTTCAGTTCCAGCGCATGGCGGACCAGGCCGCGCAGCACGTTGATGTCCACCGGCTTGCTGACGAAGTCGAAGGCGCCGGCCTTCAGCGCCTCCACCGCCAGGTCCATGCTGCCGAACGCGGTGATCATCGCCACCGGGGTCTGCGGATGGTGGCGGGCGATCTCGCCGACCAGCTCGATGCCGCTGCCGTCGGGCAGGCGCATGTCGGTGAAGCACAGGTCGTAGCGGTTGTGGGACAGCAGTTCGCGCGCTTCGGCCAGGTTGGCCGCGGTGTCCACGCGCAGGCCCATACGCCCCAGGGTGAGCACCAGCAGTTCGCGGATATCGCGTTCGTCGTCGACGATCAGGGCGCAGCGGGCGGGGCTCATGCGGAAACGATAGCCGAATCAGGGGATTGGGGCCAAGCCGGACCCTGGCCGTGCCTCAGCCGGCGAGCATCCCGTTGGGGCCGGGCAGCGCGATCCGGAAACAGGCACCGCCACCGGGCACCGGCACGTATTCCAGGGAGGCCTGGTTGGCCCGGCACAGTTCGCGGGCGATGTAGAGGCCCAGGCCGGTGCCGTGCTCGGAGGTGGTGAAGAACGGCCGGAACAGCTGCGCGACCACGCCCTCGGGGATGCCCGGGCCGCGGTCGAGCACGTCCACCAGCGCGTTGCGCCCGTCCTGGAACACCCGCAGGCGCACCCGCGAGGGTTCGTCCATGATCCGGCCGTATTTGAGCGCGTTGTGCACCAGCGCGGTGAGGATCTGCTGCAGGTGCCTGGGGTCGACCAGCGCCGGCACCGACTGGCCGGGCACGATCGCCTCCAGGCTGTCGGTCTCGATCGACAGGGTCTGCCGGTAGTCGTCGACGAAGCGGCGCACGAACGCGCCCAGGTCGATGTTCTCCGGGTTGGCCCGCTCGCGCCGGGCCAGGCCGAGCACGCTCTCGACGATGCCGTTGGTGCGCAGGCACTGCTGGTGGATGATCTGCAGCAGGCGGCGGTCGGCGTCGTCGACGTTGCGCGACTCTTCCAGCAACTGCACCGCGTAGTTGATCGCCGCCAGCGGATTGCGGATCTCGTGGGCCAGGCTGGCCGAGAACCGGCCCAGCGTGGCCAGGGTCAACGATTCGGCGCGGCGCGAGACCACCGTGGCGTCGTCCAGGAACACCAGGGTCAGGTCGCTGTCGGCCAGCAGGCGGGCGAAGCGCGGCTGCACTTCGGGCTGGTCGGGAAACAGCTGCAGCGGCGCGTCGTCCACCTGCCAGCCGTTGCGCCAGCGCTGCAGGCGCCGGGCCAGCTCCGGGGCGATGTTGTTCAGGCCTGCGGCCGGCGCTTCGCTGCCGCCGTCGCCCAGCAGCAGCGAGGCGGCCTCGTTGGCCAGGGTGATGCGGTTGTTGGTGTCCACCACCAGCACGCCGGTGCGCATGCGGCGGATGATCAGTTCGTTGATCTCCACCAGGTTGGCCACTTCGGCGGTGCGCTTTTCGACCAGCTGTTCGCTGGAACGGGCGCGCTGGCCGATCCGGTAGCCCAGCCAGGCCAGCGCCAGGTAGCTGGTGATGAACATCGACAGCTCGGCGGCCGAACGGGGCTGGGAGCCGGAGGCCACGGTCGACCAGACGAACTCCAGCGCCAGGGCGAGGCTGGCCAGCGCCGCCACGGTCACGCCATAGCGCAGCGGCAGCAGCATCGCCGCGGCGGCGACGTTGAACAGCAGCATCATCGCGATGCCCGCGGAGACCTCGGGCAGGGCATGGGTGGCCAGGGTCAGGGCAAGGATGTCGAGGCAGGCGCCGCCGAACACCAGGGTGGACAGGTGGCGCTCGCTGCGCCACAGCAGCAGCAGCACCGAGGCGACCATGTAGGCCACCGCCACGCCGCGGCCCAGGGCCGCGTTGCGCGACTCCCCGACCAGCTCGGACAGGGGGCTGAACACCAGGGCGGCGACGATCCCGGCCTCGAGCACCCGGTACAGGCTGAAGAAGTACAGCTCGCGCCGGGGAATCGATTGGATGCGGTCGATGAGCGAAGCGTGGGGCAAGCCGGGGCTCCGGTGGCGCGACCGGGGCAGTATGCGGGCGGGCGGGGGCGGGCTACCAGCGGAAGCGGGGTTTCACGGGACCCGCGGGGCGCGCCGATGGGCGCGTTTTCGCCGTCGGGGCCCCCGGTAGAGCGGTTTTTTGCACCGCCGCACCCTTGTCGGCGACAATACTGCCCCCCGCCCCGCAAGCCCCCGGCCCCCCCAGGGTACGGACGGCGGCCGGCCCGGCGGTCGTTCCCCACCCCACTGGTGAAGCATGAATTTCCACGAGTACCAGGCGAAACAACTGTTTGCCGACTACGGCATCCCGGTCCCCGCCGGACGCGTCGCGTCCACCCCGGCCGAAGCGGTCGATGCGGCCAAGGCCCTCGGCGCGGGCCCCTGGATGGTCAAGGCCCAGATCCACGCGGGCGGCCGCGGCAAGGCCGGCGGCGTCAAGTTCTGCAAGACGACCGAGGACGTGTTCAACGCGGCCATCGGCATGCTCGGCACGAAGATGGCCACCTACCAGTCCGGCGGCGTGGCGCTGCCGGTGAACCAGGTGTTGGTCACCGAGGCCGGCGAGATCGCCAAGGAACTCTACCTGTCGGAGCTGGTCGACCGCGGCAGCAAGTCGATCACCTACATCGCCTCGTCCGAGGGCGGCGTCGACATCGAGACGGTCGCGGCCGAGACCCCGCACCTGATCCAGACCCTGAACGTGAACTTCGTCGAAGGCCTGCAGCCCTACCAGGCGCGCGACGTCGGCTTCGCCCTGGGCCTGAACGCCAAGCAGGTCGGCCAGCTGGTCAGGATCATGACCGGGCTGTACCGGCTGTTCAACGAGAAGGACCTGGCCCTGGTCGAACTGAACCCGCTGGCGATCCTGGCCAGCGGCGACCTGTACGCGCTCGACGGCAAGGTCAACTCCGACGACAACGCCTCGTTCCGCCACGCCGACCTGGTCGCCATGCGCGACAAGAGCCAGGAGGACGAGACCGAGGTGCTGGCCAGCCAGCACGATCTCAACTACGTGACCATGGACGGCGACATCGGCTGCATGGTCAACGGCGCCGGCCTGGCGATGGCGACCATGGACGTGATCAAGCTCAACGGCGGCGAGCCGGCGAACTTCCTCGACGTCGGCGGCGGCGCCACCAAGGAGCGCGTGACCGAGGCGTTCAAGCTGATGCTGTCGAGCGACCGGGTGAAGGCGA
>CAZBDE010000237.1:0-4340 GCA_964490415.1 uncultured Pseudoxanthomonas sp. | reverse complement strand
CGGCCGCCGCGGTTGGTGACGATGGCGCTGGCGCGCTTCATCACCGGTTCCCAGTCCGGGTCGGTCATGTCGGCGACCAGCACGTCGCCGGGCCGCACCCGCTCCATGTCGTCCAGCGAGCGGACCACGCGGGCCACGCCGCTGCCGATCTTCTGGCCGATGGCGCGGCCTTCGGCGACCACGTCGCCGCGCTGCTGCAGCGTGTAGCGCTCGATCTGGGTGGCCTTGGCCCGCGACTTCACCGTCTCCGGGCGCGCCTGGACGATGAACAGCTTGCCGCTGACGCCGTCCTTGGCCCATTCCACGTCCATCGGCCTGCCGTAGTGCTGTTCGATCACCAGCGCCTGCTTCGACAGTTCCTGCACGTCGGCGTCGGAGAGGGAGAACTTCGAACGCAGTCCGGCCGGGGTGTCCTCGGTGCGCACGCGCTCGCCCGGCGTGGACGAATACACCATGCGCAGCGCCTTGCTGCCCAGGGCGCGGCGCAGGATCGCCGGCTTGCCCTGGCGCAGGGTCGGCTTGTAGACGTAGAACTCGTCCGGGTTCACCGCGCCCTGCACGACCATCTCGCCCAGCCCGTAGCTGGAGGTGACGAAGACCACGTCGCGGAAGCCGGACTCGGTGTCCAGGGTGAACAGCACGCCGGCGGCGCCCACGTCCGAGCGCACCATCAGCTGCACGCCGGCGGAGAGGAACACGTCCTCGTGCTTGAAGCCGTGGTGCACGCGGTAGGCGATGGCGCGGTCGTTGTACAGCGAGGCGAACACTTCCTTGACCTTGTGCACGACGTCGTCGGCGCCGGTGACGTTGAGGAAGGTCTCCTGCTGGCCGGCGAAGGACGCGTCGGGCAGGTCCTCGGCGGTGGCCGAGGAGCGCACGGCCACGGCGACTTCCCCGCCACCGTTCTCGCTGCAGAGCTTCGCGTAGGCGGTGCGGATGTCGGCCTCCAGGTCCGGCTGCAGCGGCGCGTCGATCACCCAGCCGCGGATCTCCTTGCCGGCTCCGGTCAGCGCCGGCACGTCCTCCACGTCCAGCGTGGCCAGGCGGTCGAAGATGCGCTGGTGCAGGTCGTGGTGGGCGATGAAGGCCTTGAACGCCTCGGCGGTGGTGGCATAGCCGCCGGGAACGGACACGCCCAGGCCGGCCAGGTGGCCGATCATTTCGCCGAGGGAGGAATTCTTGCCGCCGACGCGGGCCAGGTCGGCCAGGCGCAGCTCGTGCAACCACAGGATGTTCTGGTTCAAGTGCGAGGCTCCGTGGAGCCACCGCCCGGCCGGGCGATGGCCGCCGTCCCGAGATATGTGGAACCGTTATGATGCACCCCAGCATCGAGGCATAGCAATCTTGAAAACACGGCCGGTTTCGTGTTCGAAGGGGAAAACGCTTCCATGACCAGCATCCGCCCGGTCTTCTACGTGTCCGATGGCACCGGTATCACCGCCGAGACCATCGGCCACAGCCTGCTCACCCAGTTCAGCGGGTTCCAGTTCCTCACCGACCGCTTCTCCTTCGTCGACGACGCCGACAAGGCGCGCGAAGTCAGCGCCCGGATCCGCGCGGCGGGCGAACTGCACGGGGTCCGCCCGATCGTGGTCAATTCCTGCGTCGATGCGCGGTTGAGCATGGTCCTGGCCGAGAGCGGGGCGTTGATGCTGGACGTGTTCGCGCCCTTCATCGAGCCGCTGGAGCGCGAACTCAACGAGCCACGCCAGCCGCGCGTGGGCCAGGCGCACGGCATGGTCGATTTCGAGGCCTACCACCGCCGCATCAACGCGATGAACTACGCGCTCACCCACGACGACGGCATCGCTTTCGACTACGAGGAGGCCGACGTGATCCTGGTCGGCGTGTCGCGCGCGGGCAAGACGCCGACCTGCGTGTACCTGGCGCTGCACTACGGGATCAAGGCGGCCAACTACCCGCTGACCGACGGCGACCTGGAGAGCGACCGCCTGCCGCCGCGGCTGAAGAACTGGCGGCGCAAGCTGTTCGGCCTGACCATCGATCCGGAGCGGCTGCAGCAGATCCGCCAGGAGCGGCGCCCGGATTCGCGCTACGCCAGGCTCGACACCTGCCGCCGCGAGGTGCAGGCGGCCGAGGCCCTGTTCCACATGGAGCGGGTCCCGACGCTGAGCACGACGCACACCTCGATCGAGGAGATCTCGAGCAAGGTGCTGTCGACGCTGGGATTGCAGCGGGAGATGTTCTGAGGCCGGGCGCGGCGATGGTCCGCGCCGGTCTCCCCAAGGTAGGCCCGCCCGCACCGGCGGTCAATGCTGCCGCGTCCGCGCCGCAGCGTGTAGCATCGGTCGCATGCAGCAGGTCACCCCACATGGCACGCGCATCCCACGGCTCAGCCGCTTCGGCTGGCTGATGGCGCTGTACGCGGAGAACCACGCGCGCATGCAACGCCTGTTCGCGCCGGCGCGGCTGGGCGAGGGCGGTTACGTGTCCAGCATCGGCGACGGCCTGGACGTGCGCCTGGACGTGCTGGAGCGGCATCCGTACACGCTGGAGCTGCGCCTGACCTACGGCCTGCTCGATCCGCTCACCGGCGAGCCGGATCCGTCGGCCTTCCTGCGTGTCTACACCGATGCGCGCCAGGTCGAGACCACCCACTGCTACGTCGGCCGCCGCTGGCAGGACACGATGGGCCTGTACCCGCCGCCGGCCGAACTGGTCGGCCACCGCCTGCGCATGAACACCTTCCTCGGCAAGTGGCTCGAGTACCTGGCCGAGCGCGGCCATGGCGTGGCCACGCTGGTGCCGGCCGCGTCCCGGCCCGCCGTCCCGGCACGGCCGCTGAGCGAGGCGGCGAAGTCCTGACCGGAATGGGTCAGGGCATCGCCATGACGGAGCCGCCGAAGCCGCCGCTGTCGGTGCTGGACCTGGCGCCGGTGTGCGAGGGCGCCGACGTGGCCACCGCCCTGGGCAACAGCCTGGACCTGGCCCGCCATGTCGAAGCGCTGGGCTACCGGCGCTTCTGGCTGGCCGAGCACCACAACATGCCGGGGATCGCCAGCGCCGCCACCGCGGTGCTGATCGCGCACATCGCCGCCGGCACCCGCGCGATCCGGGTCGGGGCGGGCGGGATCATGCTGCCGAACCATTCGCCGCTGCAGGTGGCCGAGCAGTTCGGCACCCTGGCCGCGCTGCACCCGGGGCGGATCGACCTGGGCGTGGGCCGCGCGCCCGGCACCGACCCGGCCACGGCGCGGGCACTGCGGCGTTACTTCGAGGGTGCCGACCGCTTCCCCCAGGACGTGCAGGAGCTGCTCGGCTGGTTCGAGCCGGCCCGGCCCGGGCAGGCGGTGCGGGCGGTGCCGGGCGCGGGACTGGAGGTGCCGGTGTGGATCCTCGGCTCCAGCCTGTTCGGCGCGCAGCTGGCCGCGGCGCTGGGGCTGCCTTTCGCCTTCGCCTCGCATTTCGCGCCGGATGCGATGGACCAGGCGCTGCTGCTGTACCACCGCGATTTCCAGCCTTCGGCGCAGCTGCGCCAGCCATACGCGATGCTGGCGGTGAACGTGGTCGCCGCTGCCAGCGACGCCGCGGCGCGGCGGCTGTTCACCACCGCCCAGCAGGCCTTCGTCAACCTGCGCCGTGGCCGCCCGGGGCTGATCCCGGCGCCGATCGACGACATCGAGGCGTACTGGAGCCCGGAGGAGAAGGCCGGGGTGGAGCGGGCGCTGGCCTGCAGCGTGGTCGGCGGGCCGGAGACCGTGGCCCGCGGCCTGGCCGCCTTCACCGCCCGGCACCGGCCGGACGAGCTGATGGTGGTGGCCAACATCCACGACCACCAGGCACGGCGGGAGTCCTGCAGGATCGCCGCCGGGGCCTGGGGGCTGGCCGCCTCAGGTACCGCCTGAGGCCCGCCCATACCCCTGCGTCCGGAGCGATTGAGCGTCCTCGAAGGCCGGACTCGCTATTCATCTGAAATAGATGTATGGTGCGCGCACTGTGTTTGCCTGGGTCACCGTGAATCGTGGCCATGATGCGGTCGACCTTGATGGTCGGGCTACATCGTTCCGCTTTGCCTAACGCCTGCAACCCAGTACGGCCCGGAAGAACCGGTGCCGGTGTCTTTTTCATTACTCAGTTGAGGAGTTAGCAATCATGTCCGATCGTCAGACCGGTACCGTCAAGTGGTTCAACGACGCCAAGGGCTTCGGCTTCATCACCCCGGAGAGCGGTGCCGACCTGTTCGTGCACTTCCGCTCGATCCAGGGCAACGGCTTCAAGTCGCTGCAGGAAGGCCAGAAGGTCTCCTTCATCGTCGTGCAGGGCCAGAAGGGCCTGCAGGCCGACCAGGTGCAGGCGCTGTAATCGCGCCGGCCCGCCGC
>CAZBDE010000236.1:0-4399 GCA_964490415.1 uncultured Pseudoxanthomonas sp. | reverse complement strand
TGGCCGAGATCTATCCCAACGGCATCTCCACCTCGCTGCCGTTCGACGTGCAGCTGGAACTGGTGCGGTCGATCCGCGGCTTCGGCAGCGCACACATCACCCGGCCGGGCTACGCGATCGAATACGACTTCTTCGATCCGCGCGGGCTGAAAGCCACGCTGGAGACCAAGCCGGTGTCGGGCCTGTTCTTCGCCGGCCAGATCAACGGCACCACCGGCTACGAGGAGGCCGCCGCGCAGGGCCTGCTGGCCGGGCTCAACGCCGCCCGCTTCGTGCGCGGGCAGGACGGCTGGTCGCCGCGTCGCGACGAGGCCTACCTGGGCGTGCTGGTCGACGACCTGGTCACCCACGGCACCACCGAGCCGTACCGCATGTTCACCAGCCGCGCCGAGTACCGGCTGCAGCTGCGCGAGGACAATGCCGACCTGCGCCTGACCGCGAAGGGCCGCGAACTGGGCGTGGTCGGCGAGGTGCGCTGGGCGCGCTTCGAGTCCAAGCGCGAGGCGATCGAGCGGGAGACCCAGCGCCTGCGCGCGCTGTGGGCGACGCCGGCCAATGCCCTGGGCCGCGAGGTCGAGGCCGTGCTGGGCGTGGCGGTGAGCCGGGAGACGAATGCGCTGGACCTGATCAAGCGTCCGGAGCTGGGCTATGCGGCGCTGATGCGGGTGCCGGCGCTGGGCCCGGGCGTGGACGATGCGCAGGTGGCCGAGCAGGTCGAGATCGGGGTCAAGTACGCCGGCTACCTGGACCGCCAGCGCGAGGAGATCGCGCGCCAGCAACGCCACGAGGACACCGCGATCCCCGCCGGCTTCGACTACCCCGCTGTGCGCGGCCTGTCGGCCGAGGTCCTGCAGAAGCTCGAGCGCGTGCGCCCGCAGACCCTCGGCCAGGCCCAGCGCATCCCCGGCATGACCCCGGCGGCGCTCTCGCTGCTGCTGGTGCACCTGGAGCGCCTGCGGCGCAGCCGGGTGGCGTAAGCGGGGGGCGCACCGCCGCGCCCGACACGGCGGCTAGGCGGCGGTGGCACACTCGCCGGCAATGACCGCCGTCCGACCTTGCGACCCGGAGCCGCCGCCGCCACGGCACAGCGAGCAGGCGGTGCTGCGCACCTCGATCGCGGTGACGGCGCTGGTGGCTGCGCTGGGCATCGGATTCGGCCTGCTGTCGGGCTCCTACGCCATCGTCTTCGACGGCGTCTATTCGCTGTTCGATGGCGGCATGACCGTGGTCGCGCTGCTGGTGGCCAACCTGATTGCCGGCTCGACCCGCGGCGGCTTGCAGAGCCGCCGGCTGGTGGAGCGCTTCACCATGGGCTTCTGGCACCTGGAGCCGATGGTGCTGGCGATGAGCGCCCTGCTGCTGCTGGCCGCTTCGGTCTATGCGCTCATCAATGCCATCGGCAGCTTCCTCGCCGGCGGCCGCGAACTCGACTTCGGCCAGGCGATCGTCTACGCGGCGATCACCATGCTGGTCTGCGCGGCGATGACGGTGTTCGACCTGCGCGCCAACCGGCGCCTGCGCTCGCAGCTGGTGGCGCTGGATGCCAAGGCCTGGATCATGTCGGGCGCGATCACCGCCGCGCTGCTCGGCGCGTTCCTCGCCGGCCTGGCCGTCAGCGGCACGGACCTGGCCTGGATGGCGCCCTATATCGACCCGGCGGTGCTGGCGCTGGTCTGCCTGGCGATCATCCCGGTGCCGCTGGGCACCCTGCGCCATGCGCTGGCCGACATCCTGCTGGTCACGCCGGCGGACCTGAAGCAGCATGTGGACCAGGTGGCGCAGGATGTGGTGGAACGGCAGGGGTTCCTCTCGTTCCGCTCCTACGTGGCGCGGGTGGGACGCGGCCGGCAGATCGAGCTGTATTTCATCGTGCCGCCGGGCCAGCCGCCGCGACATCTGGAGGAGTGGGACGCAATGCGCGATGGCATCGGCGAGGCCATCGGCGGCGACAGCACCGACCGCTGGCTGACGATCGTGTTCACCACCGACCGCGAATGGGCCGAATGATCCTCCGGCCCCGCTCTACGCCCGCATCGCGCGGTTCCAGGGCATGCGCGCAAGCAGCAGGGCCAGGCCGCAGAAGCCGGAAAGACCGGCGAACAGCAGGCCGGCGCCGAGGAAGCCGGTGAGCAGCAGGAACCATGGCGAGACCATGGCCGCCAGCACCGTGCCGGACAACAGCAGGATGCCGAGGGTGATCTGCACCTGGCGGTTGAGTTCCAGCGGCGCGGCCTTGTCGTGCGACACCGGCAGGCCGGCCTGCTTCCAGGCATCGAAGCCGCCTTCGATCACATAGGCGGTGCAGCCGGGCGTGGCGGCTTCGAGGGCAGCGGCATTGGCGCGGGTGCGCATGCCGGAGCGGCAGTGGAACACGATGGCCTTGCCCTCGGCCTGGCGCAGCAGCGGGGCGTCGGCCAGTTGCGCCAGCGGGATGCAACAGGCGCCGGGGATGCGTTCGCGCGCGTGCTCGTCGGTGCCGCGGATGTCGACCAGCAGTGCACCTTCGTCGAGCAGCGTCTGTGCGGCGCGGGGATCGAGTGTCTTCATCGGGAGGGTCTCGTGGACGGGGCCGGGCGGATCAGGGGCAGAACACGGACTTGAGCGCGGCCACCAGCGTCTCCACCCGCGGGTCGTCGATCCGGTAGAGCATCGACTGGGCCTCGCGGCGGCAGGCGACCAGGCCGTCCTCGCGCAGCCGCGCCAGGTGCTGGGACAGTGCCGACTGCCCCAGTTCCACCTGCTCGAGCAACTGGCCCACGCTGAGTTCGCCATGTTCGATCAGCAGGCACAGCAGCAGCAGGCGTTGCTCGTTGCCGAGCAGGCGCAGCATCGCTGCGGCTTCCGCGGCGCCCTGGCGCATGAACTGGCGGTCCTGGCGTTTCGTGTTCATGGCGCGATGATATCAGAATTTGCTAAATTAGCAATTCGTAATATAATGACGCCACCGACCCGGACCGAACCGGAGGAGAAGCGAAGTGACCGCACTGTCCTACCAGGAACTGACCCGCGACATCTCCCGCAACCTGACCCCTTTGCGCACCGGCAATCCCGATGTCATGCACGGCTTCGGCGCGCTGAGCAAGGCGGCTATGGCCGCGGGCGTGCTGGACGAGAAGACCAAGGAGCTGATCGCCATGGCCATCGGCGTGGCCAGCCGCTGCGATGGCTGCCTGGGCTTCCATGCCAAGGCGCTGGTGCGCCTGGGCGCCACTCCGGAGGAATTCCGCGAGATGCTGGGCGTGGCCGTGTACATGGGAGGCGGGCCGTCGCTGATGTACGCGGCCAATGCGCAGGCAGCCTACGACGAGTTCGCGAAGACGGTGTAGAGCGGGGCTTGTCCCACTGATCTTCGCGGTTGTTCGTTTCACCGGGCGTGCGCAGCCGGGCAAGCCCGGCTTTATGGGGCCGGTCAGCTGCGCCGCAGCCCCTTGAGTGCGTCGGCCATCGCGCTGTTGAACGGCGCGGCCTGCTGCTGCGGGCGCTGCGCGTTGCCACGATTGCGATCGGGTGCGCCGCCGCGGTCGTTGCGCGGTGCGTTGCCCGCGCGCCCGCCATCGCGGCGTGCATCGCGTTGCTCGCCCGCCCGCGGCGGTGCCTGCCCCGGTTCGTCGTCCAGGCGCCGGGTCAGGGCGATGCGCTTGCGCGCCACGTCGACCTCCAGCACCTTGACCTTGACGATGTCGCCGGCCTTCACGACCTCGCGCGGGTCCTTCACGAACTTGTCGGACAGCGCGGAGATGTGGACCAGGCCGTCCTGGTGCACGCCGATGTCGACGAAGGCGCCGAAGGCGGCGACGTTGCTGACCACGCCCTCCAGCACCATGCCGGGCCTGAGGTCCCTGATGTCCTCCACGCCGTCGGCGAACTTCGCGGCCTTGAACTCCGGGCGCGGGTCGCGGCCGGGCTTCTCCAGTTCCCTGAGGATGTCGCGCACGGTCGGCAGGCCGAACGTGTCATCGGTGAACTGCTCGGCCTTGAGCGCGCGCAGGAATGCACTGTCGCCGATGATCTGCTTCACCCCGCGGCCGCTGCCGGCGAGGATCCGCTCGACCACGGGATAAGCCTCCGGATGCACCGAAGACGCGTCCAGCGGCTGCTCGCCGTCGGCGATGCGCAGGAAGCCGGCGCACTGCTCGAAGGTCTTCTCGCCCAGCCGCGGCACCTTCAGCAGCGCCTTGCGCGAGGCGAAGGCGCCGTTCTGGTCGCGGAAGCCGACAATGTTCTCGGCCACGGTCGCGGACAGGCCCGACACCCGCGCCAGCAGCGCGGCCGAGGCGGTGTTCACGTCCACGCCCACGGCGTTCACGCAGTCCTCGACCTTCGCCTCGAGCGCGCGCGCCAGGCGGTACTGGTCCACGTCGTGCTGGTACTGGCCCACGCCAATGGCCTTGGGCTCGAT
>CAZBDE010000235.1:0-4425 GCA_964490415.1 uncultured Pseudoxanthomonas sp. | reverse complement strand
TTTATCATACAAAAGATAAAGATGATGAAAGTTAAATTATTTATTAAAGATTGTTATGATTGTTTTGTTAATTATTATTATTTAAGTATTAAATTTTTTTTGATATTGTTTAACCCTTTAATAAAAAAATATATTAAAATATTAATTAAATTAAGTTTTATTAGTATGAATATGTATTTGTTTTATAATTTTAATATGTCATTTATGTGATTAATTTTTAAATTATCTGAAAATGATTCAAATTATAAAAAATTAGGTGAATGATGTAATAGACATCCTGGATGAGCAGGATTGGTAAGTATCTCGGTAACAATAGTTTCTTTATTTTTATTTTTTACAGTTCCATGAAAAGATTTATAATTTTAAATAAATGAATTATGGTGTTAATTATTAGTATTTTAATAATAAGTGTAATATTTTTTTATAATTTTTCGGAAATAGAGATTCCTTTCCCTTTATTAATATTTGAATTTGTGCAAGATGGAGGAACAGGTCCTGGATTAAAAGTAGATAAGAATTCAAATGGAGGAGTAATAATTGTTTTGTTTATTATTTCTTTTATAATGTTTTTATTTTGACTTTATTTTGTTTTTAAAAAATAGATGAGTAAATTAAAAAAAAGTTGAATAATGATAAAAGGATGGGTGAGTACAATAATAATTTTATCATTGAAATATTTTATTGATTTTGATGAATCATTATTTTTTTTTTTAGATGAAAAAGAAAAAATGATGTTAATATTATTGTATAAGACTTGTTGTGTGATATATTTAGTAGGTTTTTGTCTTATAAATATGGATGAAATTTTTGGAGACAAAAAAGGTTGAAAGAAAATGAGAAAATAATGGATAAATATATATTATCTTCCTTAATTTTTTTATTTTGTAATTTGTCAGTAAATTTTCGATTAAATTTATAACCTTATTTAGGTTATGTTTTTATATTATTTTTTAGTATATTTGATATTTTTAATTATTAAATTTGATTAAAAAAATATATAAATGTGTGATTATATTTATATATTTAAAAATGTTATAAGTTGGCTTTTGGCTTTTTTAGACGGAAAAGAATAATTTTTTTTTCCTGAAATGTTTCTTTTTTTAAAAGGGATGTCCATCCTATTTATGTAAATAATTATCGTAAAATTAATATAGATTATGCACATTTATATTTAATAGATAATAAGAAAGGTAAATAGGAAAAGAAAAAAGGATCTTCTTAATGGGTGATGTGGGGGAAGATGTAAGGTTTGGTGGGTGGGTCTTTTTAATGTTATTTTTTAATTAATGTTAACAAATTTTTTATTATTTATTTATTGAATGTGAAGTATGTTAAGTAAAATGATTATTTTTCAAAAATGTTTAAAATTTATAAAAGAAAATAAATATGAATTATTATATGGTTTATTTTTTTTAGGAAGTTGTGTAAGTGTAATAAAATTTGAATATATGTTTATTGATTGAGAATTAATAGCAAATGATTATGAAGAATTGTGTAAATATGTGGATTGAATAAAAATTAAGTCTGATAATGGGAATATGTATGATCATATATGATATATAAGTTTTTTTTTTTTTTCTTATTGTATATATTTTATTATTAAAGCAATAATAACAGGCTCTCCTGATTAGGATTATTATTTTTTACTATACTGAGTTTGGTAGTGGTATAGTTTAATGGGTAAAATATTAGACTTCAAATCTAAAGTTGAGGGTTCAATTCCTTCTACCTGCGTGTTTTTTCTTTGTTTTTTTAAAAAAAAAATGGAGGTGGAAGTTATAGTTTAATTGGTAGAATATCAGTTTTGCAAATTGATGGTATCGGTTCGAATCCGATTAGCTCCAATAAAAAATGGCTTTATTATTTTTATAGTAATTTTTTTCTAAATAATTGAAAAGTTTTTAGTTTTTTAAAAAGAGAGAATTTGTATTGAGATAATATATTTTAAATTATATTATTCTAAAATAAAGAGTTTGATCCTGGCTCTGAGTGAATGCTTGTAATCGGCTTTACACATGCAAGTTGATTAAATATTTTATATTTAATGGCGTATTGGCGTAGAAAATGAAGGGAGTTTAATATTGTTTTAAGGTTAATCTTAGATAATAAAATTTTTTTAAAAAATTTTAAAAGCAAAAAAGCGCAATAGACTAGACCTCTTTATAAGATTAGGTAGTTGGTAGTGGAAAAGGCCTACCAAGCCGACGATCTTTAACGGATGTGAGAGCGTTTTCCGTCGCAGTGGGACAGCGTAAAAGCCCAAACTTGATAGGCAGCAGTGAGGAATCTTGGACAATGAACTAACGTTTAATCTAGCTAGATTACGTGGTATAGGAAAGAAAAGTCTGTAAGTACCGTTGGTGGATGAAAAAAATGATTGTAATTTATCAAAAAGGCCCGGCTAATTTCGTGCCAGCAGCCGCGGTAAAACGGAAGGGTCGAGTGTTATTCAACTTAATTGGGCGTAAAAGTACGTAGCTGGATAAATGTGTTTTGTTTAAAAGACTTAAGTTACCTTATGGACTAGACTTTCGACTATTTATCTAGAGTTTATTAGGAGTAATTAGCACCTTTAGTAGAGATGTAAAATGCTAAGACATTAAAGAGACTACCGATGGCCAAGGCCTTTTACTATAATAAACTGACAGTGAGGTACTAAAGTATAGGTTTCGAAAAGGATTCGATACCCTTGTAGTCTATACCCTGAACTATGAATATTGGTAAGTAGTGTAATACTATTTTACTGAAGCTAACGCATAAATATTCCGCCTAGGAAATACAATCGCAAGATTAAAACTTAAAGGAATTGACGGAGAGTTTTTTCAAGTGGTGGAGCATGTGGTTTAATTCGTATTACCGCGACTAATCTTACCAACTTTAGTTATTAATTGCTTTCTTTTTTAGTAAAAGGAAAAAATTTTATTTAGCGAATGTAATGCTATAAAATTACTTGCTTTAATTACAGTTGCTGCATGGCCGTCGTCAGTTCGTGCCTTGAGGTGTTTAGTTTACTCTTTTCAACGGGCGTAACCTTTGTTGTTAATTTAAATTATGTTTTTTTATATATATATATACAGTTTTGTTTCATATATAGATATATATATGAATATGTATATATTATATATAATAAAATTAAAATGTGTAATCATTAGCATAATTAGTTATATATACAATTATATAATTGTATATATAACTAATTATAAAACGAAAGTTAAAATATTGTGTCTATTTTAATCGTAGGGCTGGGTGATATATGTAAATAATATTATAACAAATTTATTAGCGTAATGCTATATGAAATGGAGATGATGTCAGGTCTGTATATCGCTTATAGGTTGGGCTACACATGTGCTACAATGGCTATTACAATAAGTTGCTATAATGTAAATTAATGCGAATCTTTAAAAATAGTCTAAGTTCGAATTGCTTTCTGAAACTTGAAAGCATGAAGTAGGAATCACTAGTAATCGCTTATCATCATGAAGCGGTGAATTTTTTTCACTCTCGTACACACAGCCCATCAGGCGGCGAAACGGGTTATAAGAAGGAAGCTGAAGTTCATTCTTTTAATAGGTGGATATATTATTGTTTTATTGTTTTTAAATAAAATATATCAATTATTAGAAAAGAATTGGTGATCTTTTATAGTTTTATCGCTGTTAAGTTGTAACAAGGTAATGGTAGGGGAACCTGCTGTTGGACCATTAATTTTTTAATTTAGGTTATATTTTTTATTAAAATTATAGAGGATATAATTAAAAGAAAGTTTTTTTCAAGATTATGAAAATGATTAATTAAATATTATAGTAAAAATATTAATTATTTTATATTAGCATAAAGTGAGATAAAATAATTATATATTAATTATTTTTAGAAAAAAATATTTTTTTAATATATTTAAAATTATTGTGAAGTATTGATTTTTAAAAATAAAATGAATAAGACATCTTTAATAAAACTTTTATAAAAGTTGGTGGAGGATATTAGTAAGAACTTGAAATATAGTAAAATAGATGCTTTAACAAATCCAATAAACGAATTGTCGGTAACTGAAGTAAATAAATGAGAAAAATTTATTATTTTTTATACGAATTTAATTCTTTAATATGATTAAATTATTGATTTAAATTACCATTAAATATAGTAATATATAGTATAATGGTGTTAACATTATTATTGATATTATTAATAATTTGACAAATAAAAAAAATAACAAATATAATTTTACAAACAGATCCTGCAAAATTAGAATTAGGAAATAAATTATTACAATTAAATAATGTAGTATATGAAGAAAAAATGGATTTAATAACGTCTTTAAGAAATGAAGTAAACTTTTATGAAAAAAAAGAAAAACAAGAACCGAAAAGAAACTAAACAAAAAAGAAAAGGAAATTAAAAAGTTTTTAGATTATTTTAAATTAA
>CAZBDE010000234.1:0-4439 GCA_964490415.1 uncultured Pseudoxanthomonas sp. | reverse complement strand
CAACGAGGGCGTGTCGACCCGGCACAACCCCGAGTTCACGATGCTGGAGCTGTACGAGGCCTACGCCACCTACCACGAGGTCATGGACCTGACCGAGAACGTGATCCGCGACACCGCGCAGTCGGTGCTGGGCACGACGCAGGTGGAGTGGGAAGGCCAGCAGATCGACCTGGGCCCGAAGTTCCGCCGCTGGCGCATGGACGAGGCGGTGCGCCACCACAACCCGGGAATCGCCGCCGCCGACTGCACCGACCGCGCGGCGCTGCTGCGCCACTGCGAACGGCTGGAGATCAAGGTCAGGCCGTCGTGGGGCTGGGGCAAGCTGCTGCTGGAGATCTTCGAGGCCACGGTCGAGCACACCCTGGTCCAGCCGACCTTCATCACCGACCACCCGGTCGAGGTCTCGCCGCTGGCCCGCGCCAGCGACACCGAGCCGGGCTACACCGACCGCTTCGAGCTGTTCATCAACGGCAAGGAGATCGCCAACGGCTTTTCCGAGCTCAATGACCCGGAAGACCAGGCGGCGCGCTTCCAGGCGCAGGTCGAGGCGAAGGAGGGGGGCGACGACGAGGCCATGCACTTCGACGCCGACTACATCCGCGCGCTCGAATACGGCATGGCCCCGACCGGCGGCCTGGGCATCGGCATCGACCGCCTGGTGATGCTGCTGACCGGCAGCACCTCGATCCGCGACGTGCTGCTGTTCCCGTACATGCGGCCCGAGCAGGCCGGCTGACGGGTCGCGGTGGGGCTGGCCGAAGTGTGACGGATCGCCCATGACGGGCTTCGGGCGCCGCCATTTCCGACGATCCGGCCCGGTTTCGGACTCTTCTGGCACGCTTCCTGCGTGTTCTCCCCTTGAAGGCCGGCCATCGGCGGGGGCTCCACCCCGCGGATCCCGGCCGGGCGGAGCGGACCATGGCTGTGGGCACGGGCGACAACGCGGTATCCTGCCGGCAAGGCAATACGGCGGAACGGGGTTAGGGGCACGTGGATATCGTCATCGTCGACGATCAGGCATCGGCGCGCACGATGCTGCGCCACATCATCGAGGACATCACCTCGGAGCTGGCGGTGCACGACTTCGGCGACGCGCGCCAGGCGCTCGCATGGTGCGACAGCAACCCGACCGACCTGCTGCTGCTGGACTACCGCATGCCGGGGATGGACGGGCTGGAGTTCGCCCGCCGTTTCCGCCGCCTGCCCAAGCACCGCGACATCCCGATCATCCTGATCACCGTGGTCGGCGACGAGCCGGTGCGCCAGGCCGCGCTGGAAGCGGGCGTGATCGATTTCCTGGTCAAGCCCGTGCGGCCGCGCGAACTGCGCGCGCGCTGCCACAACCTGCTGCAGCTGCGCCAGCAGTCCGAGACCGTGAAGCAACGCGCGCTGTCGCTGGAGCAGCGGCTGCTGTCGAGCATGCACGAGGTCGAGGAACGCGAGCGCGAGACCCTGTCGCGCCTGGCGCGGGCGATCGAGTTCCGCGACGCCGGCACCAGCGCCTACCTGGAGCGCATGTCGCGCGTGGCCGGCCTGATCGCCGAGGGGCTGGGCCTGCCCGAGGAAGAGGTGCGCACCATCGAGATGGCCGCGCCGCTGCACGACATCGGCAAGATCGCCATTCCCGACGCGGTGCTGATGAAGCCCGGCAAGCTGGACGAGGCGGAAATGTCGGTGATGCGCCGGCACCCGCGGATCGGCCACGAACTGCTCAGCGGCAGCCAGAACCGCTTCATCCAGGCCGGCGCGCTGATCGCGCTGCGCCACCACGAGCGCTACGACGGCAGCGGCTATCCGGACGGACTGGCCGGCGAGGCGATCCCGCTGGAGGCGCGCATCGTGGCCGTGGCCGACGTGTTCGATGCGCTGATCTCGCCGCGGCCGTACAAGGAAGCCTGGACCGCGGACGCGGCGCTGGCCTACCTCTACGCCCAGCGCGGGCGCCTGTTCGACCCGCTCTGCGTCGATGCGCTGCTGCGCGGCCGCGAGCGCCTGCAGCTGATCTGCGAGCAGTGCTCCAGCGCCCCGGTGCGGCCGGGGGGACTGGGCCATGCGTGAGGCCTGGACCTGGCTGCGCGGCCGCCTGTCGCGGCGGCCCGACAGCGAGCACGCGCAGGGCCTGCTGCGGATCGGCCTGATCCTGGTGGTGCTGGCCTATGTGCTGCTGCCGTCGACCCGCCAAGCCGCGGACCCGCTCCAGTACGCCGGCACCCTGCGGATCGTGCTGGCCGGACTGGCCGTCGGCCTGGGCCTGTTCGCCGCGCTGCTGTTCCATCCTGGGCGTTCGGACGCGCGCCGCCTGCTGGGCATGGTCGCCGACTACGGGCTGATGGCCGCGGCGATGATCCGCCTCGACGAACCGCTGGCCTGGGTGTACGCGCTGGTGCTGGCGGTGACGGTCGGCAACGGGCTGCGCTACGGCACGCGCTACCTGGCCCTGGCGGTGGCCATGGCCCTGGCCGGTTTCGGCAGCGTGCTGTGGCTGAGCGACTACTGGACGCAGAACCGCGCGCTGGGCGTGGGCCTCCTGGTCGGCCTGGCGGCGGTGCCGCTGTACCTGGCGGTGCTGCTGCGGCAGTTGACCCGCGCCACCGACGAGGCGCGGCGCGCCAGCGAGGCCAAGAGCCTGTTCCTGGCCAACATGAGCCACGAACTGCGCACGCCGCTCAACAGCCTGGTCGGGATGTCCGAACTGCTCGCCGACACCCGCCTGGATGCGGAGCAGCGCGAGTACGTGACCACCCTGCGGGCGTCCTCGCGCACGCTGATGGCGCTGGTCGAGGACGTGCTCGACATCTCGGCGATCGAGGCGGGCAAGGTCCGCCTGCACGTCGACGACTTTTCGCCGCGCGATGTCGTGGCCGGCGTCGGCCTGGTGATGCAGGGGCAGGCGCGCGCGCGCAACCTCGATTACCTGGTGGTGGTGGCCGACGAGGTGCCGGAGACGGTCAGGGGCGACGCCGGGCACCTGCGTCAGGTGCTGCTGAACCTGGTCGGCAACGCGGTCAAGTTCACCGAGCAGGGGCGCGTTCGCGTCGACGTGTCCGTGCTGGCGGGCGACGAGGCGCACGCGCGCCTGCGCTTCGCCGTCACCGATACCGGCATCGGCGTACCGGCGCGGATGGCCGGTCGCCTGTTCGACCCGTTCGAGCAGGACGAAGTGGGCATGCAGCGCCGCTATGGCGGCACGGGCCTGGGCACGTCCATCGCCAAGGGCCTGACCGAGGCGATGGGCGGGCGTATCGGCTACGACAGCGTGGAGGGGCGCGGCAGCTGCTTCTGGATCGAGGTGCCGTTCGCGAAGGCGGAGCCGGTGGTCGCGCAGCCGGCGCCGATGCCGGTGGCCGGCGCGGAGGAGGAAGCCCCGCCGCGCGATTCCGGGGACAACGTGATCGCCTTCGGCGACCCGCTGCTGCGGCACCGCGTACGGGTGCGCGGCATGCGCCTGCTGGTCGCCGACGACCACGAGGACAATCGGGCCGTGCTGCAGCGGCTGCTGCAGAAGGCCGGGCACCGCGCCAGCTGCGTGGAGGGCGCCGAACAGGCGCTGCAGGCGCTGGCGACGGGCGACTACGACGCGGTGGTCGCCGACCTGCACATGCCGGGTACGAGCGGCCTGGACCTGCTGCGCAAGGTGCGTGCGATGCAGGGGGGCGCGCGGGTGCGCCCGCCGGTGGTGATCCTCAGCGCGGATGCGACGCCCGAGGCCAGGCGGCGTTGCGAACGCGCCGGCGCCTTCGCGTTCCTGGTCAAGCCGGTGGCGGTCGGCCGGTTGCTGGAGACGCTGTCCGAGGTCGCCGCGCTGCGCGAGCGCCAGGGCACAGGCACGGTTGCGCCGCCTGCATCCGCCGGCGCGTGGCGCGTGGCCGACGGCGTGCTCGATGCCTCGGTGCTGGACGAACTGGCGGCGATGGGCATGGGCGCGGAATTCGAGCGCGAGTTCATCGCCCATTGCCTGGCCGACGCCGACGGCTGCATCGGCGCCATGTCGCACGCGGCCGAGTCCGCGGACTGGGCGCGGCTGCGCGACCATGCGCATGCGATCAAGGGCGTGGCCGCCAACCTCGGCCTGGTCCGGGTCGCCGAACTGGGCAGCGGGCTGATGCGCCTGGCCGACTGGCAGGTGCGCAACGAGTGGCGGCAGCGCATCGCCATGCTCAATGCGGCGCTGACCCAGGGGCGCGAGGCGCTGGATGCACGCCTTGCGTCGCGCGGCATCCGCGATGGTGGTGGCGAGCCCGGCTGAGGGCCCGGGCCGGGGTCATCGGCGCGCGCCGCCAAAGGCGCGCACGTCCCGCAGGATCCCGATGATCGCGGAAGCGGACGGGCAGGGCGCCCGTCCGCGCGATGCTCAGTGCGCGGCGCCCTGGCCGGCACCCGGCTCGGCGTCGCGCAGTTCCTTGCGCAGGATCTTGCCGACGTTGGTCTTCGGCAGCTCG
>CAZBDE010000233.1:0-4446 GCA_964490415.1 uncultured Pseudoxanthomonas sp. | reverse complement strand
CAACAAGGTCACCGCGTCGTGCCACTACGATGCGCCGAACAACATCGCCTGCTGCGTGGTGGGCCGGCGCCGCTTCACCGTCTTTCCGCCGGACCAGATCGCCAACCTCTATCCCGGCCCGCTGGAACCGACACCGGGTGGGCAGGCGGTCAGCGTGGTCGATTTCGACGCTCCCGACTTCGAGCGCTACCCGCGTTTCCGCCAGGCGATCGAGGCGGGCCAGAGCGCGGTGCTGGAGCCTGGCGACGCGATCTTCATCCCCAGCCTGTGGTGGCACCACGTGCAGGGGCTGGAGACGTTCAACGTGCTGGTCAACTACTGGTGGGGCAGCATGCCGGCCTGGGTGCCCACGCCCATGCATGCGCTCTACCACGCGATGTGGACGATCCGCGACCGCCCGGAGCGCGAGAAGCAGGCGTGGCGCGGTATCTTCGACTACTACGTGTTCGGTCCGGGCGCGCAGGCCGGCGAACACCTGCCGGAGCCGGCGCGCAACATGCTCGGCCCGGTGGACGAACTGCTCGCCCGCCAGTTGCGGGCGATGCTGCTGGGCAGGTTGAACCGCTGACGCCGGTGCACGCCGCCGCGGGTACGCGGCGCGATGGCCGGCACGTACGAGCGCATGCGCATGCCGCATGCATCATCGATGAAGGGGAGTTGCAGAGTTGGACAACGTCGAGAAGGGCAGGATCCGCAAGGTCGTCATCGCAGGCGGCGGTACCGCGGGCTGGGTCGCGGCTTGCGCCCTGACCCACCAGTTCCGCGACCTGCTCGACATCACCCTGGTGGAGTCCGAGCAGGTCGGCACCGTCGGCGTGGGCGAGTCGACCATCCCGACCATCCGCACCTTCCACAGGTTGTTGCAGATCGACGAGCGCGAGTTCCTCAGCTCGGTCGCCGGCAGCTTCAAGCTGGCGATCTCGTTCGAGAACTGGATCCGCCCGGGCTCGCGCTACATCCATCCGTTCGGCACCACGGGCGTGAACACCTGGTCGTGCGATTTCCACCAGTTCTGGCTGGAGAGCCGCCGCCGCGGCATGCAGGGCGAACTGGGCGACTACTGCCTGGAGACCGCCGCCGCGCTCCAGGACCGCTTCGCCCTGTTCAATGCCGGCCAGAACGCCCAGCAGTGGTCGATGCGCTGGACCAGGGCGGCCACGGCGATGGAGCGTAGGGATGTGAGCTATGCCTACCACTTCGACGCCGGGCTGTATGCCGCGTTCATGCGGGTCAAATGCGAGGGCCGCGGGCTCAGGCGCATCGAGGGCAAGATCGCCCAGGTACGCCAGGACCCGGACAGCGGCTACGTGCAGTCGCTGGTGCTGGAGGATGGGCAGGTCATCGAGGGCGACCTGTTCATCGACTGCACCGGCGCGCGCGCGGTGCTGAGCGAGCAGGCGCTGCACACCGGCTACGAGGACTGGAACCATTGGCTACCCAGCAACCGCGCGGTGGCGCTGCAGACCGAAGCCGATGGGCCGGCGGCGCCATACACGCGCGCGATCGCGCACGAGGCCGGCTGGCACTGGAAGATCGCGCTGCAGCACCGGATCGGCTGCGGCATCGTGTTCTCCGGCGCGCACATGTCCGACGACGAGGCGCGCGCCAAGCTCGTCGCCGCCAATCCCGCGAAGCCGCTGCGCGACCCGTGGGTCATCCCGTTCCGCACCGGGCGCCGGCTCAAGGCCTGGAACAAGAACGTGATCGCGCTCGGACTGGCGAGCGGCTTCATCGAGCCGCTGGAGTCCACCAGCATCCACCTGACCCTGAGCGCGGTCACCCGTCTGGTGCAGTTCTTCCCTTCCGAGGGCATCAGCCAGGCGGCGGTGGACCGCTTCAACGAGGTCAGCCGCCAGGAGCTGGAGCACATTCGCGACTTCGTTGTGATGCATTACCACCTCAACCAGCGCGATGAGCCCCTGTGGAAGCAGTGCCGCGAAATGGAACTGCCACCAGGCCTGGCCGAGCGCATCCAGGTGTTCCGTGAGACCGGCTACGCGTGGCAGGGGGAGGACGAACTGTTCCGTCTCGACTCCTGGACCCACTGCATGCTCGGCCAGGGCGTGGAGCCCCGCAGCCACCATCCGCTGACCCGTGCGCTGTCGGACACCGATCTCAAGCGCCTGCTCGAGAGCGTGCGCAAGCCGATCGATGCCACTGTGGCGGCCATGCCCAGCCAAGAGCAGTTCATTGACAGCTACTGCAAGGCGCCGCCCTCGGCCTGGGAGCAGATGTACGCACGCGCCCGGCAGCATGAGCGGGTGACCGGCAAGATCGCGGGCGTCGGCGGAGGCCTGACCCAGTGATGCGCAGATGCTGATCCAGGCGCACTCCGACCTGCGCCTCCAGGTACGGCGGCTCGGTGCGGAAGGCGCGCCACTGCTGGTGATCGACCAGCTGGTCGCCGATCCGGACCGGCTGGTGCGCAAGGCCGCGCGCAGCGCCTTCGCGCCGCAGGGTGCGATGTTCCCGGGCGTGCGCGCGCGCGCGCCGCTGTCCTACGAACACTTCCTCGAACAGTTGGTGCGTCCGTTCGTGGCCGACTTCTTCGGCCTGCGGCCGGGCCGCTTCGTTTTTCCGATGTGCCACTACTCGCTGGTGACCCAGGCGCCGGAGAAACTCGCCTTCCTGCAGCGGGTGCCGCACATCGATTCGACCACTGCCCAGGGCCTGGCGACGGTGCATTACCTGTTCCATGGCGACTGGGGCGGCACCGCGTTCTACCGGCACCGCGCCACCGGTTTCGAATCCGTGGACGAGTCGCGCCGGGACGCCTATTTCAGCTGCCTCGAGCAGGAGAGCCGAGGCGAGGACGCGCCCCAGGCGGGCTACATCGGCGAGGACACCGCACTGTTCGAGCGGATCGACAAGGTCGATGGCGTGTTCAACCGGATGGTCGTGTACCGGCGCAACTCGCTGCACTCCGGCACGATCGACAACCGGCACGTACCGCCGGCCGACCCTTTGAGCGGACGCCTGTCAATCAACAGCTTCATCGACGTGATCCCCTGAGTCCGGGGCGGGGAGGGTCGGGCCGAGGTGCCGTCTGCTACCCCTTGCTGCTCGCGGCGTGCAGCCATCGGGCGTGATTTGAGGCTCCGCTTCCAGGCAACGTAAGATGTGCTGCGCTGAAGCCAGGGAGCGGCAATGTCGGATGCAGTCCAGTGTGGCAATTGCGGGCGTGCGATTGACGGCCCCGCCCAGAAGTTCTGCCCGGCCTGCGGACAGGCCACGCCGGTCCATCGCATCGACTGGCAGTTCATGGCCCACGAGCTCGAGCACAGCGTCCTGCACATGGACCGGGGCATCCTGTATTCGCTGAAGGAGCTGATGCTGCGGCCCGGTCGGCTGATGCGCGACTACCTTGAAGGCCGGCGGGCGCGGCAGGCCAAGCCACTTCTCCTGCTGATGGTCATGGCAGCGGTGGTGGTATTCCTTAGCAAGTACATCCTGGGTGGTGGCGTGATTGATGCATCATTGCCTCACGTCGATTTCCGGGCCGCTGGAGCAGGCGGAAAAGCCGCATTGGATCCTGCGGAGATGCAGGTCGCGTTCACTGCGGTGGGCGATCTGATGGATCGGAACTTCGCAGCGTTCACCCTGTTGCTGCTGCCGGTCGAGGCAATGGCGTTCCGGCTCGCATTCGGTCGCGTCGGAAAATTGAACTATCCGGAATGGCTGGTGATCACCGCGTTCCTGACGGTGCAGGCGTTCGTCTTCTGGATCATCGCGCTTCCACTGCAGCGCTGGTTCCCCTCCGTGCAGAACTTCGTCATGTGGATGGCGATGGGCTACGGTGTCTTCTCGCTGGTCCAGTTGTTCAATGGCTACCCGCGCTGGAAGTCGGCATTGCGGGCAGCCGCAGGTTTCGGGGCTTTTCTGCTTGTCGGCGGGCTGGTCACCGTGGTGCTGGTGGTAGCCCTGCTGGCCAAGACGATGGTGGGATGACGCCTGATGCCACTGTCGCCTGCGGGTGCGTTGCAGGCACGCATGGTCCCAAAAACGAAAAGCCCGCCGGTCGGCGGGCTTTTCTTTTCTTGCGCCCGGTGCGCAGCCGTTACTTCAGCGCCTTGAACCGCAGCCGGTGGGGCTGTGCGCCTTCCGCGCCGAGGCGGCGTTTCTTGTCTTCCTCGTACTCGCGGTAGTTGCCCTGGAAGAACTCGACGTGCGAGTCGCCCTCGAAGGCGAGGATGTGGGTGGCGATGCGATCCAGGAACCAGCGATCGTGCGAGATCACGAAGGTGTTGCCCGGGAACTCCAGCAGCGCGTCTTCCAGTGCGCGCAGGGTCTCGATGTCCAGGTCGTTGGACGGTTCGTCGAGCAGCAGCACGTTGCCGCCCTGGAGCAGGGTCTTGGCCATGTGCAGGCGGCCGCGCTCACCACCCGACAGCGTGCCGACCAGCTTCTGCTGGTCCTGGCCCTTGAAGTTGAAGCGGCCGATGTAGG
>CAZBDE010000232.1:0-4575 GCA_964490415.1 uncultured Pseudoxanthomonas sp. | reverse complement strand
CCCTCCGGATTGGCCGCGTTGAATGCGGCTGCGGCTCGACGTCCTCGGGTCGCCCCTGAAGGGAGCTCCTACAACAGCCACAGGCGACGCCGGGGCGGCATCGGCGACAATGCGCCATGCACATAGAAACCCTCGGCAGTGGCCCCGACCTGGTCCTGGTCCACGGCTGGGCGCTGCACGGCGGCGTGTTCGCGCCGCTGGCCGAACGCCTGGCGCCGCGCTTCCGCCTGCACCTGGTCGACCTGCCCGGCCACGGTTCCAGCCGCGATCCCGGCGAGCCGCTGGAACTGGCCGCCGTCGCCAGCGCGATCGCCGCGCGGGTGCCGCCGGCGGTGTGGCTGGGCTGGTCGCTGGGCGGGCTGTTCGCGCTGCGTGCGGCGGCCACGCTGCCGACCGTGCGCGGGCTGGCGATGGTCGCGGCCACGCCGCGCTTCGTCCGCGCCGAGGACTGGACGCATGCGGTGGAGCCGGCGGTGTTCGCGCGCTTCGGCCAGGAGCTGGACGAGGACTACGCCGGCACCCTGGACCGTTTCATCGCCCTGGATACGCTCGGCTCCGAGCACGGCCGCGCCGAGCTGAAACTGCTGCGCGCCCTGCTGTCCGAGCGCGGCGCGCCCGATCCGGCCGCCCTGCGCCAGGGCCTGCACCTGCTCGAAGCCAGCGACCTGCGCCGCAGCCTGCCGGCCCTGCGCGTCCCCAGCCTGTGGCTGGCCGGGCGCCGCGACCGCCTGGTGCATCCGCGCGGGATGGAAGCGGCCGCCGCGCTGGCGCCGCGGTCGCGCTTCGTCGAACTGGCCGGCGCCGCGCATGCGCCGTTCCTGGGCCACGTCGACGCGGTGGCGGCGGAACTGGCCGCTTTCGCCGACAATACCGCGCCCTGACGCCACGCCGGCCTTCGCATGGATCCGCTGTTCGACCCCCGCCACGTGCGCCGCGCCTTCTCGCGCGCGGCCGCCGGCTACGACGCCGCGGCGGCGCTGCAGCAGGAAGTGCGCGCGCGCCTGCTCGAGTCGCTGGCGTACCTGGACGACACCGTGCCGCGCGTGGTCCTGGACGTGGGCAGCGGCACCGGCCACGCCGCCGCGGCGATGCGCAAGCGCTGGCCGAAGGCGCAGGTGGTCGCCCTGGACCTGGCCCTGCCGATGCTGCGCCAGGCGAAGAAACAGGCCGGCTGGTGGAAGCCGTTCCCGCGCGTGTGCGCCGATGCGCGCGCGCTGCCGCTGGCCGAGGGCAGCGTGGACGTGGTCTTCAGCAACCTGTGCCTGCAGTGGGTGGAAGACCTGCCGGCGGTGTTCGCCGGGTTCCGCCGCGTGCTCCGGCCGGGCGGGCTGCTGCTGTGCTCGAGCTTCGGCCTGGAGACGCTGGGCGAACTGCGCGCGTCGTTCGCGCAGGCCGACGCGGCCCCGCACGTGAGTCCGTTCGCCACCATCGCCCGGTTCGGCGACGCGCTGGTGGCCGCCGGCTTCCGCGACCCGGTGCTGGACCGCGACCTGTTCACCCTCACCTATCCGGACCTGCCCGCGCTGATGCACGAGCTGCGCGCGATCGGCGCGACCAACGCCCTGGCCACGCGCCGCCGCAGCCTCACCGGGCGCGCGCGCTTCGCCGCCGCCGCCGCCGCGTACGAAGTCATGCGCAACGGCGAAGGCCGCCTGCCCAGTACCTGGGAAGTGCTCTACGCCCAGGCCTGGGCGCCGGCCGCCGGTGCGCCGATCCGCGAGGGCGGGCACGAGATCGCCGCCGTGCCGCTGTCGCAGATCCCGATCCGCCGCCGCCCGCCGCCGTAGGCGCTCTTGTAGGAGCTCCCTTCAGGGGCGACCCGACGAACCTGGAAGGCGCCGCGTTCAACGCGAACTTCCCGGATCGGCTGCGTTGACCGCGGCTACGTCAGAACGCCCACGGGTCGCCCCTGAAGGGAGCTCCTACAAAAAGCGACAGGAAGCGCGGGGCGAGGGCGCCCGTTTCAGCGCGACACCTGCCCGATCCAGTCCTGCAGGTTGTAGTAGTTGGTGACCCGGGTGATGCGGTCGTCGCGGATGTCGAAGAAGGCGCCGCCGGGCAGCACGTATTCCTGCCCCTGCGCGGGCGGCAGGCCCTCGTCGTCGCGCAGGTACTGGCCGTGGACCACGTACTCGGCCGCGGCGCGGTCGCCGTCCTGGGTGGCGAACACGACGATGTCGTCCAGCCGCTCGCGGTAGCTGCCGTCCATGCGTTGCATGAACGCGGCGAAGGCGGGCTTGCCGACCTGGCGTTCGCCCTCGTTGAGGTCGTGGACGACGTCCTCGGCGAGCAGTGCGAGCATGCCTTCGCGGTCGCCGCGGTTGAACGCGGCGTAGTAGCCCAGCACCAGTTCGATCGCGCGGTCCTGGCGGCGGGTGCCATCGATCTTCATGCGTGCGCCTGTGGGACTCCCGGGGGACGCGGCCATGATACGCACAGCCGCGCGGCACTCCGTCACGCCGCGCGCGCCACCAGGTCGCGGTGGAAGAAGTACACCTCCTGCAGCAGGAAGCGCCACTGGGTCTGCACGCTGCGGAAGCGCGTGCTCGGCGTGGGCGAGCCGAGCGCGTCGATGCCCTGTTCGCGGCTCAGGCGCAGCGCGCGGGCCATGTGCAGCGGATCGCTGACCACGATCACCCGGTGCACGCCGCGCTCCTGCATGAGCCTGCGCGCCTGCTCCAGGTTCTGGCGGGTGGTGCGCGAGGCCGATTCGATCAGGATCGCCGACTCGGGCACGCCATGCCTGAGCGCGTAGCGGCGCGCCACCTGCGATTCGGCGAAGCGCGCGCCGTTGCCGTAGCCGCCGGTGAAGATCAGCACCGGCGCATAGCCGCGCTGGTACAGGTCCAGGCCGTGGCGGATGCGCTCCTCGAACACCGGCGAAGGCCGTGCGTCGTAGGCCGCCGCGCCGAGCACGATGATCGCGTCGGCCGGCGCGGCCTGGTCGCGCTGGCCCACCCACACGATCCATGCCGCCACCGCGGCCAGCCACAGCAGCGCCAGCAGCAGCAGGCGCCACAGCCAGCCGGATACGCCGCGGCGGCTCCGGTTGCCGGTGCGCTTCACCCGCGCCAAGGCAGCGCCTCCAGGTCGACGTTGCCGCCGGACAGGACCACGCCCACGCGGCGGCCGGCGAAACGCGCCGGCTCGGCCAGCACCGCGGCCAGGGCGATCGCCGAGGAGGGTTCGATCAGCTGCTTGAGCACTTGCCAGGCCAGTCGCATCGCCGCGAGCGTGGCGGTGTCGTCGACCACGATCGCCTCGACGCCCCAGGCGCGCAGCAGGGCGAAGTTGGGGGTGCCCAGAGCGCCGCGCAGGCCATCGCAAATGGTGTCAGGGACGAATTCGATGCGGTGCTCGCCGGCGGCCAGCGAACGGGCGGTGTCGGCGGCGCCGGCCGGTTCGGCCAGGACCAGGCGGCAGTCCGGCGCGGCGCTGGCCAGGGCCAGGGCGGTGCCCGCGGCCAGCCCGCCGCCGCCCACCGGCACGACCATGAAGTCGGGGATGCCGGCCTGGCCGACCAGTTCCAGGGTCGCCGTACCCTGCCCGGCGATCACCCGCGCATCGGCGTAGGGATGGACCAACTGCGCGCCGGTGGCGGCCTGGACCTGGGCACAGGTGGCTTCGCGCGCGGCCTGGGTCGCCTCGCAGCGCCACAGGGTGGCGCCGTGGCGCTGGATGTTGGCCAGCTTGGCCGCCACCGCACCGTCGGGCACGACCACGTGGCAGGGGATGCCACGGCTGCGCGCGGCCAGGGCCAGGGCCGCGCCGTGGTTGCCGGAGGAGTGGGTGACCACGCCGCGGCGGGCGGCTTCGTCCGGCAGCGACCAGACCGCGTTGCAGGCGCCGCGGAACTTGAATGCGCCGCCGCGCTGCAGGTGTTCGCCCTTGAAATACAGCTCGCAGCCGGCCAGCGCGTCGAGGGTGCGCGAGCGCAGCACGGGGGTCAGGCCGGCATGGCCGGCGATCCGGGCGGCGGCGGCGAGGACGTCGTCGGCGGTCGGGAGATCGTCGCTCATGCGGCAAAGGTTAACGTATGGGCCGGCGCCGCTGTCCGCCGGCTGAGCGGTACAGGTACGGGACGGAGGGGTTAAGCACCGATTCAATCCATCGCGCCGAAGCTGGGCCCGTCATGTAACGACATGTAACACCCTGAGGGGGGATCGCCATGAAACTGCGACTGTTCACCGGCCTGGCACTCGTGCTGGCACTGGGCGGCTGCGCCAGCTACGGCTACGTCGATGACGGCGGCGGCTACTACAGTGGCGGGGCGACGACCCAGTACCGCTATGTGCCGGGCTATGGCGGTTACGGCTATGGCTACGGGGTGTACGGCTACGGCTCGCCCTATTACAGCTACCGTTACAACCCGGGCTGGTCGCTCGGCGTGGGCTCCGGGTACGGTTACTACGGCGGCTATCCCTACTATTCCGGCGGCGGCCATGGCGGCTATTACCGTCCGCCGCACCACAACCCGCGTCCTCCGGTGCATGGGTCGCGTCCTGGCGACCATGGCGACCATGGCGGCCGCCCTGACCGCCCTGACCGCCCTGACCGCCCTGACCGCCCTGACCG
>CAZBDE010000231.1:0-4577 GCA_964490415.1 uncultured Pseudoxanthomonas sp. | reverse complement strand
CGCGATCGCGCTGAAGATCGGCGGCTACGGCTTCCTGCGCTTCAACCTGCCGATCACGCCGGACGCCGGCCACGAATGGGCCTGGCTGGTGATCGCGCTGTCGCTGATCGCGGTGGTCTACGTCGGCCTGGTCGCCCTGGTCCAGGACGACATGAAGAAGCTGGTCGCGTACTCGTCGGTCGCGCACATGGGCTTCGTCACCCTGGGCACCTTCATCGTCTTCACCCTGGTCCGCGACTTCGGCTCGCTCGACGCCGCGCGCCTGGGACTGCAGGGCGCGATGGTGCAGATGGTCTCGCACGGCTTCGTTTCCGGCGCGATGTTCACCTGCATAGGCGTGCTCTACGACCGCATGCACACCCGCCGCATCGCCGACTACGGTGGCGTGGCCAACGTGATGCCGTGGTTCGCCGCGTTCTCCATGCTGTTCTTCATGGCCAACGCCGGCCTGCCCGGGACCAGCGGTTTCGTCGGCGAATTCATGGTGATCATGGCCAGCTTCCAGAAGCACCCGGTGGTCGCGTTCCTGGCCGCCACCACCCTGGTGATCACCGCCGCCTACACCCTGTGGCTCTACAAGCGGGTGTTCTTCGGCGAGGTCGGCAATGCCCACGTGGCCGAGATGAAGGACCTCGATGCGCGCGAGACGCTGGTGCTTGGCGTGTTCGCGGCCGGCGTGCTGCTGCTGGGCGTGTGGCCCAAGCCGCTGACCGACCTGATGGAACCGTCGATCGCGCAACTGGCGGTGCAGATCGCCACCAGCAAGCTGTAAGGACCTGCCGAAGATGACCACCTCCCTCGCGATGCCGTCCGCCGCCGAACTGCTGCCGCTCCTGCCGGAGCTGGCGCTGATCGGCGGCGCCTTCGCCCTGCTGATCGTCGACCTGTTCATCGAGGCGCGGCACAAGGTCTGGACCCACTTCCTGTCGGTGCTGGTGCTGGTCGTGGTGCTGGCGATGCTGGCCACCGGCACGGGCGGGCAGGGCGTGGTGCTCAACGACATGTTCGTGCGCGACACCGCCGCCGACGTGATGAAGATCGCCATCGTGCTGATGAGCACGCTGACCCTGGTCTACGGCTGGAGCTACCTGCGCGAGCGCGACCTCTACAAGGGCGAGATCCCGGTGCTGGTCCTGTTCGGCACCGCCGGCATGATGATGCTGGTCTCGGCCGGCAGCCTGGTCATGGTCTACCTGGGCCTGGAACTGCTGGCGCTGAGCTCCTACGCACTGGTCGCCGCCGATCGCGACAACGGCAAGGCCACCGAGGCGGCGATGAAGTACATCGTGCTCGGCTCGCTGGCCTCGGGCCTGCTGCTGTACGGGATGTCGCTGGTCTATGGCGCCACCGGCAGCCTGCACCTGGACGCGATCAACGCGGCCATCGCCGGCAGCGAACAGCGCACGCTGCTGCTCACCGGCACGGTGTTCATGGTCGCCGGCGTGGCCTTCAAGCTGGGCGCCGCGCCGTTCCACATGTGGCTGCCGGACGTGTACCAGGGCGCGACCGCGCCGGTCGCCCTGTTCATCAGTTCGGGACCGAAGCTGGCCGCGTTCGGCATGGCGTACCGGTTGCTGGAAGGCGGCGTCGGCCCGCTGGCCGATGAGTGGAAGTGGCTGCTGGCCGGCCTGTCCGCGGTCTCGCTGGTGGTCGGCAACCTGATGGCCATCGCCCAGTCCAACCTCAAGCGCATGCTGGCGTACTCCACGGTCTCGCACATCGGCTTCCTGCTGATGGGCCTGGCCGGCGGCGACGAGCGCGGCTACGCGGCGGCGCTGTTCTATGCGATCGCCTACGCGCTGATGTCGACCGCGGCCTTCGGCGCGATCATCGCGCTGTCGCGGCAGGGCTTCGAGGCCGAGAACATCGACGACTTCAAGGGCCTGAACGCACGCAATCCGTGGATGGCCGGGCTGGTGCTGTGCACGATGGTTTCGCTGGCCGGCATCCCGGTGTTCCTGGGGTTCTGGGCCAAGCTCCTGGTGCTCGGCGCGGCGGTGGAGGGCGGGATGCTGTGGCTGGCGCTGCTGGGCGTGGTCTGCGCGGTGATCGGCTGCTTCTACTACCTGCGCGTGGTCAAGGTGATGTACTTCGACGAGCCGGTCGGCGCACCGCTGGTGGCGCACAACGACCGGGTGCTGGGCGTGGTGCTGGGGGTGAATTCGCTGGGCCTGCTGGCGCTGGGCCTGGCCTGGAACCCGATCATGGTGTGGTGCCAGCGCGCTTTCATGTAAGCCGCCGCGACCGCGCACCGAATCCGAACCCCCGGTTTGATGCCGGGGGTTTTTCATGGGTCTGCTTCCGATAGGGGAAGCAGCCTGGCGAAGGCGATTGGGTGGGCGGAGATGGTGTTCGAGCGCCTCGTCCCGACGCCACCTGACCGGCCACGACGGAGCTGCCGGATCGCCAGCGCCCTTGTAGGAGCTCCCTTCAGGGGCGACCCGATGCCGTTGGAAGGCGCGGCGTTCAACGCACAGACTCCGGATCGGTCGCCTTGAACGCGGGCATCTCCAACCACCGCGGGTCGCCCCTGAAGGGAGCTCCTACAACGAGCATCGACCCGCACTGCTGTTCCTGATCGAAGCCACGATCGGAAAGCCGCCCGAGGACGCCATACCAAGGGGATATGGCCCAAGTGGCACATGGATGTGCCACGGCCCCGAGTAAAGACAGGATGTCGTCCCGAGGGGTGGGCCATATCCCCTTGGTGCGGTGGCCCCGTCCGAAGCCAGTGCCCGGCGTTTTTCCGGCGACAAGCCAAGGTGAAGCAGCGAAACGTGCTAACGGCGGCGGGATGTGAACCTGCGAATCCTCCGATTCCGCGGTTCAGCCGGCCGACACACCGAAAGCTTGCAATAGTCCGCGCCGATCGCCATAATTCCGCCTCTGCTGCGGGGTGGAGCAGTCTGGCAGCTCGTCGGGCTCATAACCCGAAGGTCGCAGGTTCAAATCCTGCCCCCGCTACCACGTTTCGCGGTTCCGTCTTCCCGGTCGTACAAGGGCAGGCGGCAACCGCAAAGCCTGGGCTTGCAACGGCGCATGTTCCCGCCGTTGCGCCGATTCCAGCATCATCGGATGGGAAGCCCAGGCGGGCCTCCTGTCGGACACGGGGCCCAGTCGGGCCCTTTGTCGTTTCCGGGGTCCGGATATTTTCCGAAGCACGCCGCCGTTCCGTTTCCTGCGTCCCGAGTAACGCTGCAATGAGCGAGAAGCACAGCGAAATCGCCGAGCTCCTGCGCCCGACCGTCGAGTCGCTGGGCCTGGACCTGCTGGGCATCGAATACCTGCCGGCCCCCGGCGGCGCGACCGTGCGCCTGTACATCGATGTCCCCGCCGGCGAAGCCGACGATGCCGAGCGCGTGGTCACCATCGAGGACTGCGAGTCGGTGAGCCGCGAGGTTTCCGCCCAGCTCGACGTGGCCGATCCCATTTCCGGCAACTACACCCTCGAGGTGTCCTCGCCGGGCCTGGACCGGCCGCTGTTCACCGCCGCCCAGTTCGCCCGGTTCCTCGGCGAGCAGGCCAAGGTCGCGCTGAAGCTGCCGCAGGATGGCCGTCGCCGCCTGCAGGGCAGGATCCTGCGCGTGGAGGGCGACAGCATCGCCTTCGGACTGGACGGTGCCGAATTCACGGTCGCCGCCGACAACATCGACAAGGCCCGCCTGGTTCCCGACTGGGCCGCGCTGGGCCTGGCCCCGAACAAGTATTCGCCCTCGAACAAGGGCAAGCCGACGCCGAAGCCCGGCAACGGCAGCACTCGCAAGCAACCCTCCAACAAGCCGGCGGCCGGCAAGCCGCACGCGGAGTAAATAGATGAGCAAGGAACTTCTTCTGGTAGTGGACGCGGTCGCCAACGAGAAGGGCGTGCCGCGCGACGTGATCTTCGATGCGCTGGAAGCCGCCCTGGCCTCCGCCGCCAAGAAGCGCTACGTGGACCAGGACGTGGTCGCTCGCGTGGCGATCGACCGCAAGGACGGCAGCTACGAGACCTTCCGTCGCTGGGAGGTCGTGGCCGACGACGTGGTCATGGAGTCGCCGGACCGGCAGATCCGCATGATGGACGCGATCGAAGAGGCCGACGGCGTGGAGATCGGCGACTTCATCGAAGAGCAGATCGAGAACCCGGAATTCGGCCGCATCGCCGCCCAGGCCGCCAAGCAGGTCATCGTCCAGCGCGTGCGCGAGGCCGAGCGCCAGCAGGTCGTGGACGCATGGAAGGACCGCGTGGGCGAGCTGGTCACCGGCGTGGTCAAGCGCGCCGAGCGCGGCAACATCTACGTCGACCTGGGCGGGAACGCGGAAGCCTTCATCCCGAAGGACAAGGGCATCCCGCGCGACACGCTGCGTACCGGCGACCGCGTGCGCGGCTACCTGTTCGAGGTCCGCAGCGAGCCGCGCGGCCCGCAGCTGTTCATCAGCCGCGGCGCGCCGGAATTCATGATCGAGCTGTTCAAGCTGGAAGTGCCGGAAGTCGGCCAGGGCCTGGTCGAGATCAAGGCCTGCGCGCGCGATCCGGGCGACCGCGCCAAGATCGCGGTGCTGGCGCACGACAACCGCACCGATCCGATCGGCGCCTG
>CAZBDE010000230.1:0-4622 GCA_964490415.1 uncultured Pseudoxanthomonas sp. | reverse complement strand
GCTGTTCCACGAGCGCCGCCGCGAAGTTCCGGCGCCTTCGTTCTACGTGCACCTGCAGCCGGGCGGGAGCTTCGTCGGCGGCGGCCTGTGGCATCCGGAGCCGGACACCCAGCGCCGGGTGCGCCAGTTCATCCTCGACAACCCGGCCACGTGGAAGAAGACCGCGCACGATCCGAAGCTGCGCCGCCGCTTCGACCTGGACGACAGCGAGGTGCTGTCGCGCGTACCGCGCGGCTTCCCGGCCGATTTCGAGTTCATCGGCGACCTCAAGCACCGCAACTGGGTCTTCTGGCGGCCGCTGGACGATGCCACCATGACCGGACCGCGGCTGCGCAGGACGCTGGAAACCGACCTGGCCGCGCTCGGCCCGTTCATCGACTATCTCTGCGCCGCCCTGGACCTGGAGTTCTGACGCCATGGCTCCTCCTGCACTGCCGGCCGGGAACACGCCCCCCCGTCCCCTGCGCTGGATCACCGTCATCGCCGTGCTGGCGCTGCTGGTGCTGCTGGCCTGGGTCGCGGCTGGACCGTGGCTGGCGGTGCGCGGGATCGAGCGCGCGATCGCCCAGCGCGATGCCGCCGCGCTGAAGCGCCACGTCGACTTCCCGCGGCTGCGCGCGAACCTCAAGGCCCAGTTCGACGACCGCATCGTGCGCGCGGTCGGCGACGAGGTGCCGTCCAACCTGTTTGGCGCCGCCGCGCTGGCAATGGCCGGTGGCGCGACCGGCATGGCCGTGGACACCCTGGCCACGCCGCTGGGCATCGCCGGCCTGCTGCAGGGCCATGTGCTGTGGCAGCGCGCCAGCGGCCGCACCGTCGGCGGCGACGCCTGGGCGGCGACCGAGCCGGCGCGCCCGCTGCGGCATGCCCGGCTGCGCTACGAGTCGACCTCGCGCTTCACCGGCACGGTCGAGCACGAGAACGGCCACGCCACCGTGTTCGTGCTGGAACGCCAGGGCCTGCGCTGGCGCCTGGTCGACATCCGCCTGCCGCAGGAGCTGTCGACCTACCTGCGCTGACTGCTTCAGCGGGCGATGGCCTGCGCCACGGCCCGCCTGCGTTGTCCCCGTTGTCACCTCAATGGAGTGGAGCCGCATGGACACGGATCTCAAGCGCGCGGTCAGCGATGCGATGTGGCAGCAGCTGGCCGCCCGGCTGCAGGTCGAACTGCCCGCCCTGAAGGCGATCGCCGAGGTCGAATCCAGCGGCTCGGGCTTCCTGCCGGCGCCGGACCGGCGGCCGAAGATCCTGTTCGAGGGCCACATCTTCCACCGCCTCACCGCCGGCCGCTACAGCCCCAGCCACCCCAACATCAGCTATCCGAAGTGGGACCGTCGCCAGTACTCCGGTTCGCTGGCCGGCGAATGGAAGCGGCTGGACAAGGCCGCCGCGCTGGACCCGGCCGCGGCGATGCAGTCGGCCAGCTGGGGCGCGTTCCAGATCATGGGCTTCAACTACGCGCTGTGCGGTTCCGACAGCGTCGGCCGCTTCGTCGAGTGCCAGTCCTCCGGCGCCGACGGCCAGCTGGAGTGCTTCGCCAACCTGCTGTCGCGGCCGGGCTCGCCGCTGATCCAGCCGCTGCGGCGCAAGGACTGGGCCAGGTTCGCCAGTCTCTACAACGGCCCCGGCTACCGGCAGAACCGCTACGACGAGAAGATGGCCGCCGCCTACGCGCGCCATGCCGCCGGCGCACCGGCCCGCGGCGGCCGCGCCGCGGCGGCGCCCTCGCCGCGCGCCCTGGTCGCGCCCGGCCGGCCGGAACTGGCGCCGCTGGAGATGCTGGAACTCACCGCCGCCGGCACGCTGCGCAAGCGCAACAGCCGCGTGTTCAACGTGCGGCCCGACGCGGTCGACCTGCGCGACTGGGAGTACCAGCCGCCGGTATCCTCGGCCCCGCGCGACGTGCGCTATCCGTCCGACGCGCGACCGATGCTCGACCAGGGCATGACCAGCGCCTGCACCGGCTACGCGCTGGCGGTGGTGATCGAATACCTGCTGGTCCGCGCGCAGCGCCACGTCGAACCGATCTCGCCGCACATGCTCTACAGCATGGCGCGCCGCTACGACGAATGGGCCGAGAACGACGAGGACAGCGGCCCGGAAGCCGATTCCGGCTCCTCGCTGCGTGGCGCGCTCAAGGGCTGGCTGCGGCATGGCGCCAGCTGCACGCGGCTGTGGCCGAAGATGGACATGCCCGTGCCCAAGGTCGCGGCCAGCGAGGACTGGTGGACCGATGCGATCAAGCGCCCGCTCGGCGCGTACTACCGCCTCGATCCGCGTTCGCTGCGCGACATGCACGTGGCCATCGACCAGGTCGGCGCGCTCTACGCCAGCGCCTTCACCCATGCCGGCTGGGAGGAACTGCTGCTCGACGAGGCCGTGCCGCGGCCCGAGGATCCGTCCGACCTGCCGGTGATCAAGCGCAGGACCGGCAGCCCGGACGGCGGCCACGCCTTCGCCATCGTCGGCTACAACCGCGACGGTTTCATCGTGCACAACTCGTGGGGCGCGGCCTGGGGCAAGGGCGGCCTGGCCGTGCTGCGCTACAGCGACTGGCTGGAGAACGCGATGGACTGCTGGGTCGCACAGCTGGGCGTGGTCACCGCCGAGCACGAGGCCATCGCCGACGCCACCTCGCTGCGCACCGACGCCTCCGGCCAGGGCGCGGTGGTGTCCAGCAATCCGATCCTGGCCGCGCACGAGCTCAGCCCGTTCATCATCAACATGGAGAACAACGGCCGCCTGAGCCAGCGCGGCCAGTTCCGCACCCAGCCGTCGGACGTGGACGCGCTGCTACGCATCCACCTCAAGGAGGCCTGCCGCAAGTGGGGCCTGCGCGCCAACCAGGCCGTGGACATCGCGATCTACGCCCACGGCGGCCTCAACAACGAGGACGCGGCGGCCGAATCGGCCAGGCTGTGGGTGCCCAGGCTCTACGACGAGAAGATCTTCCCGGTGTTCCTGATGTGGGAGACCGGCGCGATCAAGACCGTCACCAACATGATCGAGGACAGGATCGCGCCGGACCAGGCGCGCGCCTCCGGCGCCTGGCAGAAGGTCAAGGACAACTGGAAGGAATGGTGGAACCAGCGCGTGGAGGGCATCGCCCGTCCGCTCGGACGCCCGCTGTGGGGCGAGATGAAGGAGAACGCGGCCAGGATCAGCAGCAATCCCGCCTCCGGCGTGCGCCAGCTGTTCGACCTGTACAAGGCCAAGGGCAAGGAATACGGATTGCCGAAGATCCGCCTGCACCTGGTCGGCCATTCCGCCGGCGGCATCCTGCATTCGCATCTGGGCGCGGCCGCCATCCAGGCCGGCTTCGACCTGCGCTCGGTCAGCCTGATCGCACCGGCGGTGCGGGTCGACGAATTCGACCGCACCCTGGGCAAGGCGGTGCTCAAGACCGGGACCAAGCTGCTGGTCGCGCACCTGACCGACGCGGCCGAACGCGCCGACCCGACCTGCAAGCCCTACGGCCATTCGCTGCTGTACCTGGTCTCGCGCTCGTTCGAGGACAAGAAGGAGACGCCGATCCTGGGCCTGGAACGCGACCTGGTGCCGGCGCGGGCGACGATGCCGTGGGGCGCGCAGATGATGGCCGTAGCCAGCCCGAACTCGGACATCGTGCGCCTGCCCAGCGCCACCACGCTGGACGGCAGCAACAGCCGCCCGACCGAAGCCACCACCCACGGCAGCCTCGACGACGACAAGGCGCTGCAGCGGCTGGTCTTCGACCTGATCCACAAGGCCTGAGTGGGGCTTCCCGCCCGGACCGCCCGACGGGGGTGGCAGCGATGGAGCAAGGGATCACCCGGGCCACGGCCGCGCGGATCCGGCGCATCGCCGGCAGCGGCCTGCTGCTGGCCCTGGCGCTGGCCGTGGGCGCCGATGCCGGCGCGACGTCGGCACCAAGCTGCTGCTGTTGCTGCTGATGCTGATGCTCGCCGCCACGCTGACGCCGAACCTGGGCGAGTGGCTGCAGAACTTCGTCGGGATGCTGCGGATCTGACGCTCTTCGCAGGCGCCTAGCTTTGCCCCCGACGCGACGGCGCCGAGACAGGCGACGCGCTCACGGTTCCGACGCCCGTGTCGCCAGCAAGCTGGATTCCTGGAAAACCCGGAAACGGGAAAACGCCCGGCGATGCCGGGCGTTTTCCTGGTTGCCGCATGGTGCCCTGATCAGGCCGCGACGGTCTTCGCCACGTCCTGGTACTCCTCGATCTGGTCGAAGTTCATGTAGCGGTAGATCTCCGCGCCCTGCTCGTTGATCACGCCGATGTCGGCCATGTACTCGGCCTTGGTCGGGATCTTGCCCAGGCGCGAGCAGATCGCCGCCAGTTCCGCCGAGCCGAGGAACACGTTGGAGTTGCGGCCCAGGCGGTTGGGGAAGTTGCGGGTCGAGGTCGAGAACACGGTGGCGCCCTCGCGCACCTGGGCCTGGTTGCCCATGCACAGCGAGCAGCCGGGCATCTCCATGCGCGCGCCGGCGGTGCCGAAGGTGCCGTAGACGCCTTCCTTGGTCAGCTCCGAGGCGTCCATCTTGGTCGGCGGCGCCACCCACAGGCGCGTGGGGATGTCGCGCTTGCCTTCCAGCAGCTTGGCCGCGGCGCGGAAGTGGCCGA
>CAZBDE010000229.1:2963-4637 GCA_964490415.1 uncultured Pseudoxanthomonas sp. | reverse complement strand
TGCCGATGCGCCCGGCCATCGACAGCGCCAGCGCCTGGAACGAGGACACGCCGGCCTCGGAACTCTGCCCGCTGAAGGTCAGCTTGCACATCTCGACGAAACCGCGCACCTGCATGAAGCGGGTGCGGAAGGTGAACCACAGGCCGGCGCCCAGGCACAGCGCGATCAGCGCCTTGCTCCAGATGATGCCGTTGAGCCAGACGAAAAGGGCTTCCACGAGGATGGGTCTCCAGCGCCGGATGGCGGATGTGCGGGAAAAGGAGGGGCGCGGCGTGCGGCGCCCGGGTGAGCGCAAGATAACCGCAAGCCGTCGTGCTGCACACCGCCGGGCGCGCCAGGCGGCCAGGGGCCTCGGGTCGCCCCTGAAGGGAGCTCCTGCAAAGAGACCGCAGCTTCCCTTGCAGGAGCCCCCTTCAGGGGCGACCCGACAAGGCCGGCAAGAGCGACGGCATCATCCGCCGGCACCCGCCGCCCCCCGCGATCAGCCCGTCGCGCGCGACCTCGCGAACGGCACGTCCACGGTCAGGTAAGTCCCCGCCCGCCACAACCACTCCAGCGGGCCGTAGTAGAAATGCCGGAACCACAGGTGCGCGAACAGCACCTGCACCGCGAACGCCGCCAGCCCCAGCAGCAGCGCCTGCACCTGGGTCATGCTGGCGTGCAGGCCCAGCCCGTAGCCGTAGAAGACCGGGACGAAGACCAGCGACTGCGCCACGTACAGGGTCAGCGTCATCCGCCCGGCCGGTGCCAGCACGCCGAGCACCCGTTCCGCGCCGCCGTAGTACGCGGCCAGGAAACCGAGCATCAGCGCCGCCATCACCGCCAGGTCGAACAGGCTGGCCAGCACCGCGCCGGCCAGCGCGCGCGGCATGGGCATCGCCTCCGTCGCCGGCACCAGCGCCGCCAGCGGCTCGTGCAGGAAATACAGCACCAGCGCCGCCGCCAGCGCCAGCACCAGGCCCCCGAGCCGCGCCCGCGCGAACGCCCCGGGCCGGCTGAAGAAGCCGATCCGCCCGAGCAGCATGCCGACCAGCGACAGCCCCAGGATCTGGCTCAACCGCCCCGATTCGTACATGAACAGCCACTTGAAGCCATGCCCGTCGACGATGTTCATGCGCACGGTGTCGAGGAAGCCGCCGTGCAGGTAGACCTCCGGAATGCTCGCGCTCCAGTAGCCCAGCGGCTGGTTGGCCCAGGCCGCGCCCTGCAGCCCGGCCACGATCCGCAGCAGCATCAGCGGCTGCAGCAGGAAGAACACCGCCACCGCCAGCAGCACCCGGTTCGAGCGCACGCGGTGGAACGGCAGCAGGAACAGCCCCATCACCGCCAGCACCTCGAGCACGTCGCCGCGGTACCACAGCCCGTGCAGCAGGCCGAACAGCGCCAGCAGCGCCAGCCGCCAGACGAAGCGGCCGGTGAAATCCACGCCCTTGCGCGCCGCGCGGTCCATGATGATGAAGAAGCTGACGCCGAAGCACAGCGCCAGCAGCGCGAAGGCCTTGCCCGCGAACACCCGCCATACCGCGTCGTGCACGGCCAGCTGCAGCGGATCGGTGGCCGGGTGCGCCCAGTACAGCTCGAACAGTTCGGGCATGTGCACGATGAAGATCCCGAACAGCGCGAACCCGCGCAACGCATCCAGGCCTTGCAGCCGCGCGGTGTAGTCGATCCTGG
>CAZBDE010000229.1:0-2863 GCA_964490415.1 uncultured Pseudoxanthomonas sp. | reverse complement strand
TGGGTTGCCCGGGACCACTCATGCGTGGCCCGGCCACCCCGCACGCGGATTGCCCGGTGCGGCCACGCGTGGCGGATCAGCGCGCCAGGACATCACCACGATGCGCCGCCTTCAGCGCGGCGCACAGCCGCACCGATTCGCTGGCCTGTGCCAGGCCACGTTCAGCACCCTGCAGCTCGCCCAGGCGCGGCTTGAAGAACGCCTCCAGGCGCTCGGCCGCTTCCACCGAGCAGTCGCCGGCGGCGGCCAGCATCGGCAACCGGCCGGCGGTGAACGCACCGGTGCGCTCGACGATGCGGTCGAAGTTCCCGGTGAACCACGGCCACAGCGAGGCCTGGATCTCCGGATCGCTGATCCCGCCCATCAGCAGGCCGGCCATCTCGCCGACCTTGATCTCCTTGCCCAGGGCCAGGTCGCGCACGCGCCGCATCTGTTGCGGATCGCGGGTCTGCGACAGGGCCTCGATCATCGCGTTGCGCTGCACCGCATCGCCGTTGCGGCCCAGCTCCTCGACCAGCCGCGACACCACCGGTTCGCCGTGCGCCTGCACCGCCACCGCCAGCGCGTTGCCCAGCAGGTCCGGGTCGGCGGCGGAGAAATCCAGGGTGCCGCCCTCGCCGGCCAGCACCGCATCGCCCTGGGCCAGCAGCGCCGCGCGCACCTGCGGCACCTCCAGGCGGTTGCCCAGCAACCGGGCCAGGTCCGGGCGCAGCGTGGTGTCCTCGATGCTCTCGCCGGCCTTGCGGCGGTAGCCCAGCGCCTCCAGCCGCGGCAGGAACGCCGCGGTGGCCGCTTCGCGCAGTGCCTTGCGCTCCGCGTCGGTGGTGGCCAGCTGGCTCCATATCCAGTTGAAGCGTCCCAGCAGCGCGGTGGCGACTTCGGTCGATCCGGCGCCGGCCAGCCGCGTCATGCCCTCGACCACCGACGCGGCATCGGCGTCGCCGCGCGCAAACGCGGCGCCGAGCGCATCGGCGTAGGTCAGCTGTTCGGCTTCCGCCAGCTGCGGCACCTGCGCCGCCAGCCGCGCCAGCTGCGCCTGCGGCAGGCTGAAGCGGTAATAGCCGCTGCCGCCGGCGTTGGGCATCACCCAGCTGTCGGCGGTCGCGCCCGGCAGCGCGATCTCGCCGCGCGCGTCCTGCAGCAGCTTGCAGGCGTCGCGCGGGCCGGCCGGGGTGCCATAGCGCACGCACACCGGCACGCCCCAGTGCTGGGCGGCATCGCCGGTGGAACCCACCGGCAGGTAGCGCTGCTGCGCCAGCTGCAGGCGCACGTCGCCCTTGCGGCCGGCCAGCGAGGCCTGCAGGTAGGGCACGCCCGGCTGGTCCAGGAAACTGCGGAAGGCGGCCTTGAAGTCCTCGCCCTGCCCGGCGGCCGCGGCGATGGCGTCGATCAGGTCGAAGGCGGTCGCGTTGCCGAACTCGTGCTTGCGCAGGTAGTCGCGCATGCCCTGGCGGAACACCTCCTCGCCGACGAAGGCCTCGAACATGGCCAGCACCGCGGCGCCCTTCTGGTAGGTGATGCCGTCGAACGCGGTCTCGATGTCGCCATTGCCGGTGATCGGCTGGCGGATGCGGCGCGCGCTGACCAGGCTGTCGCCGTTCATCGTGCGCTGCGCGCTGCCGACGCGGTCCAGGTGGGCCTTGTACTCCGGACGCAGCGCCATGGTGATCTTCTGCTGCAGCCAGGTGGCGAAGGCCTCGTTGAGCCACAGGTCGTCCCACCAGGCCATGGTGACCACGTCGCCGGTCCACTGGTGCGCGAGTTCGTGCGCGGTGACGTTGAACGAGCCCTTGACGTTGCGGAACGGCGAGTCGGCGTCGAGCAGCAGCAGCCAGTCGCGGAAGGTGACGAAGCCCGGGTTCTCCATCGCGCCGGCGGAGAAGTCGGGCGCGGCGACCAGGTCGAGCTTGCCGAACGGATAGCCGTAGTCGAAGTACTCTTCCAGCCACTCGATCATCGCCGGGCTCTGCTCAAGCGCGCGCTGCATCCGCGCGCCCTGCCCCTTCGTGGCCACGCCCGTGAGCGGCACCGGTTCGGCGCGCCAGCGGTTGGCCGCGATCGCGGGCCCTTCCACCACGTCCCACGGACCGACGCCGAAGGCGACCAGGTAGGTCGGCAGCGGCAGGGTGGTGGCGAAGCTCAGGGTCTTCCAGCCCTTGCCGGCCGGCACGGTCTTCACCGCCGCGGTGTTGGCGCGGGCCACGTCGGCCTCGGGCACGGTCAGGCTCAGGTCGAACGGAGTCTTGAAGCCGGGCTCGTCGAAGCCCGGGAAAGCGTAGCGCGCGCTGATCGGCTCCATCTGCGTCATCGCGTAGGCTCCGCCCTGGTAGGCGACCTTGTACAGGCCCTGCAGCTGCTTGTTGAGCGGCGCCGTGTAGCGGAACTCGAGGGCCAGCGCCTGCGCCGGCAACTCCGCGCCGAAGTCCACCCGGGCCACGCCGGCCTGCGGATCGGCCGCTTCCCAGCGCGCCGGGTGGCGCTTGCCGTCGGCGGTGACCACCGTCACCTCGGCGACGTCCAGGTCCTTGCCGTGCAGCCAGACGTGGTCGGACGCCTGCGCCAGCGACAGGTCGATGCGGGTCCGGCCCTGGAAGTTCTCCTGGCGCGGATCGACCTTCAGTTCGATCGCGTAGTGGCGCGGCACCGCCCAGTCCGGCAGGCGCTCGCGCGGCACATCGCCGGCGGCAGCATGGGCGGACAGGCAGGCCATCGCCAGCGGCGACAGCAACAGGGAACGGAAGGCTCGGCGCACGGCGAAAGCTCCAGGAGACGGATCCCCGAGTTCACCATGTCCGCGCCCCGGCGCCTACATGGCGAAAGTCACGCACGGAGCAAAACCGGGGTCAGAGTGCACTTTCCCCCG
>CAZBDE010000228.1:0-4661 GCA_964490415.1 uncultured Pseudoxanthomonas sp. | reverse complement strand
TCGGCATCCTGCTGGCCAAGGACCTGCTGCGCGGCGTGGTCGCCGACAACGGGCCCGGCGACATCCACGCGCTGCTGCGCCCGGCGGTGCTGATCCCCGAGTCGAAGAAGCTCAACCTGCTGCTCAAGGAGTTCCGCCTCTCGCGCAACCACATGGCGATCGTGGTCGACGAGTACGGCGGCGTGGCCGGGCTGGTCACCATCGAGGACGTGCTCGAGCAGATCGTGGGCAAGATCGACGACGAGCACGACGACGCCGAGGACGGCAGCGCGCTGATCGCCGCGCAGGCCGACGGCCAGTTCGTGGTCGACGCGCTGACCCCGATCGGCGATTTCAACGAACGCTTCGGCGCGGCCTTCCCCGACGACGAGTACGACACCATCGGCGGCCTGGTCACCGAGGCCATCGGCCACCTGCCCGAGACGGGCGAGGAGCTGGCCCTGGGGCGCTTCCAGTTCCGGGTGATCCGCGCCGACGCGCGCCGGGTGCGCGCCTTCCAGGTCGCGGTGCTGGCGGCGGACATGCAGGACGGGGACTGATGCGCCTGGCGCGCCGCCGGCCGCGCGGGCCGGCCCGGAGCGCGGCGTCGTGGCGGGCCGCGTGCCTGGCCCTGCTCCTGGGCGGCCTGGCACTGCTGTCGCCCCTGCTGGCGCTGGCCGCCGACGCGCCGCGCATCGGGGTGGTGACCATGCAGCCGGGCGAGGTGTTCTTCGAACGCTTCGGCCACGACGCGATCGTGGTCGTGGACCCGGACACCGGCGCGGCCACCTCCTACAACTTCGGCTACTTCGATCCGTCCGAGCCGGACTTCCTCTCGCGCTTCGTGCGTGGCGAGATGCTGTACCACCTGGTCGCGCTGCCGGCCGCGCAGGACCTGGCCCAGTACGAACAGGCCGGCCGCGGCGCGAGCGTGCAATGGCTGGACCTGGAGCCGGAGCAGGCGCGCGCGCTGGCCGCGGCGCTGGCCGAACGCGCCAGGCCGGAGAACTCGCGCTACCGCTACGACTATTTCACCGCCAACTGCGCCACCCAGGTGCGCGACGCGCTGGACGAGGCGATGGGCGGGGCACTGAAGTCGCAGCTGGCCGGGCGCTCGCGCGGCAACACCTTCCGCAGCGAGTCGGTGCGCCTGGCGCGGCCGGCGCCATGGATGTGGCTGGGGTTCGACCTGGGCCTGGGACCGTTCGCGGACCGGCCGCTGTCGCGCTGGGAGGAGGCGTTCGTGCCGATGCGCCTGGCCGACGGCCTGCGCGAGGTGCGCAACAGCGCCGGGCGGCCGCTGGTGCAGGCCGAGCAGGAACTGCTGCCGCACCGCATCGCGCCCGAACCGGTGGAGCGGCCGCGGCGCGGGTGGCCGTGGGCGCTGGCCGGGCTGGTGCTGGGTGCGGGCATCGTGATGCTGCGCCGGCGCCCGCGCCTGCTGGCCGGATCCGCGTCGCCGCTGTGGCTGCTGTGCGGGCTGGCCGGTGCGCTGCTGGTGTTCATCTGGGGCTTCACCGCGCACCAGGCCGGCTGGGCCAACCGCAACCTGTTCCTGCTCAATCCGCTGTGCCTGCTGTTGCTGCCGGGCGCGGTGGCGCTGCTGCGCGGGCGCGCACCGGGACGGCTGTTCCGCATCGTGCTGTGGGCGGTGGCCGGCCTGGCCGCGCTGGGCTGGATCCTGCAGTGGCTGAGCCAGCAGCCGCAGTACAACCTGCCGTGGATCGGCCTGCTGCTGCCGCTCCACGTCGCCCTCGCCCTGGCCCTGGGCCGCCGCCCTTCGCACCCTTCGCGCCCTTTGTAGGAGCCCCCTTCAGGGGCGACCCAATCACGTCTGAAGGCGCCGTGTCCAACGCACAGCCTCTGGACCGGTCGCGTTGAACGCGGCTGCGTCCGGCCGCCTCGGGTCGCCCCTGAAGGGGGCTCCTACAAAGGGCGCAAAGGGCGGTCACGGCTTGCCGGGCATCGCGCCGCGGGGCAGGATGCGGCGCATGGATACCCCCGCCGCCGCGGCCTCGCCCGCCAACCCCGCCTGCGTCATCAATTGCGTGTGGTACGACGGCGAAGGGCGGCGCCACGACCTGACCCTGGACGCGCTCAGCGACCGCCTGGCCGGCGACGCGTCCGGCTTCGCCTGGGTCGGCCTGTACGAACCGTCCGACGCAGTGCTGTGCACGCTGCAGGAAGAGCTGGGACTGCACCCGCTGGCGGTGGAAGACGCGCGCAACGCGCACCAGCGGCCGAAGGTCGAGGCCTACGGCGACACCCTGTTCCTGGCCGTGCACACCGCGCAGATGGTCGACGGCCAGATCCGCTACGGCGAGACCCACGCCTTCCTCGGCGCGCGCTTCCTGCTGACCGTGCGCCACGGCGCCTCGCTGTCCTACGCCGCGGCGCGCGGCCGGATGGAACGCGAGCCGGACCTGCTCCAGCTCGGCCCGGCGATGGCCCTGTACGCGGTGCTGGACTTCATCGTCGACAACTACCTGCCGATCGTCGATGCGCACCGCGACACCCTGCACGCGCTGGAACGCGACATCTTCTCCGACACCTACCGCCGCGCCATTGTCGTGCGCCTGTACGACCTCAAGCGCGACCTCACCTACATGCGCCTGGCGGTGTCGCCGCTGCAGGACGTGCTGGCGCAACTGATGCGCAGCCAGGTCGCACAGGGCCACCTGGTCCGCGAGGAGGTGCGCGTCTACCTGCGCGACGTGCACGACCACGTGCTGCGGATCAACGACTCGATCGACAGCATGCGCGACATGCTCGGCACCGCGCTGAGCGTGAACCTGTCGCTGGTCACCCTGGCCCAGGGCGAGACGGTCAAGCGCCTTGGCGCCTGGGCGGCGCTGCTGGCGGCGCCCACGCTGATCACCAGCTGGTACGGGATGAACTTCGCGCACATGCCCGAACTCGAGCCGCGCGTGGCCTACCCGCTGCTGATCCTGGCCGTGGCCGCGGTCTGCGTCGTGCTGTACCGGCTGTTCAAGCGCGCGCGCTGGTTGTGAAGGCGGGCCGCCTGCCTGTTTCTGCTGCAATCGCACATAGGACCAAAGTAGCAGCGGCGACGGCGCCCGCGAGATTGACCTGAGGCGCCCGGAGGACGACCCTTGTGCCACTCCCGTGGAGGCTCATCCCATGAAGGCATTCTCGAAGATCGGCTGGGCCGCGCTCGCCCTGCTCGGCGCGTTCTGCCTGGGCACCGTGGCCCTGCGCCGCGGCGAACAGATCAACGCGCTGTGGATCGTGGTGGCGGCGGTGTCGATCTACCTGGTCGCGTACCGCTACTACAGCCTCTACATCGCGAAGAACGTGATGGGGCTGGATCCGCGCCGGGCCACGCCGGCGCACATCCACAACGACGGCCTGGACTACGTGCCCACCAACAAGCACGTGCTGTTCGGCCACCACTTCGCCGCCATCGCCGGCGCCGGCCCGCTCGTGGGGCCCGTGCTCGCCGCGCAGATGGGCTACCTGCCCGGCATGATCTGGCTGATCGCCGGCGTGGTCCTGGCCGGCGCGGTGCAGGACTTCATGGTGCTGTTCATCTCCAGCCGCCGCGACGGCCGCTCGCTGGGCGACCTGGTCCGCGAGGAGATGGGGCCGGTGGCCGGCACCATCGCCCTGTTCGGCGCGTTCCTGATCATGATCATCATCCTGGCGGTGCTGGCGATGATCGTGGTGAAGGCGCTGGCCGAAAGCCCGTGGGGCATGTTCACGGTGATCGCCACCATGCCCATCGCGATCTTCATGGGCATCTACATGCGCTACCTGCGGCCCGGGAAGATCGGCGAGATCTCGGTGGTCGGCATCGTCCTGCTGCTGTCGGCGATCTGGTTCGGCGGCAAGGTCGGCGCGCACCCGACCTGGGGCCCGGCCTTCACCTTCACCGGCACCCAGATCACCTGGATGCTGATCGGCTACGGCTTCGTCGCCGCGGTGCTGCCGGTATGGCTGCTGCTGGCGCCGCGCGACTACCTGTCCACCTTCCTCAAGATCGGCGTGATCGTGGCCCTGGCGATCGGCATCGTCATCGCCAGCCCGGACGTGACCACGCTGCGGATGCCGGCGCTGACCCAGTTCGCCGCCAGCGGCGACGGCCCGGTGTGGAAGGGCGGCCTGTTCCCGTTCCTGTTCATCACCATCGCCTGCGGCGCGGTGTCGGGCTTCCACGCGCTGATCGCCTCGGGCACGACGCCGAAGCTGCTGGCCAACGAGGTCCACGCCCGCTACATCGGCTACGGCGGCATGCTGATGGAGTCCTTCGTCGCGATCATGGCCCTGGTGGCGGCCTCGATCATCGACCCGGGCGTGTACTTCGCGATGAACAGCCCGGCCGCGGTGATCGGCACCGAGGCCGCCGATGTGGCCGCCACGGTGAGCAGCTGGGGCTTCGTGGTGACGCCGGAGGTGCTGGTCCAGACCGCCAAGGACGTCGGCGAGCACAGCATCATCTCCCGCGCCGGCGGCGCCCCGACCCTGGCGGTGGGCATCGCCGTGATCCTGCACGACGCCCTGCCCGGCGGCGACGGGATGATGGCGTTCTGGTACCACTTCGCGATCCTGTTCGAGGCGCTGTTCATCCTCACCGCGGTGGACGCGGGCACCCGCGCCGGCCGCTTCATGCTGCAGGACCTGCTCGGCAACTTCGGTCCGGCGCAGCGCCGGCACGAAGTTGC
>CAZBDE010000227.1:1361-4681 GCA_964490415.1 uncultured Pseudoxanthomonas sp. | reverse complement strand
GCTACGCCATCGACGCCGATACCGCCGCGCTGCTGGAGCAGGTGTATCTCAACGGCCTGGGCGAGTTCGCCTACCGCAACGGGCTGGACCTGCACGGGCGGATCCGGTTCCCGGCCGGAGCCGCCGCGCCCGCCGCCGCGCCCGCGCTGGGCCTGGACGCGCGCGCGCTGGTCGCCATCGGCGGCGGCAAGGATTCGCTGGTCAGCATCGAGGCGCTGCGCGCGGCGGGCGCCGAACATGGGATCGAACAGACCGTGGCCTGGATCGGCGGCTCGCAGCTGATCCGCACCTGCGCCGAGCGCACCGGCCTGCCCACGCTCAACGTCGGCCGCGCGCTGGCGCCGCAGCTGTTCGAGATCAACCGGCAGGGCGCGTACAACGGCCACATCCCGGTGACCGCGGTGAACTCGGCGATCCTGGTCCTGGCCGCGCTGCTCACCGGCGCCGGCGAGGTGGTGTTCTCGAACGAGCGCTCGGCCAGCTACGGCAGCCTGATCGTGTCGGCCGACGGTGGCGCCACCCGCGAAGTGAACCACCAGTGGTCCAAGGGCTGGGCCTTCGAGCGCGCCTTCGGCGAACACGTCGAGCGCAGCGTGGCCGCCGACCTGCATTACTACTCGTTGCTGCGGCCGCTGTCCGAGCTGGCGGTGGCGCGGCAGTTCGCGAAGAACGACCATTACGACGCGCACTTCTCCAGCTGCAACCGCAACTTCCACATCCTCGGCGAGAAGCCGGCGCAGCGCTGGTGCGGGTTGTGCCCGAAGTGCCACTTCGTGTTCCTGGCGCTGGCACCGTTCATGCCCAAGACGCGGCTGGTGCGGATCTTCGGCCGCAACCTGCTCGACGACGCCGGCCAGGCGCCGGGCTTCGACGCGCTGCTGGAATTCCGGGACCACAAGCCGTTCGAATGCGTGGGCGAGGGCCGCGAGTCGCGCGCGGCGATGGCGGCGCTGGCCGCGCGCGCCGAATGGCGCGAGGACGCGCTGGTGGCGCGTTTCGTGCGCGAGATCCAGCCGCAGCTGGATCCGGCGGAACTGGCGCTCGAGCCGCTGCTCGCGATCGAGGGCGAACACCGCGTGCCGGCCGCCGTGTGGGAGCGGGTGCATGCGAATTTCGCAACTTGAGGGACAGCGCGTCGCCCTGTGGGGCTGGGGTCGTGAGGGCCGTGCCGCCTGGCACGCGATCCGCGCACGGTTGCCGGCGCTGCCGCTGACCCTGTTCTGCAACGAGGCCGAAGCCGTCGAAGCGGCGGCGCTGGGCGACGCGCGGCTGGCCACACGCACGCTGGCCGATGCCGAAGCCCTGTCGGCGTTCGACGTGGTGGTGAAATCGCCGGGCATCAGCCCGTACCGGCCCGAAGCGCTGGCCGCGGCCGCGCGGGGCACCCGCTTCATCGGCGGCACCGCGTTGTGGTTCGCGGCGCATCCGGATGCGCGCACCGTCTGCGTCACCGGCACCAAGGGCAAGAGCACCACCACCTCGCTGCTGGCGCACCTGCTGCGCACCGGCGGCCACCGCACCGCGCTGGCCGGCAACATCGGCCTGCCGCTGCTGGAAGTCGCCGAAGCGGCGGCCGACGGACAGGCGCCGGAATTCTGGGCGATCGAACTGTCCAGCTACCAGACCGGCGACGTCGCCGCCAGCGGCACGCGTCCGGAAGTGGCGGTGGTGCTCAACCTGTTCCCCGAGCACCTGGACTGGCACGGCAGCGAGCAGCGCTACCTCGACGACAAGCTGGCCCTGGTCACCGCCGCGAAGCCGCACACCGCCGTGCTCAACGCCACCGATCCGCGCCTGGCGGCGCTGGACCTGCCCGACAGCCGCATCGTCTGGTTCAACCGCGGCGACGGCTGGCACCTGCGCGGCGACGCCCTGTACCGCGGCGACGCCTTCGTCTTCGACACCGCGGCCGTGCCGCTGCCCGGCCGCCACAACCGCGGCAACCTGTGTGCCGTGCTCGCCGCGATCGAGGCCCTGGGCGTGGACGCCGCGGCGCTGGCCGCCGCCGCGCTGGACTTCCGCCCGCTGCCGCACCGCCTGCAGTGGCTGGGCGAGCGCGACGGCCTGGCCTGGGTCAACGACTCGATCAGCACCACCCCGCACGCCAGCCTCGCCGCGCTCGACTGCCACCGCGGCCACCGCGTGGCGATCCTGCTCGGCGGCCACGACCGCGGCCTGGACTGGAGCGCCTTCGCCGCGAAGCTGCGCGGGGAAGCGCCCGCCGCGGTGCTGACGATGGGCGGCAACGGACCGCGCATCCATGCCCTGCTCGAACCGATGGCCGCCGAGGGCCGTTTCGCCCTTGAAGCAGCGGCCGATATGCCCGACGCCGTCGCGCGCGCGCGCCGCCTGCTCGGTGGCGGCGGCGTGGTTCTTCTTTCCCCGGGCGCCCCCAGCTTCGGCGCCTACCGCGACTACACCGAGCGCGGCCGCCATTTCGCCGCGCTGGCCGGCTTCGACCCCGACACGATCAGCACGATTCCAGGGTTGGGCCTCCTGTAGGAGCTCCCTTCAGGGGCGACCCGAGGCGGCTGGACGCCGCCGCGTTCAAGGCGAACGATCCGGAGACCCTGCGTTGAGCGTAGCGTCCTCCCACGGCCTCGCGTCGCCCCTGAAGGGAGCTCCTACAAAGGCGTCCGAAGTCACGGTCCCACAGCTGCCCGAGGACGTCGTGCCAAGGGGATATGGACCAAGTGGCACATGGATGTGCCACGGCCCCGTGTAAAGACAGGATGTCGTCCCGCGGGGTGGGCCATGTCCCCTTGGTACGGCGGCCCCGTCCGAAGCCGAGGCTTTCCCGCCGCGTCCGTTCGACTCAGTGCGAGCGATCCACCGCATAGCGGGCGAGCCCGCGCAGCGCTGCCAATGCCTCGGTCTCCGGCAGCCCCGCCAGTGCGGCCTCGGCGGCGGCGGCGTAGTCCAGCGCCCGACGGCGGCTGTATTCCAGCCCGCCGGTGGCGTGGATCGCGGCCAGCACTTCCGGCATGGCCGCATCCTCGCCTTCCTGCACGATCCGGCGCAGGCGCTGCCGCGTGGCCTCGTCCGAGTGCGCGATGGCATGGATCAGTGGCAGGGTGGCCTTGCCTTCGGCCAGGTCGTCGCCCAGGTTCTTGCCCAGGTCGGTGGCGTCGGCGGTGTAGTCGAGCACGTCGTCGGCGATCTGGAAGGCATAGCCCAGGGCCATGCCGTAGGCGTACAGCGCCTGCTGGGTGGCCGCGTCCGCGCCGGAGGCCAGCGCCCCCAGCTGCGTGCCCGCGGCGAACAGCACCGCGGTCTTGCGTTCGATCACGCGCAGGTAGGCGGCCTCGTCGGTGTCCGGG
>CAZBDE010000227.1:0-1351 GCA_964490415.1 uncultured Pseudoxanthomonas sp. | reverse complement strand
GGGTTGCGCACGTGCAGCAGCTGCAGCACCTCGCCCTCGGCGATGCGGTTGGTGGTGTCGGCCAGCACCTGCATCACCTCCATCCGCTCCAGTTCGACCATCAGCTGGAAGCTGCGCGAATACAGGAAATCGCCCACCAGCACGCTGGCCGCGTTGCCCCAGATCGCGTTGGCGGTGCTGCGGCCGCGGCGCAGGTCGGATTCGTCGACCACGTCGTCGTGGAGCAGGGTCGAGGTATGGATGAATTCGATGATCGCCGCGAGCTGGTGGTGGTCGGCGCCGGCCCCGGCGGTGCCCGCGGTGGCCTGGCCGGCCAGCACCACCAGCATCGGCCGCAGGCGCTTGCCGCCGGCCGAAACGATGTGCTCGGCGATCTGGTTGATCAGGACCACGTCCGAAGCCAGGCGGGTGCGGATCAGCGTGTCGACCGCGGCCATGTCGGCGGCGGCCAGGGCCTGGATGCGGGGCAGGCCGGCATGGGTCGGGGGAATGGGGTGGTCAGCCATGGGGTCGCCCGGGAAAGTGCCTGAATTATAAGGCGCGCTGCCGGAGAAACCCTACTCGCGGGCGCGGATTCAAGCGCTGGCGCGGGGGGCGCCGGTATACTCCAATCCCTTACCTGCCCGGATGGCCGGGCATGCACTGGAACCCAAGACTATGGCGCGTGGCATCAACAAGGTGATCCTGGTCGGCAACCTCGGCGACGATCCCGAAACCAAGTACACCCAGTCCGGCATGGCCGTGACCACCATCCGCCTGGCCACCACCAGCGTGCGCAAGGACCGCGAGGGCAACGCCCAGGAACGCACCGAATGGCACCGGGTGAAGTTCTTCGGCAAGCTCGGCGAGATCGCCGGCGAGTACCTGCGCAAGGGTTCGCAGTGCTATGTCGAGGGCAGCATCCGCTACGACAAGTTCACTGGCCAGGACGGGCAGGAACGCTATTTCACCGACATCGTCGCCGACGAGATGCAGATGCTCGGTGGCCGCGCCGGCGGCGGTGGCGAGGGTGGCGATCGCCCGCAGCGCAGCGCCCCGCCCAAGCGCGAGTACGACCAGCGCGCGGCCCCCGCCGCGTCGGCCGCGACGGCGCCCCAGTCCGGCGGTGGCTTCGACGATTTCGCCGACGACGACATCCCGTTCTGAGGCCGGGCCCGCCGGGCGGAAGCGGCCGGCGGGCGGTCGCAGCGGTATTTTCTGATCGAGCAATCGTAAGGAGCAGTCTTGGCAACCTGGCTAGTCACCGGCGGCGCCGGTTTCATTGGTGGAAATTTCGTCCTTGAGGCAGTGGCGCGTGGCGTGCGCGTGGTCAACCTCGACGCGCTGACCTACGCGGGCAACCTGGACACGC
>CAZBDE010000226.1:0-4713 GCA_964490415.1 uncultured Pseudoxanthomonas sp. | reverse complement strand
CGAAACGGGCCGGCAGTACCTTCTGGGCATCCGTTACAAGTTCTGATCCTCGACATAGCCGTACCCCCGAAGGCCGGAACGGCAATGCCGTTCCGGCCTTCCTTGATTCTGGCCGCCGTCGTGAGCCGATGTCCGACGCGGCGAGCGGCATGGCCCCGGAGCCATGTCCGGCCTTGTGCGCTGCAAGATGCCAAGGCGTCCGGGTACTGTTACGTTTCTGTTTGACCATCGGTGTCATCGACACCCGCCGCGCTTGGGCGCCGGTTTCCGGCCGCGCCGTGGCATCCCACGTAGCAAACCAGACCCTGGGAGGGGATCACGCAATGCAGCAATGCGCTTATCGTAAAAAGACACCGGTTACCATGCTGGCCACAGCGATCGCGGTCGTGCTGGCCGCGCCCGTCGCGGCCCAGGAAGTGGAGACGCTCCAGCCGGGCCAGGACATCGCCGAGCTGGACAAGGTCACCGTCACCGGCTACCGGCAGAGCCTGCAGAAGTCGCTGGACGAGAAGCGCTATACCACCGAGCAGGTCGACGCGATCTTCGCCGAGGACATCGGCAAGTTCCCCGACCAGAACCTGGCCGAATCGCTGCAGCGCATCGCCGGCGTGTCGATCGACCGCGAGGGCGGCGAGGGCCAGCGCATCTCGATCCGCGGCCTGGGTTCGGACTTCACCCGCGTGCGCCTGAACGGCCTGGAGGCGCTGGCCACCGCCGGCACCGGCACCGGCGGCGTCAACCGCAGCCGCGGCTTCGACTTCAACACCTTCGCCTCCGAGCTGTTCAGCCAGGTCAAGGTCAACAAGACCCAGTCGGCGCAGATGGACGAGGGCTCGCTGGGTTCGACCGTCGACCTGCGCGCCTCGCGTCCGTTCGACTACGACGGTTTCCGCGCCTCGGCCAGCGCCCAGGTCGGCTATGGCGAACTCGCCGAGAAGTTCGACCCGCGCGTGTCGGGCCTGATCTCCAACACCTGGGCCGACAACACCTTCGGCGCGCTGCTGTCGGCGTCCTACAGCAAGCGCAACGTCTACGAGGAAGGCTACAACCCGGTCCGCTGGGAGCACGGCAACCACCGCAACTCCAACCAGAGCAACGCCAACAACAACGGGACCTACGGCTTCTGCTCGCCGGTGGGCTACAACCCGCAGACCCCGCGCAACCCGCTGTCCAACGAAACTCCCGCCGGCTCCGGCTCGCAGGCCAACCAGGACCGCAACAACGGCTGGGGCAGCTTCGGCATCGACGCCGACAACTGCGGCACCGGCCTGCCGCGCCCGGCCAACACGCCGGAGAACATCGCCGCCTACGAGACCGCGACCAACGCCTGGCTGCCGCGCTACCCGCGCTACATCCGCACCGCCCACGAGATCGAGCGTGTCGGCGTGACCGGCGCGCTGCAGTGGCGTCCGTCCGACGACACCATCCTCAGCTTCGACGCGATGTACTCGAGCCTGTCCAAGGACCAGCGCGAGGATTCGCTGGGCGCCAACCTGCATCGCGCCGCCAACCTGGGCGGCAAGACCCAGATCGTGGTGCGCGAGGCGGAGGTCGACAGCATGAACCGCCTGTCCTATGGCGTGTTCGACAACGTCGACTTCCGCACCGAGTCCACCGCGATCGAGGAGTCCACCGAGTTCCAGCAGTACAGCCTGAGCCTGGAACACCACGTCAACGACGCGGTGCGCATCGACGCGCAGGTGGGCCATTCCAGCTCCGACTACGAACGCCCGGTGTTCTCGCTGGTCAGCTTCGACAACCAGAACCTGGACGGCTTCGTCCTGGACCTGCGCGGCAACCCGGACATGCCGCGGATGACCTTCCCGTTCGCGCTCAACGACGCCTCGGCATGGTCGTGGCTGGGCTACGGCGCCGTGCCGGTGAACAGCAACGGCACCGCGCGCGGCACCAACATCAGCGAGGTCCGCCTCAATCCGCAGTACGTGAACAACACCTTCGACACCGCCAAGGTCGACCTCGAGTTCGCGATCAATCCCACTTTCACGCTCCGTGGCGGCCTGGCCTACAAGAGCTACGACATGAGCTCCGAGGAATACCGGCACATCAGCTATGGCCGCCTCGCGCAGGCGTTGCCGGACGGGGTGACGGTGGGCGACCTGAGCACCACCATGGAGGGTTTCGGCGCCAACCTGTCGGGCGCCCCGGGCAGCTGGCTGGTGCCGGACTTCGACAAGGTCGCGCAGCTGCTGGACATCTACTGCAACTGCGACAGTGGTGCGCAGGGCGGCGACTACCGCCTGGCCAGCATCGGCCACTTCGGCGCCGCCAACAACAACTTCGAGGTCAACGAGCGCAGCCTGGGCAGCTACCTGCAGCTGGACTTCAACACCGAGCTGCTGGAACGCGCGTTCCGCGGCAACGTCGGCGTGCGCGTGGTCGAGACCCAGATCACCGCCTCCGGCTGGGCGCCGTGCGCGGCCAGCAACCCGGCGCAGAACTCGGAGAACTGCGAGGCCTTCTTCGGCGTGGCCAGCGCCACCGCCGCCGCCGGCGACCGCTACCTGGTCGGCACCGAGGTCACCCACGACTACCAGGACGTGCTGCCGGCGCTGAACGTGGCCTGGGACCTGACCGACGAGGTCGTGCTGCGCTTCGGCGCGGCCAAGACCATGGCCCGGCCGGCGCTGCTCTACCTCTCGCCGAGCGTCAGCGGCGGCCCGACCCAGTACTTCGACGACGGTCGCACCTATTCGATCAACCTGGGCAACCCGCAGCTGGAGCCGTTCCGCTCGACCAACTACGACCTGATCGCCGAGTGGTATTTCGCCGAAGGCGCGCTGCTGTCGGGCGCGATCTTCTACAAGGACATCGAGAGCTACATCCAGCGCACCCGCCTGCTCAGCACCTGGGAGGACATGGGCTACTCGCTGGACCTGCTGCCGGAGGGCTTCACCCCGGACACGGTGTTCAACGTGCAGAGCTACTTCAACACCCCGGGCGGCCCGCTGAAGGGCTACGAGCTGACCTACCAGCAGCCCTTCACCTTCCTGCCCGGCTTCTGGCGCAACTTCGGCGTGCAGCTGAACTACACCCACGTCCAGTCGGAGATCACCTACCTGTTCAGCACGGCGGCCAACAGCAACACCACCGTCGTCACCGAGTACACCAACAACGACCTGATCAACCTGTCGCCGAACTCGTACAACGCGACCGTGTACTACGACGACGGCCGCTTCAGCGCGCGCCTGTCCACCAGCTACCGCGACGGCTACATCAGCGACATCCTGACCCGCGAGAACGTCTGGGACCTGGACGGCAACCAGCTGATCACCCCGGACGTGACCGGCAAGGATTCGGTGCAGAACGTGGACTTCAACATGGCCTACCGCTTCGGCGACAACCTGACCCTGACCTTCGAGGCGATCAACCTGACCGACACGGCCGACTCGCGCTACGTCGATTCGACCCTGTCGATGCCCGACCGCTACACCGTCAACGGCCGCCAGTACTTCCTCGGCGCGCGCTACAGGTTCTGATGTGGTAACACCGCTGCGGACGGCAACCCCCTGGCGCGAAGGGGGGTTGCCGGGCGCGGCGACCGCGGGCCGGCCCGGTCTCACCCGCCCGCTGCCGGCCCGGCCGCGTCCCTGGAGAGCATACGAATGACGCCCACCCTCGCTCCGCGCGTACTGCTCTCGCTGCTGCTGGCCCTGCCTGCGGCCTGCGCCATTGCGGGCCCGGCGGCACCGGCCACCGATCCGGTCGCCGAGAACATGCTGCTGCTGCAGACGTCTTCCGGTGGCTGGTCCAAGCACCATGCCGGGAAGAAGGTCGACTACACCCGGGCCTACGACGACGCCGAACGCGCGGCGCTGCGCGCGCCGGACCGCCACGACGACGCCACCCTCGACAACAAGGCCACCACCGGCGAGATCGAATACCTGGTCCAGGCGCATGCGAAGACCGGCAACCGCGCCTACCTGGACGCGGCGCGGCGCGGCGTCGAGTACCTGCTGCGCGCGCAGTACACCAACGGCGGCTGGCCGCAGTTCTATCCGGACCGGTCGCTGTACCGCGCCCACATCACGCTCAACGACGACGCCATGGTGCGTGCGATCGGGCTGCTGCAGGACATCGCCGCGGGCCGCGGCGACCTGGCGGCGCTGACGCCCGAGTTCGGCGTGCGCGCCGCCGCCGCGGCAGCGCGCGGCATCGACACCCTGCTCGCGTTGCAGGTCCGGATCGACGGCCAGCCCACGGTCTGGGCCGCGCAGTACGACGAGGCCACGCTGCGGCCGGCCAAGGCCCGCGCCTATGAACTGCCGGCGCTGGCGGTGTCCGAGTCGGTGGGCGTGGTGCGCCTGCTGATGCGCCAGCCGCGGCCGGACGCACGCACCGTCGCCGCCATCGAATCGGCCGCGCGCTGGCTGGAGGCCCACCGCCTGCCCGACCTGGCCCTGCGCCGGGTCGAGGCGCCCGGCGAGGAAACCGGCAAGGACGTGCTCCTGGTCGCCGAGCCTGGCGCCTCGCTGTGGGCGCGGTTCCATGACCTGCAGACCCAGCAGCCGATGTTCGTCGACCGCGAGGGCGCCCGCGTCGCCTTCGCCGACCTGCCGAACGAGCGCCGCACCGGCTACGCCTGGTACGGCACCTGGCCGGAAAACCTGCTGGCCAAGGAACTGCCGCGCTGGCGCAAGGTCCAAGCCGCCGCGGCGAACCCCTGATGTCCCCCCGCATGACTGGAAGTCCGAC
>CAZBDE010000225.1:0-4820 GCA_964490415.1 uncultured Pseudoxanthomonas sp. | reverse complement strand
AAGGAGCAACTCCGCGCCGACCTGGTCGATGCCGCGCTCAACGCGGTGCTGGCCGACGGCCTGGACCCCATCCGCGACCGCGCCGCGTTCCAGCGGCGCGCCGAGGCCGCCGGCCGCCAGCTGTTCGCCGAAGCGATGACGCGGCTGCAGCTGGCCGAACAGATCCTGGCCGCGGTCGCCGAGCTGAAGCCGAAGCTGCAGGCCCCGTTGATGGGTTGGGCCGGGGCCAACCTCGACGACCTGCGCGCCCAGCTCGACGGCCTGGTGCATCCGGGCTTCCTCGGCCACACCCCGGCCGAAGCGCTGGCCCAGTTCCCGCGCTGGCTCAAGGGCATGGCCCTGCGCGCCGAACGCGCGCTGCGCGATCCGGCCCGCGACCAGGCGCGCATGCTCGAACTGAAGCCCTTCGCCGATGCGCTGGCCGCCGCGCATGCGCGCGGCGACGACGGCGCGCCCGGCTGGCAGGCGCTGCGCTGGGAACTGGAAGAGTTGCGCGTGTCGCTGTTCGCCCAGGAGCTCGGTTCGCGCGGCGGCGTGTCGCCGAAGAAGCTGGCGCAGCGGCTGGCCGGGCTCGGCTGACGGCCGGCGCCCGCGGGCGCGACGGCCAGGCCAGCGAGATCCACGAAGATCTGCGATGGCGCACGCTTGTTCCTCCCGTGCGTTGGCGGCTAGTGTAGTCGGCACCCCACACGCCGGAACGGCCTTGTCGCGCCCCGCCATCGACGGTCTGCATGCCCTGCTGCAGGGTCCGGCCGCGGACCCGCTGCCGCCGCCGCTGCGCGCGCTGCTGCTGCAGGCCTGGGATGCGCCGGGCGCCGACCATGCGCACCGCGCGCCGTGGCCGATCATCGCCGACACCCTGCACACCCTCGGCCGGCTCGAGGCCGACGCATCGGCGCTGGTCGCCGCGCTGCTGTTCGACCTGCCGGGGCTGCGCACCGCGGTGGCCACGACGCTGGCGGCCACCCAGCCTGCGGTGGCCGGCCTGCTCGAGGGCCAGGACGCCGCCGACCAGGTCTGGGCCCTGCATGCCGGCCGCGAGGCCGGGCGGAATGGTGAAGGCCTGCGCCGGCTGCTGCTGGCCATCGTCCAGGACCTGCGCGTGGTGCCGGTCCTGCTGGCACGGCAGCTGGCGAAGATGCGCGTGGCCGACCGCCTGCCCGAGGCTGACCGCCGCGCCCTGGCCCAGCTCACCCGCGACATCCACGCGCCGCTGGCCAACCGCCTGGGCATCTGGCAGCTGAAGTGGGAGCTGGAGGACCTGGCCTTCCGCTTCCTCGAAGCGGACACCTACCGCCACCTGGCGCGCGAACTGGACGAAACCCGCACCGCCCGCGAGCGCTACATCGAAACGGTGAAGCGGCAGCTGGGCAAGGACCTGGCCGGGCAGGGCATCGCCGCGGAGATCAGCGGCCGGCCCAAGCACATCTACAGCATCTGGCGGAAGATGCAGAAGAAGCGCCTGCCGCTGGACAAGCTCTACGACCTGCGCGCGGTGCGGGTGATGGTCGAAGACGTCGCCGCCTGCTACGCCGCGCTGGGCGTGGTCCACGCGCTGTGGGCGCCGGTGCCGGGCGAGTTCGACGACTACATCGCCCGGCCCAAGGCCAATGGCTACGCTTCGCTGCACACCGCCGTGGTCGGCCCGGAAGGGCGCACGCTGGAGGTGCAGATCCGCACCCGCGAGATGCACGAACAGGCCGAACTGGGCGTGGCCGCGCACTGGCGTTACAAGGAGGGCGGCGCCGCCGCCGCGGGCAAGGGCGCCGGCCGCGCTTTCGAGCGCAAGATCGCCTGGATGCGGCAGCTGCTGGAGCATGCCGGCGAAGGCCGCGACGGCGAAGGCCTGGCCGGCGCGCTGGACGCCGAACTGGTCGAGGAGCGCGTGTACGCGCTCACGCCCAAGGGCGAGGTGATCGACCTGCCGGCCGGCGCCACGCCGCTGGATTTCGCCTACCACGTGCACACCATGGTCGGGCACCGCTACCGGGGCGCCAAGGTCAACGGCCGGATCGTGCCGCTGGGCCACCACCTGCGCAGCGGCGACCGGGTCGAGATCATGACCGGCAAGGAGCCCGACCCCAAGCGAGCCTGGCTGCTGCCGTCCAACGGTTACCTGGCCAGCGGCCGTTCGCGCGACAAGGTCCGCGCCTGGTTCCACAAGCTGGACCGTTCGCGCAACGTCCAGGCCGGCCGCGAAATGCTCGAGCGCGAACTCAAGCGCCTGGGCCTGCACCAGGCCGACCTCGCGCCGGTGGCGAAGAGGTTCCATGCCGAAACCGTGGACGACCTCTACATCCAGGTCGCACTGGGCGATGTCGGCCCGCACCAGGTCGGCCGCGCGCTGCATGAGATCGAACGCGCCGCCGCGCCGCAGGCCCTCGGGCACACAGCGCCGGCACGTCCCGTGCCGCGGCAGGCGCGGCGGAAGAAGGCCGACGCCGGTTTCACCGTGCAGGGCGTGGGCAACCTGCTGGTGCAGCTGGCCAGGTGCTGCCAGCCGGTGCCGGGCGAGCCGATCGCCGGCTACCTCACCCGCGCCCGCGGCGTCACCGTGCACCGCGCCGGCTGCGCCGCGTTCGTGCGCCTGGCCGCGGCGCAGCCGCAGCGGGTGCTGCCGGTGGAATGGGGCGCGGCCGGCGGCGGCTACGAGGTGGACGTGGCGGTCAGCGGCTTGGACCGCAAGTGGCTGCTCAAGGACGTGACCACGCTGATCGCGCAGGAGGACGCATACGTGGCCGACATCCGCAGCGACCTGCGTGGCGATGGGCGCCTGCACCTGCGCCTGCGCCTGCGCGTGGCCGACTACGGCCAGCTGTCGAGCCTGCTCGGCAAGCTGGACGCGCTGCCCGGGGTGGAACGGGCGCAGCGGCTGGGGTGAGCATGCGGGGCTGCACGCGACGGCGGCGAGCGGAACGATCGACCGCGCGATGTCCAGGTTTGCCGCAGGCAGGGCGCTGGCATAGGCTTCGCACATGAACCCAGGCCCTTCCGCCCAGGCAGTCGCCCCTGTTCCGCCGTCCGCCGGCGAGCCGGTGCCGGACTATGTCCTCGAGCTGGAGCGCGCCGCCTCCTACCTGCCCCGGGAACAGCTGCCGCTGCTGCGCGAGGCCTGGCGCGTCGGCGCCGCCGCGCATGCCGGGCAGACCCGCAAGTCGGGCGAACCCTACATCACCCATCCGGTCGCCGTGGCCGGCGTGCTCGCCGACCTGGGCCTGGACGTGGAGACGCTGATCGCGGCGATCCTGCACGACACCATCGAGGACACCCCGCTCACCCGCGCCGAGGTCGCCGGCCAGTTCGGCGAGGACGTGGCCGAGCTGGTCGATGGCGTGACCAAGCTGGACAAGCTCAAGTTCCGCGACCGCCAGGAAGCGGCGGCGGAGAGCTTCCGCAAGATGCTGCTGGCCATGTCGCGCGACCTGCGCGTGATCATGATCAAGCTGGCCGACCGCCTGCACAACATGCGCACGCTCGGCGCGCAGAGTGCCGAGGCGCGCACCCGCATCGCCCGCGAGACGCTGGAGATCTACGCGCCCATCGCCCAGCGCCTGGGCATGAGCCTGGTCAAGTCCGAGCTGCAGAACCTGGGCTTCCGCGCGCTGCACCCGTGGCGCCACGCGATCATCGAGAAGCACATCCGCAGCCAGCCGGTGGTGCGCCGCGAATCGATGGCCCAGGTCGAGGTGCAGCTGTCGCAGGGCCTGGCCCGCGACGGCCTGGAGCACCGCCTGGTCAGCCGGATCAAGACGCCCTGGAGCATCTACAACAAGATGCAGTCCGAAGGCAAAAGCTTCGACCAGGTGATGGACGTGTTCGGCTTCCGCCTGGTGGTCCGCGGCGTCTCCGACTGCTACCGCGCGCTGGGTTCGGTGCACGGGCAGTTCAAGCCGCTGGACGGGCGCTTCCGCGACTTCATCGCCATTCCCAAGGCCAATGGCTACCAGTCGCTGCACACGGTGCTGTTCGGGCCGTACGGTTCGCCGATCGAGGTGCAGATCCGCACCGAGGAGATGGACCTGATCGCCGAGCGCGGCATCGCCGCGCACTGGACCTACAAGCACGGCGGCAGCCCGAACAGCGCGCAGAGCCGCGCGCACGCCTGGATCGTGGAACTGATCGAGTCGCAGCGCGCCGCCGGTTCCTCGCTCGAGTTCCTCGAGAACGTCAAGGTCGACCTGTTCCCGGACGAGGTCTACCTGTTCACGCCGAAGGGGCGGATCCTGGCGCTGCCGCGCAACTCCACCGCGCTGGACTTCGCCTATGCGGTGCACACCGACGTCGGCAACCAGGCCGTGGCCGCGCGCGTGGAGCGCAAGCTGGTGCCGCTGAAGACCAAGCTGGTCAGCGGCCAGACCGTGGAGATCATCACCGCCAAGTCGGCCGCGCCCAAGCCGCAGTGGCTGGAATTCGTGGTCACCAGCAAGGCGCGCACCTCGATCCGCCACCAGCTCAAGCAGCTCGAGCACGAGGACGCGGTGCAGCTGGGCCACCGCATGCTCGACCGCGCGCTGGAGGCGATGGGCAGCTCGCTGGAACGCCTGCCCAAGGGGCGGCTGGACGCGTTCCTGGCCGAGCACCGCTACCCGCGGCTGGAAGCGCTGCTGGCCGACGTGGCGCTGGGCAACTGGATGCCGAACCACGCCGCGCAGGCGCTGATGGCCTACGCCGAACTGCGCGGCGGCGGCCATTCCAAGCACTCGCAGGAAAAGATCCTGATCAACGGCACCGAGGGCGGGGTGGTCAGCTTCGCCAACTGCTGCCAGCCGATTCCCGGCGACGAGATCATGGGTTACCACACCCTTGCCGGCGGTGTGGTA
>CAZBDE010000224.1:0-4875 GCA_964490415.1 uncultured Pseudoxanthomonas sp. | reverse complement strand
GCTTCGCGCACCCGCGAGAACTCCAGCAGTTCCTCCAGCCGCGCCCCCTTCTCCCGCCAGTCCCAGAACAGGGTCTCGCCGAGCAGGACGTAATGCCAGTGGCGCTGGTCGCGGTGTTCGGCAGGCAGGCCGTTGATCCGGCGGCACCAGGCGGTGGCGGCCTTGAGTTTGCGCTGCACGTTCGGGTGCAGGGTCTGCTGCTGGGCCTTGGTCTCGACCAGATGGATGCCGCCGGCGGTGCGCACCAGGAAATCCGGGATGTAGAAGCCGGGCAGGCCATCGTCGCGCACGTAGCGCAGGCGGACGAAGTCGTGGCGGTGCTCGCTGATCTTGCAGAAGGCCTGGATGCCCGAATCCTGCTGCGCCCATTCGATGAAGGCCCGTTCCAGCCCACCACTGCGCGCCGGCCAGCCCTGGCGGAGGTAGATGCACTTGTCGACCTCCATCGAGCTGCTTTCGCGCAGTGTCAAATGGTCCACTTCGGACATGTGGCGATGACGCACCTCGATCGGGCCGGAGACTCCATGTTCCTCGGACTGGACCAGGGCCAGGCCGAACACGCGAACCACGTGCTCGAGCACCGGCTGCAGCAGCAACAGTCGCCAGCCTTCGTCCTCGAACGGCTCGAAGGCCTCGCCGAACAGCCGCTCGCGGATGTACTCGTCCAGCGCCGCGGCCAGCGCCACGGTGCCGACCTGCAGGTAGGGCGTAGGCATGCGCTCGGCCACGCGGTTGCCCCTGGGCATCGGCGCGCTCAGGGCCTGGCCGATGCGCCGGGTCAGGCGCGAGAGCAGCTCGTTGTAGCCGCCGACCTGCATGGGCACGCCGTCCACCCGGTAGTCGCCGAACAGGGTGCTGCTCTGCAGGTCCTGCGAGACGAAGGTGTCGCCCTTGCCGAGCAGCGCGGCCAGCTGCACCCGGGTCATGCCGGAGAACGGTGCCAGCGACGGCACGTCGATCGGCGCATGCTCCAACGTCTCTTCAGAGTCGCGCAGGATGAAGGGAATGGCGAAGTCGTAGCGTGCGTGGTCCTCGCGCAGGCCGACCTGCAGCAGGTCGCCTGTGCTCGGGCCGTCGGCATCGTCGCCGGTGGTGCCGGCCAGGCCTTCGGCGATCAGTTCCTCGTAGAACTGCTGGAAGGCCGGATGCTCGACGATGGAGAGCACGTCGACCAGGTTCTCCGGTGCTTCGTGCCGATCCAGGCGCTGGCGGTTCTCCTGCTTGATGTCGGCGAACTCGTCCTCGCGCCACATCAGGCGCAGCCCGCGGCCGATGGTCTGCTCCAGCAGGATCTGCGCCTGGCTGGAGCGCAGCGGCACGATCACGCAGATGTTGTTGACGTCGAAGCCCTCGCGCAGCATCAGTACGCTGACGATCACCCGCGGTCTTGCGTGGCGGTCCACGTCGAACAGGTGCTGGCGGACCTCGCTCCATTCCTTCTCGCCCAGCTCGGCCTTCCTGCCCGAGTCCACGGTCAGCACGTCGTCGGCGTGCAGGCCTTCGTCCTGCAGGAATTCCGCCACCAGCGGGGTGACGCCGGTGTCCTCGCACACCACCAGCATCTTCGGGCGACGCTCCGGATCGATCGCCGCGAAGTCGGTCTCCAGCGTGCGCAGCTTCTGCAGGCCGGCGCGCAGCATCACCCGCTGGCCTTCGGACAGGACCGGCCGCCCGGATTCGTCGCGCTCGGCCTTGAATTCCAGCGGCAGCGCGCCGATCTCCTTGCGCCGGTCCAGCACCAGCGACTTGACCAGGCCCAGGCGCATGGCCTGGCGCAGGTCGAAATCGACCACGATGTGCGGGAACCAGACCTTGGACTTGGCCTTGCCGCGGCCGCCGCCGCGCTCGTTGTACGGCGTGGCCGAGAAGTCGACCTGGACGAAGCCGCGGCCCTTGCCTTCGGCGATCCGGCTCAGGCTCTTCTGCCATTCCACCTCGTCGGCCTCGCCGCCGCGCTTGAGCTCGTGGATATGGTGGGCCTCGTCGTTGAACACCATCAGGTCCGGCAGCTCCGCCAGGAACGCGAGCACGTTGCCGCGGGTCCAGCGGCGGTCCAGGGTGTCCAAGCTGTTGCCGGCGGCGCGGCCGGGTGCGAGCGGCAACACATGGCGGGCTACGACGTCGGGTTCGGGGCGCGCACCGGGCGCTTCCAGCGCTTCCTCGCCCTCGAACGCCTCTGTCTCGTCGCCCGCCTCGGCCAGCAGGTGCCAGTTGGTGATGGCGATCATGCCGTTGCCGGTCGCTTTCAGCCCGATCTCGGCCTTGGTGCAGACATTGCCGCGGACGAACTGCAGGTAGCGCTCGCGCCAGGCCGGCGGCACGAACAGTTCGGCGCACGCGGCCACGTCGGAGCGGGCGAAGTCGCGGCTGCCGTCGGGACGCTGCTTGCCGAGGAAGGCGTCGAGCAGGCGCTCGTACACGATCAGGCCGGGCGCCACCACCAGGAAGCGACGGGTGAAACGCGGGTCGCCATGGCCTTCGTCCAGCGCCACGGTCCGGTTGAGCATCTGCCAGACCAGCAGCGCCTGCAGCACCCAGGTCTTGCCGGTGCCGGTGGCCATCTTCAGGCAGTACTTGGGATGGGCGTGCTTGTCCTGGGTGACCTCGCCCAGCAGGCCGCCGTCCAGCAGCGCCTCGGGACAGGCCTTCCGGTACAGGTCGGGCAGGTCGATGCCGCCGAGCACCTCGTGGGCGACGATCGTGTTGAGGATGGCCTGGCGCTGGCCGACGTGGAAGTTGAACGCGCGGCCGGCGCAGGCGTCCTCGCCGAACCACCAGCGCAGCAGCGCGGCGGTGGTCGGCGTGACCAGTTCCAGGATCTCGGCGTCGCCGCCTTCCAGGCCCAGGCACAGCTGCCGGGTCCTGCGGGTCAGCGCGCCGGCCAGTGGCAACGGGTCGTCCGGCCGCGCGTTCATGCCGCCGGGCCCGGCACGTCCTGCACGACTTCCGATTCGAACCCGAACACGTCCACGGCGCGCACGCAGACCCGGCGCGGGCCAGCGTGCGGCGGCACCACGAAGCGCGCCTGCTTCACCACCCGCAACGGATCGCCGTCGCCGGCGATATTGCCGCGGTAGTCCTGCCAGACAGAGCGGAACACCTGGCCGTCGTAGTCCGGGTCCACCGCCCAGTACTCGACCAGGGCCAGCGGCTCGGCGGACAGCACCTTCTGCAGCTTGAGGCGATTGTCCTCGTCCAGGTTGATCGCTTCGGGCGAGAGCAGGACGTAGTTGTCCAGCGTCACCGACAGCTCCTCGTCGTTGCCCGCGCGTTCGCGGCGGATCGGCTTGAGGGTCAGGTACTGCAGGCTGGAGAAGCGCACCTGGCCGCGCAGCTTCTCGATGCCGCCCTTCTTCCTGAGCCGGTCGAGCAGGTCGGGCGGGATCACCAGCACTTCCAGGTTTGGATCGTCGAGTGCGACCAGGCTCTGGCCGATCGACGGGTCGAAATTCCAGGCCAGCACCACTACCCGGTCCCAGCCGCCCATCAGGTTGTCGCGCTGGGCGATGGCGCGGCGCAGGGTAGCGTCGCCGGTGAGCTTGTTGGGTGAATCGGCCAGGACCAGGGTCTTCCTGCCGGCGAACACGACTTGGCCGAGGTTGCGCAGCGGGTTCTCCTCGGACGGCAGCGGCAGTGCGCCGTAGAGCGACAGCACGATCTCGGACAGGTCGCCGATGCGGAAGCTGCGGCCCAGGTGGCTGCGCGCGGTCTCGACCTGGTAGTCGCCGATAGCCTGGTACAGGAACGGCTTGGCCTCCTGGTCGATCAGGCGCTTGCGCATGATCATGCAAGCGGGCTTGCCGAGGTCGGAGGTGATCCAGCGGCGCCCCAGCTTCTCTGCGACGGCGGCAGTAGTGCCGGAACCGCCGAAGAAATCGGCGATCAGGGATCCCGGCCTGCTCGATGCGCCCAGAATGCGCTCCAGAAGCTTCTCCGGCTTCTGGGTCGCATAATCTAGGCGTTCATCCGCCATGGAGTTGACCTCGGGGATGTCGGTCCACAGGTCGCCGAGCGCTTCGCCTTTCTCTTCATCGAGGTAGCGGATTAGGCGCCGCTTTCCGGTCTTGGTCCTGTAGATTCTCCCTTGAGCCTCGAACTCCGCGATCGACTGCTCCGAGTAGTCGCCAAGATCGCAGTCGCGGAAGAGTCGGCCATTTGCATCAGGGCGGAACTTCGCCTTGATGAAATCCGGGTCGTAGGGTTTGTAGGCGTTGTTCCAGAGCGAGGCATCTTGCTTGGTGTAAAGGAATATCTGCTCCGAATTACGGGCGAATTGCTCGCCGGTTGCCTTGGCGCCACGGACTGGCTGCCGTTTCCAGCGGATGTCGTTCCGGAAGAATGACTTTCCGAAGATGTCGTCCATGGCGATCTTCACGTAATGGCCCACGTGCCAATCCAGATGCACGTAGATCGATCCTGTCTCCGCCAGCAGTTCCCTCATCAGCACCAGTCGCGGCACGATCATCCGGAGATACGATGCGGTGCCGTCCGACCAGGTATCGGAATAGGCGAACTGCTCGATCACCGTCGGCCGCTGTTCCAGCTCGGCGCCGGGAAGCGTGACTTTGGTCCGGTAGTCGGCCTTGGAGTCGAACGGTGGGTCGATGTAAATGAGATCGATCTTGCCGCGCAGGCCGGGTGTCTGGTCATCGCCGGCCAGCAACGCCGCCATCGCCAGCAGGTTGTCGCCGTAGATCAGCCGGTTCTGCCAGTCCGAGCAGGCATCGCCGGCCAAGTGAGTACGGCGTCCAGCTTGGGCGACCCAGTCGGCCGCGGCGGCGTCCTTCGACGGCAGAACCCATTCGCGCGTCTGCAGCCGTACCCGATGCCGCCCTTCCAGCCCCTCCAGGATGCGCTCGGCTTCCCTGCGCCCGT
>CAZBDE010000223.1:3070-4891 GCA_964490415.1 uncultured Pseudoxanthomonas sp. | reverse complement strand
AATGCCGGCAACACCAGCGTGATCAGCGGCAGCTCGACCCTGCTGCGCGAAGTCAACGTGGGGACGAATTTCGGCTACGCCGCGTTTCCCCCCTTCTTCGATGCGCCAGGCGCCGGCACCTGGACCTACGCGGTCATCAGGCTCGGGTCGGCGGCCGCGGTGCGCGCCCGGTCCATCGTCCTTACGGAGATGAAGCGTTGAGCGGCCTCCTGAAGTACACCGTCTACGACGCCGCCAGCGGCGCCATCTTGTGCGTGCTCGGCGTGCCCGACACGGCCATGGCGGAACTGCAGCTGCAGCCCGGCCAGGCGCTGATCGCCGGTGCGCACGACGCCGAGCGCGTCTACATCGTCGACGGCGCGCCACGCAAGTTCCCGCCGGCGCCGTCGGAACACCACCGCTGGGACTGGGCGACGCACAGCCACATCGACCCGCGCAGCCTCGACGAGCGCCGCGCGCAGTGCTGGGCGCGCATCAAGGCGGCGCGCGAGGCCGCCATCGACGCGCCCATCCTGGACACGCCGCTCGGGCCGATCGACGTCGATGCGAAGGGGTTGGAGCGCATCCAGCAGACCCTGGTCAGCCTGGCGGCGGCGCGCGAGCTGGACCTGGCGCCAGCGACCCTCGACTGGACGATGGCCGACAACCGCGTGGTCAGCGTCGAGCCGACCTTCCTGGCCTCGGTGGCGGTGATGCTGCTGGCGCGCGGCACCGCGGCGCACGCCACCTCGCGCGTGCTGCGTGCGCAAATCTTCGACCCGGCGACCACCGCCGAGCAGCTGGACGCGATCGCCTGGCCCGCCGAGGCCTGACGAAACCAACTGTTTGTAGCGCAACTGTTGTATAATCGGGCCCTCATTGCGCCCAGGGGCCACGTCTTGCCACAGCCGGAAGCCGATCACGTCATCGCCAGCTTCGAGCCGCTGCCTGGCTGTGAGCCCGCGCTCGCCTCGGCGTTGCGCGGCGTGGCCGGCGCCTTCGCGGCCGATGGCGCGATGGACGCGGACGAGGTGGCGGCGCGCGTCGAGCGGCTGGCCGAGGAGATGGTGCGCGCCGGCTTCCCCGACAGGACGCCGCTGAACCAGTTCTTTGCCGGCCATCTGTACGCGCGCGAGATCCTGATCCCGGCCGGCAGTTTCGCCATCGGCAACCTGCAGTTGTACCCGCATATCAGCGTCATCTCGCGCGGCGAGATTTCGATGCTGGACGCGCGCGGCGGCATGACGCGCATCCGCGCCCCCTACACCTTCGCGAGCGCGCCCGGCGTGCGCAAGTGCGGCTACGCCCACGAGGACACGGTCTGGACCACGGTCCACGACGTCAGTGCGCTGGGCCTGGCCGACCCCGGCTCGGTGCCGCGCGAGACGCTGGAGCAGTTCCTGGTCGCCCGCTGGGCCGATGAATACCGGCTGCGCATCGGCGCGGCTTCTCAAGAGGGATTGTCATGTCATCAATGATAGCAATCAGCGTCGGCTCGATGGCGCTGAGCGCCTACGGCGCCAACCAACAGGGCAAGGCTGCGCTGAGTTCGTCGAAGAAGGCGAACAAGGCCAACGAAGCCATCTCCGAGCGCCAGATGCAGTCGGCTGAGGGCGACTGGGCGCGCTACAAGGACACCTTCGCGCCGCTGGAAGACGAGATCGCGCAGCAAAGCCGCGACGTCGGCTCGCAGGCGAACCGCGAGCAGGCGGCCGGCGAGGCGCAGGCCGGCGTCACGTCCAGCCTGGCGGGGCTGCGCCAGCAGCTGCAGCGCACGCCGGGTCTGGACCCGAGCAGCCCGCAGTACCTGAACGCCGTGAGCCAGCTGGGCATGAACGAGGC
>CAZBDE010000223.1:0-2970 GCA_964490415.1 uncultured Pseudoxanthomonas sp. | reverse complement strand
AGGACGCCGCCAAGGAGCAGGAGCGTGCGCTCAAGGCGCAGGCGGCGATCACCGACCGCCAGCTCGACATCTCCGAGGAGCAGAACGAGCGCTACCGCAACATCTTCCGCCCGCTGGAAGACGATGCGGTCGCCCAGGCGCTGGACTACGGCTCATTCGCCGGCCAGGAGCGCGCTGCCGGCGAGGTGCGCGACGCTGTGGCCGGCGGCTACGGCAACCTGCGCCGCCGGCTGCTCGAGACGCCGGGGCTGGACGTGAACAGCGACAAGTACAAGAACACACTGGCGAAGATCAAGCTGCAGGAGGCGGCGCAGTCGGCCGCCGCGCAGACCGGCGCGCGGCGCGACACCGCGGCGCAGGGCGAGATGATGATGTCCGACGCGCTGGCGCTGGGCAAGGGCCTGGCGAGCGCGGCCAGCGCGCAGTTCGGCGCCGCCGCCAACACCGCAGCGTCGCGCAGCGCGGCTGCCACCCGCGATGCATCGCTCGCCGGACAGCAGCAGATCAACACCTTCGGCGCCGTCGGCGACATTCTCGGCAGCAAGACCGGGCAGACCCTGCTCAACCGGGGGGTGGGCTTCGTCGGCGGGCTGTTCCAGTCGGCGGCGCCCGGCTTGTCGACCGGGGTGGCATCCGCGCCGATGACCTCCTTCGATCTGCCGGCCGGCACCTTCGGCCTCTAAAGGAATCACCCATGGCACTTGGAACCTTCATCGGCGGCATGGCCAACGCCTACCAGGGCTTTCGCCGCGGCGAGCGCAACGCGCAGGACCGCGCGAAGGCCGACGAGGACCGGCAGTTTCAGCTCGAGCAGCGCGACATGCTGCGCAAGCGCCAGGAACTCGAGCAGACGCAGCTGCAGCGCCAGGCCGAGGAGATGGAGCGCGCCGACAAGCTGCGCGCCGACCTGGGCAAGATCCCGGTCTCGCAGAAGACGGTGCTGAATCCGGGGCAGATGGACGACGAGGGCAACGCCATGCCCGCCGCCGAGGTCGACAAGCCGCGGCGCCACGAGGACATCGTGCGCGACTCCTCGCTGGCCTACCAGAAGGCCGGCGACACGGGCAAGTACCTGGAGCTGCAGAAGCAGGCCGACATGATGGGCTACGAGCGCTCGTCCAAGGCCTTCGGCGAACTGCAGGCCGGCGCTGCCACCATGCCGCCGCTGGAGGTGGCGCGGGCCGTCGGCCAGATCATCGACGACGATCCCACCAATGCCAAGGTCCAGGAGATCAAGGAGGTTCCGGGCGGCGTGAGCCTCACGATCGTGAACCGCGACAGCGGCGCCGCGGCCACCAAGACGTTCGTCGGCCCGGATGCCGGCAGGCAGCTGCTGGCCTCGCTGCAGCCGAAGTACGACCCGAGCGGCTACAAGACCCGCCTGGACCAGGAATACAAGCTGGAGATCGAGCGGGCGAAGAAGTCCGGCGTCACCAGCGTGCCCGACGGCTACGTCACCACCGACGCGCAGGGCAACCGCAAGTTCACGCGCACGCGGGACAGCGAGGCCCTGGCGGCTGCGCGCAGTTCGGGCTCCGGCGCCAAGGGCAAGGCGCCGAAGACGAGCCTGGACGCGGCGCGCGGCGTGCTCGCCGACATCGCCAAGAACGCCGAGGACAAGCCGACGGGACGGCAGCTGGCCGACGGCGAGGCCCACCTCAGCCGGCTGATCGAGCACAACCCGAACCTGCCGCCGGAGCGCGCCGCCACCGCCGCCTACCGTGCCTCCACCGACCCGGCGAGCGTGCGCGTGTCGCTCAATGCCAAGACCGGCAGCTTCGACCGCACCGTGGTCGACGACGACGGCGCGCAGTACACGCTGCACCCCGGCGTCGATGTCGCGGGCCTGGACAAGAACGCAGCGAAGCAGATGGTCGAGGCGATGATCGCCCAGCAGGGCGACGACAGCTACCAGCAGGATCTGAGGGCCGCCGCCCACGACCCGAAGCTGCGCCAGAAGCTGCTGCAGGAGGCGCGCGACGAGGTCAAGACCGAGGTGGACAAGGCGCTGGCGCAGAACCCGCAGCAGCGCGATGCCATCCTGGACGAGGCGGAAAAGCGCTTGAAGCAGGACGCGCAGGCGCTGGAGCGCAAGCTGGCGCTGATCCGCCAGTACACCCCCCCGCCGAAGGCCGGCAAGAAGGACGCCTCCTCCGATCGCACCCAGGGCTCGGACGACGGCCCGCCGACCTTCGGCGACTTCGGCGTGCGCGGCATGCGCGACAACATGCTGAAGCGCCTGGCCGGCATCGACGGCCACCGCGCGCAGCAGGCCGCCATCGAAGAACTGGCGCGGCGCAAGTCCGCCGCGGAGCAGGCCGAGCCCGTTCCCGCCCTCGACGTCCCGGCCTGAGCCCCATAACCCGAACCCGCCCACGATGAACAACAGCCCGATCACCTTCACCGCCGATGACCTGCTGAAGTCCGTGGAGGGGCGCGCCGCTGCGCCATCCGGCGGCGACCGCGTGGCGCAGTTTGTGGGCCAGTACCTGCCGCTGGCGCAGAAGGTGTCCGCGAAGATCGGCGTGGAGCCGCAGGTGCTGCTCGGGCAGTGGGGGCTGGAGACCGGCTGGGGCAAGAGCGTGATTCCGGGCACGAACAACCTGGGCAACATCAAGGACTTCGGCGGCAAGGGGCCGCAGGCCGTCGACAACATGACGGGCAGCCGCGACGCCTATCGCCAATACGCCAGCGCCGACGCCTTCGGTGACGACTTCGCCGGGCTGCTGGGGCGGCGCTACAAGCCGGCCGTCGGCGCCGGCGGCGACGCACAGAAGTATTTCTCCGAACTGAAGCGCGGCGGCTACGCCGAAGATCCGGGCTACATCGACAAGGGGGTGCGCGCCGCGTCCATGGCCGCGCGCCACATTCCCGCCGGCGGCGCCGCCGCGGCGCCCCAGGCCCCGGCGGAACGTGCGCCGAGCCGGCGTGCGCAGCTGGCCGACAACGCCTACGTCAACGCTGCGCCGG
>CAZBDE010000222.1:0-4921 GCA_964490415.1 uncultured Pseudoxanthomonas sp. | reverse complement strand
GCGCGCAGCCGCGCCGACGGTCTCGAACAGCGGCGCGATGTCCAGCGGCACGTGGCCGCCGTCATCGACCAGCCCGCCGCGGCGGGCCAGCGCCAGCACCGTGAGCACGTCGGCGCGGCTGCGCGCCATCGAGATGATGTAGGCGCCCAGCGCATCGGTGCCGTGGCGGCGGCGGGCGTCGCCCAGCGCCGAGAACACCGCGTCCAGGCGCGGGTTGCCGGCCTCCCCGGTGCGCGCCAGGACCTGGGCGCCGCTGGCGTAGGGGCCGAGCACGCCGGCCTGCTCCACCGCATCGCGCGATTCCCAGTCCTCGTCGCCGAGCGCGGCGGCCACCGCGCGCGCATGCACGCCCGATTCCTGGCGCACGTCCAGCCGCGCCAGGTGGAACCCGAAGGTGCGCAGCCGCCACACCAGCCGGCGCACCGAGAACCAGCCGGCATGCACGCCGCGGTGGTGCTCCAGGCTGTGCCGGACCAGTTCGATGTCGGCGGCGAACTCCCGCGGCGAGCCATAGCCTTCGGCGCGGTCCTCGAGCGTGGCCTGCAGGCGCGCACGCATCAGGTCTATCAGGAGCCGGTACGGCATGTCGGCGTGGCGCGGGCGCGCCGTGGCGGCGGCCTGCGGCAGCAGCGCGCGGTAGCGCTCGACCTGGTCCAGCACCGCGTCGTCCACCCCGACCACGCTGGTGGTCTGGCTCAGCACGTGGGTCAGCTGCTGCAGTTCGGCCAGGTACTTGCCGAGGATCGCGCGACGCTGCGCATCGAGCGTGCTGCGGATGGTGTGCGCGTCGACGTTCGGGTTGCCGTCCATGTCGCCGCCCACCCAGGTGCCGAAGCGGAGCAGCCGCGGCAGGTCGGTGGCGATGCCGAAGGACTCGCCGATGGCGTGCTCCAGGGTCTCGTAGAACGCCGGCATCACCCGGTACAGCACTTCGGTCAGGTAGAAGCCGACGTGCTCGCGTTCGTCCTCCACGCCCGGGCGCACCGGCGAGGAGTCGGCGGTCTGCCAGGCCGAGGTCAGGGCCATGCGGAAGCGGGCGATGTCGGCGGCGCGCTCGCCGGGCGTGCGCGTCCCGTCGAGGTCGTCGACCAGCGCGGCGACCATGATCTGTTCCTTCTCCAGCAGCGCGCGGCGCACCGCCTCGGTCGGGTGCGCGGTGAACACCGGCTCGATGTCGATCCGTTCGAGCCAGTCGTGCAGTTCGTCGGGCGAGACGCCCCGGGCCTTCAGCCGGCGCAGCGCGTCGTGCAGGCTTTCCGGCTGGGGGATGCCGGTCGCGGCACGCTGGTGGTCGCGGCGGCGGCGGATGCGGTGCACGCGCTCGGCGATGTTGACCACCTGGAAATAGGTGCTGAAGGCGCGCACCAGCGACTCGGCGTGCGCCGGCTCCAGCCCGTCCAGAAGCGCCGACAGCGATTCCATCGAGCCGCCGTTCTGGCGGCGCGCGATCGCGGTGGTGCGGACCCGCTCGACCTCCTCCAGGAACGCCGGCGACACCTGTTCGGCGAGCATGTCGCCGACCAGCGCGCCCAGGCGGCGCACGTCGTCGCGCAGGGGCAGGTCCGGCGGGGCGAATTCGAGCTGGCGGGGGGCGTTCATCGACGCGCCTCGTTCGGAAGTAGGCAGGCAGGCCCCGAGCTTAGCCGCGTTTTGTGCGGCGCCGCAAAAGTTTCAGGAGTACCGAATCGCCCCTCGACCGCTCTACGGTACGCGGCCTTTCTGTAGGAGCCCCCTTCAGGGGCGACCCGAGGACGCCCGGGCGCAGCGGCGCTCAACGCGAGCGCTCCGGAGGGACTGCGTTGAACACGGTGCCTTCCAGCACGATCGGGTCGCCCCTGAAGGGAGCTCCTACAAGTTGTGTGCGGGCGGCCGCGCCTACTCTGCCGCCCCGGCGTCGCGCACGTAGTGCTGCAGCCAGTCGTCGGTCTCGGCCAGCATGTGCAGGATCGATTCGCGGGCACGGTAGCCGTGCGACTCGTTGGGCAGCATCACCAGCCGCGCGTTGCCGCCCAGGCCCTTCACCGCGGCGAACATGCGCTCGCTCTGGATCGGGAAGGTGCCCGAATTGTTGTCCTGCTCGCCGTGGATCAGCAGCAGCGGATCCTTGATCCGGTCGGCATGGTTGAACGGCGACATCGCCAGGTACACGTCCTGCGCCTGCCAGAAGTTGCGCTCCTCGGACTGGAAGCCGAACGGAGTGAGCGTGCGGTTGTAGGCACCGCTGCGGGCGATGCCCGCCTTGAACAGGCGGCTGTGCGCGAGCAGGTTGGCGGTCATGAACGCACCGTAGGAGTGGCCGCCCACCGCCACCCGCTGCGGATCGCCCACGCCGCGCCGGGCCAGCTCGTCCACCGCCGCCTGCGCGCTCGCCACCAGCTGCTTGACGTAGGTGTCGTTCGGTTCGGCATCGCCCTCGCCCACGATCGGCATCGACGGATCGTCGAGCACGGCGAACCCGCGGGCCAGGAACGGCAGCGGGCCCCAGTAGCTGATCCGGTTGAAGCGGTAGGGCGAGTCGGTCACCTGGCTGGCCGCCTGCGCCGACTTGAACTCCTGCGGGTAGGCCCACATCAGCACCGGCAGCGGGCCGTCGCGCTTGGCGTCGTAGCCGGCCGGCAGGTACAGGGTCCCGGTCAGCTCCACGCCGTCGGCGCGCCGGTAGCGGATCTGCTCCTTGCCGACGTCGCGCAACTGCGGGGTCGGATGCGGGAAACGGGTCAGCGCACGCAGCGGTTCGGCCGCGGCGGCGTCGCGCACGTAGTAGTTGGTCGGTTCGGTCGGCGATTCGCGGGTGGTCAGCAGGCGCGTGCCGCTGTCGTCGAGCAGGGCCTGCGGCGCTTCGTAGAACGGCGCCTGCGAGTGGAACAGGCGTTCGGCCTTGCCGGTGGCCAGGTCGTAACGGTCGACGAACGGGCGGTCGCCTTCGGGCGAGGCGCCCTCGCCGACCAGGAACAGGCTGCCGCCACCGGCGCCGGTCAGCAGGCGCTGGCGCCCGGCCGCGTCGGCGACCGTGGCCGGGCTGCCCGGGTCGGCGTAGCGGTCCTCGTAGGAACGGTCGAACAGCAGCTGCGCGGCCTGCGCCGGCCGGTCGGGATGGATCCGCCAGCTCCTGGTGCGCCGCGTCTTCCACCAGTACTCGTCGAGCACCGCCAGGTCGCCACGCCCCCAGGTGATGCCGGCATAGCGCGAACCCAGTTCGGCCAGCTTCGCCGGCGCGGTCTCGAACGGCGCGGCCTGCACGAACACCGCGTCGCGCACGCTCGCTTCGCGCGCCGGATCGCCGCCGTCCTGGGCCTCGGCCCAGGCCAGGGTGGCCGGCGCATCGGCGCGCCAGCCGATCGAACGCGCGCCGGTGGGCACCGCGTCGTTGCCGGTAGGCAGGCCTTCGACCAGCGGCAGCCGCGCCACGGTGTGCACGGTGCGCCCGCTGGCGGCATCGAGCACTTCGACCACGCGCGGGAAGCGCATCAGCGGCACCAGGTAGGAGAACGGGCGCTCGACCCGCTGGGCCAGCACGTAGCGGCCGTCGGGCGAAGGCGAGGTCGAGGTGTACAGCGCCGCCGCGCCCAGCCGAGTCACCTTGCCCTGCAGGTCGACGCGGGCCAGCTGCGTGGCCAGGTAGTGCTCCAGGGTCAGCGCGTCGTTCTGGTTGCGCAGCAGGTCCTGGTAGGTGCGCACCGAACGCACGCCGGCGCCGGCCTCGGTCTGCTGCACGCTCGGTCCGGTCGGTACCGCATCGGCGGGCGGCAGCGGACCGGGATCGGCGGCCTGCAACCGCAGCAGCAGGCCCTGGCTGTCCGGCAGCCAGGCGTAGCTGCGCCCGGCGACGGTGTTCAGCCCGCCGGCGAGCCGGCGCGCGCTGCGCGCGGCCACGTCCACCAGCCACAGTTCGTTGGCGCCACTGGCGCGGTCGACCCGGTTCAGCGCCAGCCAGCGCTGGTCCGGCGACCATTCCAGGGTGGCCAGGCCCAGCGGCTGCGGCAGGCCGGCGATGCGCTGCTCGGCGCCGCTGGCCACGTCCAGCAGCCACAGGTCGCTGCCGAACACGAACTGGCTGGCGGCGTGCACGCGCGGATGGAAGCGCAGGCCGGCCAGCTTCAGCTCGGGCTGGGCGACGACGTCGATCCCCGGCAGGTCCGGCATCCGCACCATCGCGGCCAGGTCGCGGCGCGGCGACAGGTTCAGCTGCGGCGCGCGCGGCGCGTCGACGATCGCGCGCAGGTCGGCGACCGGCTCGCGGTAGACGGCCCCGGCGGCGCCACCCGCCGCCTGCGCCGCGGCCGGCGGCGACCCGCTCAAGGCCAGCGCGGCGCCCAGCACCAGCGCGGGCAAGGCGGAGACAGCGGCACGACGCGGGCGGACGCGGCGCAGGGCATCGAGGCGGGGGTCGATCGATCGGCAGGCGGGCATCGGGAGTTCCGTTCGCGGCAATCCTTCTGGATACCACGCCTGCGCCGGCAACGGCCCGTGACGAAAGTCCGGTCCGCCGTGATTCCCCGCCCGGTTCATCCGTTGATCCGGATCGGCCGATATAATGCGCGACGCCCGCCGAGGGGCGCTGCGACCGTGGACGGGGCGGGTTTCCCGCCGGAGCCCGCACCCCAGGTGCGATGCCTCCGTTCCACGGCCAGGCTCGGCAGGCTTCCCAACGCGACAACGGCGCCCGGTGAAAGCGAGAGAACCCTCTCGCCATCGACCCGGAGCATCCGCATGAACGCCGTAGCCAAGACCCTTCCGACCGCGGGCGACTACAAGGTCGCCGACATTTCCCTGGCCGACTGGGGCCGCAAGGAAATCGACATCGCCGAGCACGAGATGCCGGGCCTGATGTCGATCCGCCGCAAGTACGCCGCCGCGCTGCCGCTCAAGGGCGTGCGCGTGACCGGCTCGCTGCACATGACCATCCAGACCGCGGTGCTGA
>CAZBDE010000221.1:0-4934 GCA_964490415.1 uncultured Pseudoxanthomonas sp. | reverse complement strand
GCGCTGGACCGCTGGATCGTGCACCGCGCCTGGGAAGTGCAGGAGAAGATCAAGGACGCCTACGCGCGCTACGACTTCGCCGCCATCGTCCAGGCGCTGCTGAACTTCTGCAGCGTGGACCTGGGCTCGCTGTACCTGGACGTGACCAAGGACCGCCTGTACACCATGGGCGAGGACTCGCGCGGCCGGCGCAGCGCGCAGGGCGCGATGTACCGCATCGCCGAGGCCTTCGTGCGCTGGATCGCGCCGGTGCTCAGCTTCACCGCCGACGAACTGTGGGGCTACCTGCCCAGCGCCACCGGCAGCGGCGACCGGGTGGGCAACGTCCTGTTCGCGACCTGGTACGACGGCCTGGCGCCGCTGCCGGCCGATGCCGGACTGGGTGCGGCCGACTTCGAGCGCCTGCTGGCGCTGCGCGAGCAGGTCGCCAAGGTGCTCGAGCCGATGCGCGCCAGCGGCCAGATCGGCGCGGCGCTGGAGGCGGAGATCACCCTCACCGCCAGCGCCGCCGCCGCCGCGCACCTGCAGCCGCTGGCCGGGGAACTGCGCTTCCTGTTCATCAGCGGCGACGTGGCGGTGGTGCCGGCGCAGACCGACGACATCTTCGTCAGCGCGCAGCCGACCACCAAGGCCAAGTGCGTGCGCTGCTGGCACCACCGCGCCGATGTCGGCGCCGACGCCGCGCACCCGGAGCTGTGCGGGCGCTGCGTGTCCAATGTCGAAGGCCCGGGCGAGGAGCGCAGGTGGTTCTGAGCATGGGCACGACCCGTCCCCGGCCCAACGCGATGGCCTGGCTGCTGCTGTCGGCGGCGGTCATCGTGCTGGACCAGTGGAGCAAGGCCTGGGTGCTGTCCAGCCTGCCCGAGTACACCGCCGTGCCGGTGGTCGACGGGTTCTGGAACTGGTACCGCACCTACAACACCGGCGCGGCGTTCAGTTTCCTGGCCGATGCCGGGGGCTGGCAGGCGCTGTTCTTCACGGTCCTGGCGTTCGGCATCTGCGGGCTGCTGGGGTGGTGGCTGTGGCGCACGCCGCGCGGCGACTGGCGGCAGGCGCTGCCGTACGCCCTGGTGATCGGCGGGGCGCTGGGCAACGTGATCGACCGGCTGGTCCACGGGCACGTGGTGGACTTCATCCAGTGGTACTGGCGCGGGCACTACTGGCCGGCATTCAACCTGGCGGATGCGGCGATCGTGGGCGGGGCCATCGGGATCGCGGTGTTCGGGGTGTTCGATGGCAAGCGGAAGAAGCAGCGGGCAGGAGAGTAGAGGTCTTCCCGGGCCCATACCCTCTCCCCATCCCTCTCCCGGAGGGAGAGGGGGAGCACGTCCCGGGCGGGAGTTGCTTCATTTCCCGCGTTCAGCCCATTGGGGTGGGTGTCTTCGGTAGACTTTGATCTATGGACGTCATCCTCGCCAATCCCCGCGGGTTCTGCGCCGGCGTCGACCGCGCGATCGAGATCGTCAAGCGCGCCATCGAGAGCCTCGGCGCGCCGATCTACGTGCGCCATGAAGTGGTGCACAACCGCTTCGTCGTCGACGACCTGCGCGAGCGCGGGGCGATCTTCGTGGAAGAACTGGACGAGGTGCCCGACGGCAACACGGTGATCTTCAGCGCCCACGGCGTGTCCCAGGCGGTGCGTGCCGAGGCCGAGCGGCGCGGGCTGAAGGTGTTCGACGCGACCTGCCCGCTGGTGACCAAGGTGCATTTCGAGGTGGCCCGCCACTGCCGCGCCGGTCGCGACGTGATCCTGATCGGCCATGCCGGCCATCCGGAGGTCGAAGGCACGATGGGGCAGTGGAGCGCGAACAGGACCGGTGGCTCGATCTACCTGGTCGAGGGCATCGACGACGTCGCCACGCTGGACGTCGGCCAGCCCGGCAACCTGTTCTACACCACCCAGACCACGCTCTCGGTGGACGACACCCGCGGGATCATCGAGGCGCTGCAGCAGCGCTTCCCGGCGATCCAGGGGCCGCGCCACGACGACATCTGCTACGCCACCCAGAACCGCCAGGACGCCGTGCGCGAACTGGCCGCGCGCTGCGACCTGGTGCTGGTGGTCGGTTCGCCGAACAGTTCCAACTCCAACCGCCTGGCCGAACTGGCGCTGCGCGAGGGCGTGGAGTCCTACCTGATCGACGGCGCCCACGAGATCGACCCGGACTGGGTGCGCGGCAAGCGCCACATCGGCCTGACCGCCGGCGCCTCCGCGCCGCAGGTGCTGGTCGACGGCGTGATCGCGCGCCTGCGCGAACTGGGTGCGGCAGGCGTCAGCGAGCTGGATGGCGAGCCGGAAGACATGGTCTTCGCCCTGCCCAAGGAACTGCGGTTGCGCCTGGTCGGCTGAAGCCGCGCCTACACCATCTTGATGTTGAGCTGGCGCAGCTTGCGCAGGATCTCGAACAGCAGCGCGCTGCGTGCGGCCGCCGCCTGCCGCGGCGTGGCGACGAACCCGGTCGCGCTGAACAGCACCTGGCCATTGGCGATGCCGTCTATCAGCACGTTCGGCGCCGGCGCATCGAGGATCCCGGGATGTTCGCGGAAGGCCTCCAGCAGCAGGTCGCGCACCAGGTCGGCGTTGGTCGCCAGCGGCATCGGCAGCGCGATCTTCACCAGGCCCTCGGCATTGGCGAAGGTGCGGTTGCGTACCGTCTTGGTGATGAACTCGGAATTGGGCACCAGCACCGTGGTCCGGTCGCCGGTCTGGATTTCGGTGGCGCGCACGTTGATCCGGCGGATGTCGCCCTCCGCGTCGCCGACGACCACCCAGTCGCCGACCTTCACCGGCCGCTCGGCGAGCAGGATCAGCCCGGAAATGAAGTTCTGCACGATCGCCTGCAGGCCGAAACCGATGCCGACCGACAGCGCGCTGGCGATCCAGGCGATCCGCTCCAGGCCCACGCCGATCGCGGCCAGCGCCATCGCCACCGCCACCACCATGGTGAAGTAGCCGAACAGGGTGACCACCGAGGCGCGCATGCCCTCGTCCATCTTCGTGGTCGGCAGGTAGCTCCGCGCCAGCCAGCGTTTGACCAGGTGGAACACGCCGCTGGCCAGCAGGAACACCACGATCGCGCGGACCACACTGGCCGGGCTGAGCACCAGCTGGCCGATGGTGATGCCCCGGGCCAGGGCCAGGGCGTGGTCGATCAGGTCGTCGCCGCTGGCGCCGTAGGGCATCGCCAGCGCGATCAGGCCCAGCAGCGCCAGCAGGATGCGCAGCACCGCCGAGATCACTACCGCCAGCCGTTCGGCATGGCGCGGATCCAGGCCGAAGCGGCTGTTGATCCGGCGTCCGGCCAGGCCCTTGGCGCCGAGCACCGCGCGGACCAGGTCGTCGATGAAGCGCATGCCCAGGTACATCGTGGCCAGGACGACGCCGGTCCAGAGCAACTGCAGCGCCATGAAGCCCGACAGCGCCACGTGCCCGCTCAGCAGCCCGAGCAGGCAGATCGACGCGCCGACCCAGCCGATGCCCATGGCGACATTCATCCACGGCTTGAAGTGCGGCTTGCCGGGGTCCGCACTGGCGCCGGCCGCGGCGGCTTCCGTCTCCGCGCGCGCGGTCTCGCGATGCAGCCGGCGCAGGCGCAGCAGCGTCCACAGCACCACCGAGGTCGAGACCAGCGCGGTCAGCGCGGTCAGGGCCACCACCAGCGGCAGGCTGGCGTTGACCAGGGTGCCCAGCTGCTGCGGGAAGGTGGCCGTCATGATCGCCAGCGCCGCGGCCAGCGGCAGCGGGCGCAGCGCACGCGCGCCGTCGTCGGAGATCGCCGGCAGGCGCCACGACGGGCTGCGCACGGCCAGCAGCACCGCGCCCAGGGCGGTGATGAAGGTGCCGAAGATCAGCAGGCCGCCGGCCAGGCTGGCCAGCTGCCCCACCGCCGCCGGCGGGTTGGCCGGCAGCAGCGCCGCATGCAGCAGGCCGACGATCCAGATCGCCGCCAGCGTGGACAGCAGCACCCGCGCCACCGCGGGTGCCGAACGGCGCAGGCGGCCGGGCGGGATGTGCCGGCCGACCAGCCTGGGCACCGTGCGCGCGCCGAACCAGCCCACCACGACCGCCACCAGGCCGGCCAGGACCAGGTACAGCGAGGAGCGCAGCGGCCCGGACTGCCAGCGCTGCGCCATCGCTTCGCGCGTGTCTTCCCACAGGCGGCTCACGCGGGCCGCATCGTGCTCGCGGTTCCCGGCCAGGTCGCGCCAGAAGCGTGGGCTCCACGGCGGGGTGGTGCGCTCGGACAGGGTGCGGTGGAAGGCCTGCTGGCGTTCGGTGGCGATCCGTTCCAGCAGCTGGCCGGCTTCAACCGAAGCCAGCCTGGCCTGGCGCAGTTCGGCATCGACGTCGTTGCGCTGCTGCTGCAGGTCGCGGCGCTCGCGGGCGACCTCGGGTGCCTCCTGTTCCGGCCCGGCCGGGCCGTCGCCCAGTTCGGCCAGGCGTGCGTCCAGGCTCTGCAGCTGCGGGGTGCGCTCGGCGATGGTCTTCTCGGCCCGGGCCTGGAGCTTCAGCACGGCCTCGCGCGAGGCCTGCAGCGACGCCTGGTCCTTCTGCCCGTCCAGTTGCGCGCCGATCTGCTCCAATTGCTGCCGCGCCTTGTCCTGCGAAGGCGTCTGCGCCAGCGCCGGCCAGGCGGCGAACAGGAGCGCGAGCAGGAGCGGGAGGAACGGGAGGCGGGGCGGGGAGCGCAGGGGCATGCGGCAGGCGAGTGGGCCGGGAAAGGGCGCTAACTTAACACCGGGCGGCTGACGGCCCCGTCTGCATCGCAGCTGCCGCGTGCGCCTCCGCGCTGGCCTGCCCGTCCCCGAACCGTTAGAATTCCGGCCCCCGGACGCGTCCTGCGCGGCCCGGCTTCGCCGGAATAGCTCAGTTGGTAGAGCGGCGCATTCGTAATGCGTAGGTCGCAGGTTCGACTCCTGTTTCCGGCACCAGC
>CAZBDE010000220.1:0-4938 GCA_964490415.1 uncultured Pseudoxanthomonas sp. | reverse complement strand
TGTCGCCTTTCAGTCCGCTGCTCTCCGGTGTTTCTCCCTTCCCATACAGCTTCCAGGCAGCCATGCTTTTACAGATGTGTATGCCGCGGTCGTTGATGATCTGTACTTTATGAACGGTATAGCCATTGGCCTTGTAAAGCTCAGCTACACTGTATCCCAAAAAATTATTCCGTAAGTGCCCTAAGTGCAGCGGCTTGTTTGTATTCGGAGAAGAATACTCCACCATGATCTCTTTTCCGTTCGAGGGAAGTGAGCCATAATTTTTATTGGCGTAAATGGAAGCAAATGTTTCCGCCCAGGTTTTATCGGCAACCACAAGATTCAAGAATCCTTTAACAACATTATATCGCGCAACAATGCCGGAATGCTGAACGAGATAATCTCCAATCACCTTTGCCGTTTCCTCGGGCTTAAGCTTCGAAACTTTCGTTAACGGAAAACAAACTAATGTATGAGAACCTTCAAACTCAGCATTGGTAGGTTGCAGTTGCAACTGCTCAGCCGATTCATTAAAAAGTGTTTTAAGGGCTTTTTGTATTTCGGTTCTTAATGTAAACTCAAGATTCATAGTTGTCTTCGTGCAGCTTTATATGCTACTCCTGCTTTTAATAATTCTAATAATGATACCGTACCTGAACGATCATTAACACCTGGTTAGGTTTCTTACCTTCAACTTTATAGACTAAACGATGTTCCTGGGTGATTCTCCTCGACCAGTATCCGGCCAGGTTGCCTCGCAGCGGTTCCGGTTTTCCAATACCTTTAAACGGTTCTCTTTTAATATCCCTAATTAAATCATTAATTCTTTCCAGCAGGTCGGTGTCGCTGGTTTGCCAATAATTATAATCCTCCCAACCCGTTTGAGTGAACGCAATGATCACAGCTTAATGTCTTTCACTGTTACTTTACCTTCCTCCACTTCCTTAATGCCTTGCATCAGGCGTAGTGCATTGGCGGGTGTTGAAAGCAGATAAGCTGTTTCTTTCAGCGATTCGTACTCGCTCATGGTTAGCACAACAAAACCTTCTTTTTGTTTGGGGCGCGAAAGTATCAGAATATCGCGGTCATCCTCCAGTTCCTTAAGGTATTCCTTTGCCCGCGAACGGAATTCGGTAATGGTTGCTGTCTTCATTTTTTCGCTTATTTGAGCTTTAAAGGTACAAAAAATATTCAAAAAAGTACGTTTTTATGTACATTTTTGAGAGTGCATAATAAAGCCTGATTCATTAGCGGGAATTGAGATGTGAGAAACTGAGACAATTTCTCAACACATTTTTTTAACCGCAAAGGAAATACAGTATGCTCTTTGCGGTTTAATTTTATAAGTCCAATATATAGGCAAACATCAAAGGCGCAAAGATTTTCAGAGATTATTAACTATACGTTTAATCTTCCCTGAGATTTCATTTTCAGTCATCTGTATAAGTATTTTAACGCAGAGACGCAGAGAGCACAAAGGAATGAATGGATATTCTCTGCGAACTTGGCGTCTTTGCGGTTATTTTTTACATGTCAAGAATATACGCAAACATCAAAGGCGCAACGATAGTCGCATCAGATTCAACAATGAACTTGGGCGTGTCTATGCTAAGCTTGCCCCATGTTATTTTTTCATTCGGAACTGCGCCTGAATACGAACCGTAGCTTGTAGTGGAATCGCTGATCTGGCAGAAGTAGCTCCAGAACGGAACACCATCGCGCTCGAGATCCTGGTGCAGCATCGGCACAACACAAATCGGGAAATCACCGGCAATGCCTCCGCCAATCTGGAAGAAGCCGATGCCATCTTTACCTGCATTGTTCGTATACCAATCCGCCAGCCACACCATGTATTCAATGCCTGACTTCATGGTGCTTGCCTTCAGCTCGCCTGTTAACACATAGGATGCAAAAATATTTCCCATCGTGCTGTCTTCCCAACCGGGTACAACCATCGGCATGTTGCGTTCAGCCGCTGCGATCATCCATGAATTTTTCGGATCGATTTCGTAATACTGTTTTAAGTCACCGCTGTTGATCATGCGGAACATAAATTCGTGCGGGAACAACCGTTCGCCCTTGTCTTCAGCGTCTTTCCAAACCTTAAACAAATGTGCCTGCAACCTGCGGAACGCCTCCTCTTCAGGAATACAGGTATCGGTTACCCGGTTCAGGTGATTGCCTAACAAATCCCACTCATCTTGGGGAGTGAGGTCACGGTAATTCGGAATTCTTTTATAGTGCGAGTGCGCCACTAAGTTCATAATGTCCTCCTCGAGATTCGCGCCTGTACATGAAATAATATGTACTTTATCCTGGCGGATCATCTCGGCAAAGCTGATGCCCAGCTCGGCCGTGCTCATGGCACCGGCCAACGAAACCAACATCTTTTTGCCTTCTGCTATGTGTTTTTTATATCCTTTGGCTGCATCGACAAGCGCTGCTGCGTTGAAATGCAGGTAATGCTTTTCAAGGAAAGAAGAAATAGGTCTGTTCTGGCTCATAGTGGTTGTATCCGGATTATGGGGGCGAAATTAATAAATTCAACGGGTTTTTACAGCCGCACAGCCGGGGCACGAATGTTGATCTGAAAAAAAGCAGTATACTTAACCAATGATGCGCTTAAGCCTTTTATTCCCGCTTGTATTACTGAATTGTTACGTTTATGCTCAATCTTCTCCGACTAATGACGGGTACGAGATTGTCCGGCAGGACGATCGGATTTTTTTGTATGAACGCTGGGCTGATTTTCCGGGCACTGCCACCAAAGCACGGGGGTTGAAAGTAGTCTTTTCAGCAGCGACCACGCTGGATAAGATGATGACGATGATTACCGAAGAAGCAAAACTAAAAGAGTGGCAAAAAAATCTGGCTGAATTTAAACGTCATCCGAAAAATGATACCGCCTGGCATGTGTATACCTGGTATAAAATGCCGTGGCCGCTTACCGATCAGGATTACTATGCCAAATACAAGGTGACGGAACGAACGCCCAACCGGATTGTGATTACATTCGGACCCGCTGTAAATGAAAAGGTGGCGCCCGCGCGGGAAAAAATCAACCGGATGCAGGCTTATGGAAAATGGGTTCTTGAAAAAACCGCTACAGGAAAAACAAAAGTAACATACATCATCACAGGCGAGCCCGTTAAAATTCCCCGCAGCGTAACCGATAATATTGTGCGGAATAATTTCATGAGTACGATGAATGATCTGATTACTGTTGCCGAAAAATAACGCTGCGTCAACTTATTAATACCCCCGATATGAAACATGTGTTACTTGTTTGCATTTTTTGCAGCTCTTTTCTTTCCGCACAATCACAAGCGGTTGACACTACCCGGCTTATCGATGAAATTTTTTCACATTGGAACAATGCTACCCCGGGCGGATCGGTTTTGGTTTCAAAAGGCGAAACTGTTATCTATCAAAAAGCATTCGGACTTGCCGACCTTGAACATAATGTTCCGAATACAACTGAAACAGTTTTTGAAGCCGGCTCCGTATCAAAACAATTCACAGCTGCTTCGATTTTATTACTCTCCGCAGAAGGTAAGCTTTCAGCACAGGACGATGTAAGAAAATACATTCCAGAACTTCCGGTTTATGATGCGCCCATTCTGATACAGCATTTACTCAATCATACCAGCGGCTTAAAAGACTGGGGAACGATTGGCTCCCTCACCGGCTGGCCCAGAACAACACGCGTATATACACAGGCACTTGCACTGGAAATCATCTGCAAACAAAAATCATTAAACTTTACACCGGGCACAGAATATTCGTACAGCAATTCGAACTACTCACTACTTGTGACGATTGTTGAACGCGTATCAGGAATGTCACTTGCTGAATTCACCCGAACCCGATTCTTTGAACCGCTTGGAATGAAGCATACGCAATGGCGTGATAACTTTCGCGAGATTGTACCTAATCGCGCAATAGCTTACAGCAGGTCAAGTTCAGGATACGAACAAATGATGCCGTTTGAAAATATTCACGGTCATGGCGGATTATTGACAACGCCAGCCGATCTGATGAAGTGGAACACGCTGCTGGTAACGCACAAGATCGGGGGTGATAAAATGTATACCGATCGTATTCAAAGAGGAATTTTAAAGAACGGTCAAAAAATTCACTATGCCGGTGGATTAACCATTGGAGAATTTAATGGGTATGCAGAAATCAGCCATAGCGGTGCTACGGCCGGGTATCGCGCCTGGCTCGCGTATTATCCAGATAAAAAAATAACCGTTGCCATCCTCAGTAATGATGCAGGCGGCAGCGTTGTGAATGCCGGAAAAAAAATAGCTGAACTCATGCTGGGTAAGCCTTCCTTTAATGTACGAAAACCCGAGACGATTTCGGTATCAGAACCGGACTTGAAAAAATTTACGGGCACGTACAGAAGCATCCGCAATTTTGATGTATTTACCATCGACTACAAAGACAATAAGCTTTCGTCAAACGGGCAGACTTTTGTTCCTATTCATCGCGATACAATTTACCGGGACGGACTAAAATGGGCTTATGTAAAGTCAGGCAGAATTGTTGTTAAAAACGCTCAGGATACCGCGAGCTATCGGAAAGTGAACCTGATGGATACAACAAGCCGGTATCTTCAGGTCCTTGCAGGAATTTACTACAGTAAAGAAGCCGATACAGAATTTACCGTAACAATAAAGAATAACGAAGCCTGGATCAGCCGCAACCCGGATACTTCCTACAAACTTGAGCCTCTCTACTACGATGGTTTTAGCGGAGATGAGTTTGAGCTACTTGAATTCAAGCGGGATAAGAAAGGAAAAGTAACGGGTTTTGAAATCAGTATGTCGCGGGCCGAAAGAATTCCGTTCACAAAAGTCGGTGAAAAGAAATAGTTGAAATTCCATTAAATCAGGTTTAGAAAAAATACCCGCACGTAATTCCGTACGGAAGGTTGCGGAATTGATTAAAATA
>CAZBDE010000219.1:3070-4955 GCA_964490415.1 uncultured Pseudoxanthomonas sp. | reverse complement strand
CTGCTGTTGCAGGCGCTGGCGAAAATGGCCGGCACGCTGCCGGTGCTGTACGTCACCGGCGAGGAATCGCTGGCGCAGGTGGCCGGCCGCGCGGTGCGGCTGGACCTGCCGCTGGAAGGCCTCGATGCGCTGGCCGAGACCGGCATCGAGCACATCCTGCAGCACGCCGCCGCAGCGCGGCCGAAGCTGATCGTGGCCGATTCGGTGCAGACGCTGTGGACCGAGACCCTGACCGCCGCGCCCGGCTCGGTCAGCCAGGTGCGCGAGAGCGCGGCGCGGCTGGTGCGCTACGCCAAGGAGACCGGCACGGCCGTGTTCCTGGTCGGCCACGTCACCAAGGAGGGCGGCATCGCCGGTCCGCGCGTGCTCGAGCACATGGTCGACGCGGTGCTGTACTTCGAAGGCGAGAGCGGCAGCCGGTTCCGGGTGCTGCGCGCGTTCAAGAACCGCTTCGGCGCGGTCAACGAGCTGGGTGTGTTCGCGATGGGCGACAAGGGCCTGAAGGAAGTGCCGAACCCGTCGGCGATTTTTCTCTCGGGCGGTTCGCAGCAGCCGGGCAGCTGCGTGATGGTCACCCGCGAGGGCACCCGTCCGCTGCTGGTGGAAGTGCAGGCGCTGGTCGACAGCTCGCCGCTGTCCAATCCGCGCCGCGTAGCGGTGGGCCTGGAGCAGAACCGGCTGGCGATGCTGCTGGCGGTGCTGCACCGGCATGGCGGGATCGTGGTCGGCGACCAGGACGTGTTCGTGAATGTCGTGGGCGGCATCCGCGTGCAGGAAACCGCCGCCGACCTGCCGGTGCTGCTGGCGGTGCTGTCCTCGCTGCGCGACAAGCCGCTGGCCGACAAGACCATCGCCTTCGGCGAGATCGGCCTGTCCGGCGAGATCCGGCCGGTGCCCAACGGCGAGGAGCGGCTGCGCGAGGCGGCCACGCACGGGTTCCGGCGCGCGATCGTGCCCAAGGGCAACGCGCCGAAGTCGGGCCATTTCAAGGGCCTGGAGGTGATCGCCGTGGAGCGGCTGGCGCAGGCGCTGGAAGCGGCCGCGGACTGACCTGGGTGTGTTGCCCGTGATGGCATCGACAGCCTAGGTCCACGCCGGGGCGACCGCGTCCAGGTAGGCGTGCAGGCTGGCGATGTCGCTGCACGCCCCGATGGCTCCCACGTAGCCGTCCGGTCGCACCAGCACCCATTCGCCATCGGCCAGCGCATAGGCCGCGGCGAAGTCGCCATGGGGATCGTGGAGTTCCGCCGCGGGACCGATCGCGTGCACGTGCAGGTTCGCCCGTGCCGGCAGGTCCGCACGCGCGACACCGCATCCCAGCAGGGTCCAGTGCGTACCGGCCAGCAGTTCGAACACGCGTCGCGGCTGTCCGGCGGCGCCGAGCAGCCGGGCGTCGGGCGCGCGGTCACCGGGAACGAGCCCGCCTGTGCGCGCCGGCGCCGGCGCCGCCAGCGGACTGCCGCGATACCCGAGGTCGAGCTGCTGCACTTCGCGGCCGCGGCGGTTGTCGCCGCGCCTGGCGTTTTCCAGCAGCCGGGTCGACAGGCCGAGCATGCCGGCGGCGATCGGGCGGCGCTCTTCCTCGTAACTGTCGAGCAGCGCCGCGGGCGCGCCGGTGAGCACCGCGGCCAGCTTCCAGCCCAGGTTGTACGCGTCCTGCACGCTGGTGTTCAGGCCCTGGCCGCCGGTGGGCGGATGCGCGTGGGCGGCATCGCCGGCCAGGAACGTCCGGCCGTCGCGATAGCGGTCGGCCAGCCGTGCGTTCATGCGGTAGGCCGAGGCCCAGGAGACGGCGTGGACCCGGAGGTCGGTGCGGCCGGTGCGCTCGCGCACCATTGCATCGAGGCCGGCGACGGATACGTCGACGTCGCCCTCGGGCGGCACC
>CAZBDE010000219.1:0-2970 GCA_964490415.1 uncultured Pseudoxanthomonas sp. | reverse complement strand
GGGTGGCGATGCGTGCAGTGACGCCTTCGCCGTCCTGTTCGAAGGCGAGCAGTTCATGCCCGAACGCTGGCCGATGGCCCAGTTCCAGCAGGCGCTCGCGCAGGATCGCCTCGGTGACGGCCTGCGGCACCATCAGCGGGAGACGGTAGGGCTCGGCCGGCGTGGGCGGGTGGCGTTCGACCATGTCGGCATCGATGTGGCTGCCGTCTTCGCGCCAGCTGCGGGACGGGGGGTAGATGCCGCCGGCGGCGGTCAGCCGGTCGAGGACGCCCAGGTCTTCGAAGATCTCCTGGCTGCGGGGCTGGATGCCCTTGCCGCGCGAGCCGTGGAAAGGCCGGTCCAGCTTCTCGACCAGGCGGAACGGCACGCCGCGCCGGGCCAGCTCGATGGCCAGGACCAGGCCGGTGGCGCCGGCGCCGCAGATCAGGACATCGGTATGTGCAGCCATCGTCTTCTCCATTCATGTGTAATATGCACGCGATGGAGGGCAGCCTAATGCCGCAAGCTGACAATGTGCAAGATACACATATTTCGGACCGGATGAAGGCGCTGCATGGTGCGCTGATCGCCATCGGCAGCGTGATGAACCGGCCGCGCAACGACGAGCGGCTGATCGCCGCGGCCGGCATCCGGCTCGACCAGGCGTTGTTCCGCCTGCTGGTCGTGATCGAGCGGGTGGGACCGATCGGGGTGGTGGAACTGGCCGAGCGCCTCGGCCGCGACTACACCACCGTCAGCCGCCAGGTGGCCAAGCTCGAGGCCAGGGAACTGGTGACCCGCCGCGGCAACGCGCAGGACCGCCGGATCCGCGAAGCGCTCATCGCGCCCAAGGGCAAGGCGATGACCGACCGCCTCGACGCGGCGCGTGCGCGGATGGCCGGGGAGATCTTCCGGGACTGGCCGGAACAGGACGTGGACGACCTGGTCCGGTTGATGGGCCGGTTCGCCGCCGCGCTGGAGCAGGCGTGATGGCGCGGCGGCGCGGGACGTCTCCGCTGCGGCCGCAGTCTCACCAGACCAGGTCGTCGGGCACCTGGAACCGGGCGTAGTACGCATCGTCCTCGGAGGTCGTGGCGGCCGGTTCGGTGCCAGGCGCCTGGCCATGGTCGAGCACGATCATGCCGGGGTCGCGTTCCCGCACCTTCTCGGCGGCCGCGCGGGGCAGCAGCTCGTAACGTTCGTCCAGGCGGGCGATGACCAGGACGCCGGAAGACAGCTTCCTGCGCAGGTCCGCGTCGACCAGCAGGGTGCGGATGGCGCCATCGGCGGTGAAGCGGTACTCGCTGTCGCCCGAGCGCGGGATTCTCCGGTCCTCGATGATCTGCCGCGCCTGCGCGCGAAGCTCGGCGATGCGCGCCTGTGCCTTGCGCTCCGCGGCGAGCGCGCGGTCGCGCTCGGCCTTTTCGGCGCGGGCCCGCTCCGCGTCCCGCTGGATTTCGCTGGGCCCGGACGGCCCCTTGGCGTGGCGGGCCTTGTTCTGCTCGCGCGCCACCTCGGCCAGCTTGGACTTCTTGACCAGGCCCGCCTTGAGCAGTTGTTCCTGGAGCGGATTGGGCTTGGCCATGTCGCGGTTTCTTGCCGGGGATTCGAGGCCCATCATACGTCCCGGTCCCGCGGCCCGTCGCCGCGCGCCCTCAGCCGGGCGCCCGTCCCAGCACCAGCTCCAGCACGAACTTGCTGCCGAAGAACGCCAGCAGCAGCAGCGCCATCGCGGTCAGGGTCCAGTGCACCGCGCGCGCGCCACGCCAGCCATAGCGCCAGCGGCCCAGCAGCAGGCCGCCGAACACGAGCCACGACAGCACGCTGAGCACGGTCTTGTGGACCAGGTGCTGCGAGAGGAAGTCGTCGACGAACAGCACGCCGGTGAGCAGGGTCAGGGTCAGCAGGGCGAAGCCGACCGCGATCGTGCGGAACAGCAGCGTCTCCAGTTCGGTCAGCGGCGGCAACGCGCGCAGCCAGGCGTGGAACTCGCGCCGGCGCAGGGCGCGTTCCTGCGCCCACAGCATCGCCGCCAGCAGCGCGGCGATGGCCAGCGTGGCGTAGGCCAGCAGCGCCAGCCAGGCGTGCAGCTGCAGGCGCCAGTCCAGCGCGGGCGAGGGCGCGTGGCCGTTCCAGTGGTAGAGCACCAGCAGCGCGGCGGCCAGCGGGAAGGCGAGCACGCCCAGCGCGGCCATGCGCCCGCGTGCGCCGACCGCGGCCGTCATCGCCGCCATGCCCAGGGCGACCAGCGACAGCGCCGCGAAGAAATGCATGTCGGGGCCGCCGGGCGTGCGCCAGGCCACGCCCAGGTGATAGCCGCCATGCAGCAGCACCGCCGCCAGGGCCGGGGCCAGCCAGGCGCGCGACGAGGCGGGCCGGGCGCCGGCGAGCGCCCGGAACAGCAGCGCGGCGGCGGCCAGGTAGGCGACGACGGCGATGAGAACAATTGTCATCGAACGAGTGTCGCATACGGGTGCGAGCCGGAGGAACGGGTCGGCGGAGACAATCCTCCGCCCGCCGCCGCACCCCGCCCGCCTGGCGCCGCATGCGCGCCGGCCCGGCCCGGCCCGGCGATGGGCGCGGGCTATAATCGCCGGCCGCTTTCCGTCTTCCGGCCCGCCCGCATGTTCGAATCCCTGACCCAGCGCCTGTCCGGCACCATGGAGCGCCTGCGCGGTCGCGGCCGCCTGACCGAGTCCAACATCAGCGAGGCCACCCGCGAGGTGCGCATCGCCCTGCTCGAGGCCGACGTCGCCCTGCCGGTGGTCCAGGCCCTGGTCCAGCGGATCAAGGTGCGCGCGGTCGGCCAGGAGGTGCTGCGGTCGCTGACCCCCGGCCAGGCCCTGATCAAGATCGTGCGCGACGAGCTGACCGCGGTGATGGGCGCGCAGGCCAGCGACCTGAACCTCAACGTCCCGGCGCCGGCGATCATCCTGATGGCCGGCCTGCAGGGCGCGGGCAAGACCACCACCGTCGGCAAGCTGGCCAAGC
>CAZBDE010000218.1:0-5047 GCA_964490415.1 uncultured Pseudoxanthomonas sp. | reverse complement strand
AGATCACCGAGACCGACCCGGGCGTGAAGGGCGACACCGCCGGTACCGGTGGCAAGCCGGCGACCCTGGAGACCGGCGCGGTGGTCCGCGTGCCGCTGTTCGTCGGCCAGGACGAAGTGATCAAGGTCGACACCCGCTCGGGCGAGTACGTCTCGCGGGTCAAGTAAGCCGATGAGCGAAGCCGGCCTGCGCGAAAGTGACGACCTGCGTGCCTGTGACCTGCGTGCCTGTGACTTGCTGATAGAGGCCGGCTGGGTCGTCCCGGTCGAGCCGCACGGCGTGGTCCTGGAGGACCACGCCGTCGCCGTTTCCGCGGGCCGGATCGTCGCCGTGCTGCCGACCGCGCAGGCGCGCTCGCGGTTCGCCGCGGCCGAAGTGGTGCAGCGCCCCGACGGCGTGCTGATCCCCGGCCTGGTCAACGCCCACACCCACAACCCGATGACCCTGCTGCGCGGGATCGCCGACGACCTGCCGCTGATGACCTGGCTGCAGCAGCACATCTGGCCGACCGAGGCGGCGGTGATCGGGCCGGAGTTCGTCGCCGACGGCGTGGCCCTGGCCATCGCCGAGATGCTGCGTGGCGGCACCACCTGCGCCAACGAGAACTACTTCTTCCCCGACGTGCAGGCGGCGGTGTACAAGCGCCACGGCTTCCGCGCCCTGGTCGGCCTGCCGGTGATCAACTTCCCCACCGCCTGGGCCGCCAGCGACGACGAGTACTTCGACAAGGCCGGCGAAGTGCACGACGCCTGGCGCGACGATGCGCTGATCGCCACCGCCTTCGCCCCGCATGCGCCGTACACGGTCAGCGACGCCAACTTCGAGCGCGTGCGGATGCTGTCCGACCAGCTGGACATGCAGGTCCACCTGCACACCCACGAGACCGCGCAGGAAATCGCCGACTCGCTGAAGGAATACGGCCAGCGCCCGCTGGCGCGGCTGGACCGGCTCGGCCTGGTCAGCGAACGCCTGATCGCGGTGCACATGACCCAGCTCACCGACGCGGAGATCCACCTGTGCGCCGAGCGCGGCGTGCACGTGGCCCATTGCGCCGAATCCAACCTGAAGCTGGCCTCGGGCTTCTGCCCGGCCTGCGCGCTGCAGCGGGCGGGGGTGAACCTGGCGATCGGCACCGACAGCTGCGCCAGCAACAACGACCTGGACATGCTCGGCGAGCTGCGCACCGCCGCGCTGCTGGCCAAGGCCGTGGCCGGCGACGCCACCGCGCTGGACGCGGCCACCGCGCTGCGGGCGGCCACCCTGGGCGGCGCGCGGGCGCTGGGCTTCGGCGACCGGATCGGCTCGATCGAGCCGGGCAAGGAGGCAGACCTGGCCTGCATCGACCTGTCGGCGCTGGAGACCCAGCCGCTGCACCACGTGCTCTCGCAGCTGGTCTACGCCACCGGCCGCCAGCAGGTCAGCGACGTGTGGATCGCCGGCCGCCGCAAGCTGGACCAGCGCGAGCTGGTCGACATCGACACCGCCGCGCTGATCGCCAATGCGCGGCAGTGGCGCGAGCGGATCGGCGCCCTGGGCCGCTGAAACGGCCCATGCAGGAGGACACCCCGTGAACGACCCCCTTCCCGGCACCGGCGCCGAAGCGACCCCCAACTACCACCAGGCCGAACTGGACAAGTTCGCCGCCCTGGCCAACCGCTGGTGGGACCCGGCCGGGCCGCAGCGCGCGCTGCACGTGCTCAACCCGGTGCGCCTGGACTACGTGAAGCAGCGCGTCGCCCTCGCTGGCCTGCCGGTGCTGGACGTCGGCTGCGGTGGCGGCCTGCTCAGCGAAGCACTGGCGAAAGCCGGCGCGCAGGTCACCGCCATCGACCTGGCCCCGGAACTGGTCAAGGTCGCGCGCCTGCACACGCTCGAGTCGGGCGTGCAGGTCGACTACCAGGTCAAGGCGGTGGAAGCGCTGGCGGCGGAACGTCCCGGCAGCTTCGGCGCGATCACCTGCATGGAGATGCTCGAGCACGTGCCGGACCCGGCCGCGATCGTCGCCGCCTGCGCCACCCTGCTGCGCCCGGGCGGGCGCCTGTTCCTGTCCACGCTCAACCGCACCCCGGCCGCGTTCGCGCTGGCGATCGTCGGCGCCGAATACGTGGCCGGCCTGCTGCCCAAGGGCACGCACCGCTACGCCGACTTCATCCGTCCGTCCGAGCTGGCCGGATGGCTGCGCGCCGCCGACCTGCAGCCGGAGGACGTCAGCGGCCTGTTCTACGATCCGCTGCGCCAGCGCGCCCGCCTGTCCCGGCGCACCGAGGTGAACTACCTGGCCTGCGCGACCAAGGCGGGCGGCTGAGCATGGCCGACGATTCCGCGACGCTGCGCTTCCCGCGCGTGGCCCTGTTCGACCTCGACGGCACCTTGCTGGACAGTGCCCCCGACATGGTCGCCACCGCCGACCGCATGCTCGCCGCGCGCGGCCGCGCGCCGATCGATCCGGCAATGCTGCGCCAGCACGTGTCCAGGGGCGCGCGGGCGATGGTCGCCGCGACCTTCCCGGAACTGGACGAAGCCGGCCGCGATTCGCTGGTGCCGGAGTTCCTGCAGCTCTACCGGCAGGAGCTGGGCCGCCACAGCGCGCTGTTCGACGGCATCGCCGAAATGCTGCAGGCGCTGGAGGACGATGGCGCGCGCTGGGGCATCATCACCAACAAGGCCGAATACCTGGCCCGCGACGTGGTCGCCGTGCTGGACTGGCGGGGACGTTGCGCGGTGCTGGTCGGCGGCGACACGTACGCGGAGAAGAAGCCGCACCCGCTGCCGCTGCTGGAGGCCGCGCGCCAGCTGGGCGTGGCGCCGGGCGACTGCGTCTACGTCGGCGACGACGAGCGCGACGTGGTCGCGGCGCGCGCGGCCGGCATGCGCTCGATCGCGGTCACCTGGGGCTACCGGCTGGACGGCGAGGATCCGGAAACCTGGCAGGCCGACGCCATGGCCACGCGGCCCGACGCCCTGCTCGATCCTGCTGCCTGGCCGCTGTCGTAGCGGGGGGCTTGCCCCGCTACCGTCGCCCCACGCGGACGCGCATCGATGACCGTTCCCACTGCCCTCGACAGCTTCATCGGCAAATGGCGCAGCCGCTGGCCGGAATGGCCGGTGGCCGAAGTGTTCGTGCCCGAGGCCGAACGCGCGCGGACGCTGGCCTGGTTCGCGCTGCTGCAGGAGTTCGACGACATCCTCAACATCGCCGGCGACCCGCTGCCAGCCGACGCCAAGCTGGGCTGGTGGGCGACCGAACTGCGCGACTGGGCCGGGCACCGTTCGCGGCATCCGCTGGGGCGCCTGCTCGAGCCGGTGGCCGCACCGTGGACGGAACTGTCCGATGCGCTGCCGGACCTGGTCGCCGCGCGCGAGCGGCCGCCCGATGGAGCCGTTGCGCTGGCCACGCTGGGCAGGTATGCCGCCGCGGTGGCCGCGGTCGAGGCCGCCGTGCTGGGCGGCACGCCGCCGCCCGCGCGGGCGCTGGCGGCGCAGGTGCTGGCCACCCGGCTGGCCGGGACCGGCCTGGACGCGGTCCCGCAGTCGCACCAGCCGGCCGCCACCGACGATGCCGCGGCCCGGGAACGCGCCCAGCGCGACTGGGCCGGCGGCCTGCTCGCCGCCTGGCCGCTGCGGGCGGGCGGGGTGCCGGCGCGGCGGATGTGGTCGGCCTTCGCCCGCCACCGCCTGGACCGGCTCGCGAACGGAGGCCTGCCGCAGGCCGGCCGGCAACCGCTGCGGACCCTCTGGCGGGCCTGGCGCGCCGCGCGCGGCTAGCCTGGCCCCGTCCCGGGCAACAAACAGTCCGTTGCAGCCCATTCCTCGGCCGTGCGGCCCGCAGCGGCTACAATCCGTCCCCGTCCGGTCCTGATTCCGCCGCCCATTCCGCCACCGGCACCCGGGCGTGCGCGGAATCGCCGCGCCGTTCCCCGTCTTCCCCCACGCGAACCGCCCATGTCCGTCCCCGCTTCCGCCCCTGCCCCTGCCGTCCTGTTGCCGGACGTCGCCCACCAGCCCGCCGCGCTGGCGCGCCCGCTGGACTGGGTCGGCATGGAAGGCATCGCCATTCCCGTGCGCGTCTCCGACGGCGCCGGCGGGCACGTCCAGGTGGCCGCACAGGCCGACCTGTCGGTGGACCTGGTCCAGGCCGGCGAGCGCGGCATCCACATGTCGCGCCTGTACCTGCGCCTGCAGGAGGAACTGGCCCGCCACGAAGTCACCCCCGCCGGCCTGCGCCACATCCTGCAGGGTAGCGTCGACTCGCAGGCCGGCCTGGCCACCCGCGCGCGCCTGCGCCTGCGCTACGAGGCGCTGCTGCTGCGCCGCGCGCTGCGCAGCGACAACGCCGGCTGGAAGCGCTACCCGGTCGAGATCGAGGCGCTGCTGGAGGATGGCCACCTGAAGCTGGTGCTCGGCTTCGGCGTCGGATACTCCAGTACCTGCCCGTGCTCGGCCGCGCTCTCGCGCCAGGCCAACGCCGCGCGCTTCGCCGCCGACTTCGCCGATGCGCGCCCGATCTCCACCGGCGTGGTCAGCGACTGGCTCGCTTCCGAGCGCGGCATGGCCGCCACCCCGCACGCGCAGCGCAGCGAGGCCAGGGTGAAGGTGGAACTGCGCCCGCAGTTCGACGAGTTGCCGCTGGTGGCGCTGGTCGACGCGCTGGAGGCGGCGCTGGGCACCCCGGTGCAGACCGCGGTCAAGCGCGAGGACGAGCAGGCCTTCGCCGAGCTCAATGCCGCCAACCTGATGTTCTGCGAGGACGCCGCGCGCCGCGTCGCCTCGGTGCTGTCGGCCGACCCGCGGATCGAACGCTGGGACGCCACCGTCTCGCACTTCGAGAGCCTGCATCCGCACGACGCGGTGGCCAGCGTCAGTGGCCGCGGCCCGGCCGTCTGATCCGCTCACCGCCCACGTAGAGCGGGGCTTGCCCCGCTGCACCTGCCTGAGGCACCGGCCGGAAACAGCCGGGCAAGCCCGGCTCTACGGGCGCTCCAGCACCAGCAGCGGGTCGATGCGCACGTCGAACCAGTTCATCCCCCAGTGCAGGTGCGGCCCGGTC
>CAZBDE010000217.1:0-5103 GCA_964490415.1 uncultured Pseudoxanthomonas sp. | reverse complement strand
TGCAGGATGAACAGCAGGTCCAGCGCCTTGGCCACCACCGGATTCAGCTCCAGCGGCTCGCTCGGCACCTCGAACATCATGTGCAGGAAGCGGTTGACGTAGTCCAGGTTGTTGCGCGGATAGCGCGAGGGCCAGCCGATCGAGTAGCGGTAGGCGGCCGCGGCCAGCGTCGGCACCTTGGCGATCAGGCGGATCGCGGCCTGGCGGCGCTGCTCCGGATCGTTGAGGTCCAGGGTGTCGTGGTAGAAGGCCGACAGCGAGGCCACGGTACCGGACAGCATGGCCATCGGGTGCGCGTCGTAGTTGAAGCCCTGCAGGAAGTTCTTCAGGGACTCGTGCATCATCGTGTGGTGCGTGACCTCGTGTTCGAACTTGTCGAACTCGACCCGCGTCGGCAGCTCGCCGTTCATCAGCAGGTAGGCCACCTCGAGGAAGGTGGACTGCTTGGCCAGCTGCTCGATCGGGTAGCCGCGGTACAGCAGCACGCCGTTGTCGCCGTCGATGTAGGTGATCGCCGACTTGCAGCTGGCGGTGGCGGTGAAACCGGAATCGTAGGTGAAAAGGCCGGTTTCCTTCGTCAGCCTGGAAACATCGACGCAGTCGTTGCCCAGGGTCGGCTTGAGCACCGGCAGGTTCACCGACGTGTCGCCGGCATTCAACGTGACCTGGTCGAGATTGGACACGGTGTACGCTCCTCTTGTGGGGTAGGCGAGGCCCTTGACGCAGGTGCGCCCGGACGCGTTCGCGGGAGGGAGTCCGCGGCATTCGCCGCGAATCCCGCGGATTATCGCATACCCCGTACTCCGGAATACCCGGACGGAAGTCGTATGGCAGGCAGGGTCCGCGTGCGCCCGGGCACGCGGCATGCAGTCACGCGCGACGCGGCACGGACGCACGGAAAGACGCCGGGGGCGTGCCCGGAACTGGCCACCGACGCCCCGCCGCGCACAGCAGAACGGCCGCGCGGGCGCGGCCGTTCCAAGCGCAGACGCCGCCCGGGGGCGGCGCCGGTCAGGCGGATTTCAGCGGGCGTAGCGCCGCTGGAACTTGTCGATGCGGCCGCTGGTGTCCATGACCTTGTGCTTGCCCGTGTAGAACGGGTGCGAGGCCGAGGAGATTTCGATCTTCACCAGCGGGTATTCGTTGCCGTCTTCCCACTTCACGGTGTCCTTGGCGCTGCCGGCGAGGGTCGAGCGGGTCAGGATCTTGAAATCGGAGGTGACGTCGTGGAAGACGACTTCGCGGTAATCGGGATGAATGCCGGTCTTCATGGCGTACACCGTAAGCAGTTGACGGAACAGAGCCCGCTATTCTAGCGGCCCTGGCCATCCCGGCGCAAGGCCGGGAATGGGCCGCGGTCAGGCGGCCAGCGCGGCCTGGACCCGGGCCTCGAACCGGGCCTGGTCGTAGCGCAGCAGGATCCGGGCGCTGTCCGCGGCCCCGGTCTGCCGGTTCCAGTCCACTGCGGTCAGGCCGCGGGCCAGGCCGAAGCCGGTTTCCACCGCCAGCGGGCGCTCGACCTGCTCCAGCGCCCCCTCCGGCTCCAGCGCCCAGGCCATGGCCAGCGCGTCGGCCGAGTGCCAGTGGTCGCCGCGCCGGTCTTCCGACCACAGCCGGGTCTGGCGCGAGATCGCCTCGTAGAAGGCGGCCCGCGGCGAGTCCGCGGCCAGCCACTCCTCCACGCTGCGGTGGTGGAAGCCGTGGGCCAGGGTCGCCTCCCAGTCGGCCAGGTCGTACTTCGGGAAACCGGACAGGACCACGTGCGCGGCCTCCGGGTCGAAACCGATGTTGAACTCGGCGACCGGGGTGATGTTGCCGTGCGCGGTCACCGCCCCGCCCATCACCACCAGCCGCGCCACCCGCTGCGGCAGGGTCGGGTCCAGGCGCAGGGCCAGGGCCAGGTTGGTCAACGGGCCGAGGGCGACCAGCAGCAGGCGGCCGGCATGCTCGTGCGACAGGCGCAGGATCGCCAGCGCGGCGTGCTCGCCCGCCGCGCCGCCGGCCGGGTCCGGATAGCCGATGTCGCCGAAGCCGTCGCGGCCGTGGACGTGCGCGGCGTCCTCCTTCGGCGCGTGGACCAGCGGGCCGCCGCAACCGGGGAACACCGGCACGTCCCCGCGGCCCGCCACTTCGCGCAGCTTGAGCGCATTGCGCACGGTATGGTCCAGGCCGACGTTGCCGGCAGCGATGGTCAGGCCGACGAGCGCGTGCGCATCGGAATGGAACGCCATCAGCAGCGCCAGCGCGTCGTCGACGCCGGGGTCGGTGTCGATCAGCAGGGGAATCTTCTCGGTCATGCGGTACGGGTCCGGGGACGGTCGGCCAGTGTCGCACTTCCCGGCGCCCCGGGCCCTGCACGAATTCACGCCCCTGCGTAGCGGGCGGCGCCACCGACCCAGCGCGCGACCACCCGGTCGGCCAGGTCCGGCGCCCCCGCCAGCAGGCGGTCGGCCAGGGCATGCACCTGCGGCAGCAGCCCGGCGTCGCGCGCCAGGTCGGCGATGCGGAACGCGGCCAGTCCGGTCTGGCGGGTCCCGAGCAGTTCGCCCGGCCCCCGCAGTTCCAGGTCTTTTTCGGCGATCAGGAAACCATCGTTCGTCTGCCGCAGCACGTCCAGGCGCTGCCTGGCCAGCGCCGACAGCGGTGGCTGGTACAGCAGCACGCAACTGGAGGCCGCCGCGCCACGGCCGACCCGGCCGCGCAACTGGTGCAACTGGGCCAGGCCCAGGCGTTCGGCGTTCTCGATGATCATCAGCGAGGCGTTGGATACGTCCACGCCGACTTCGATCACGGTGGTGGCGACCAGCAGGTCGAGCGCTCCGTCCTTGAAGGCGCGCATGACCGCCTGTTTTTCCGAGCCCTTCAGCCTTCCGTGCACCAGGCCCACGCGCACCCCGGGCAACAGCGTGGTCAGTTGCGCGAACGTGCGCTCGGCCGCCTGCGCCTGCAGGCGTGCGCCCTGCCCCGGCTTGCCATCCTCTTCCGGCTCTTCGATCAGCGTGCAGACCCAGTAGGCCTGGCGACCCTCGGTGCAGGCGGCACGGATGCGCTCGACCAGCTCGGGCCGGCGTTCGGCGCTCAGCGCCACGGTCTGCACCGGCGTGCGGCCGGGCGGCAGTTCGTCGATCGCCGAGACGTCCAGGTCGGCGTAGGCGGTCATCGCCAGGGTGCGCGGAATGGGGGTGGCGGTCATCACCAGCTGGTGCGGGACATGGCCGTGCATCGGCCCCTTGTCGCGCAGGGCCAGGCGCTGCTGCACGCCGAAGCGGTGCTGCTCGTCGACGATGACCAGGGCCAGGTCGCGGAAAGCGACGCCTTCCTGCATCAGCGCATGGGTCCCCACGACCACCTGCGCCGCACCGGACGCCACCTCGGCCAGCGCAGCCGTGCGTGCCTTGCCGGTGACCTTGCCGGCCAGCCAGGCCACACGGATCCCCAGCGGTTCCAGCCATGCTTTCAGGTTGGCCAGGTGCTGCTCGGCCAGCAGCTCGGTCGGCGCGGCCAGCGCGACCTGGCAGCCGCGCTCCACCGCCAGGGTCGCGGCGAGCGCGGCGACCACGGTCTTGCCCGAACCGACGTCGCCCTGCACCAGCCGCTGCATCGGCGTCGGCAGCGCCAGGTCGGCGCGTACCTGCCGGTACACGCGCTGCTGGGCGCCGGTGAGCGCGAACGGCAGGGTCTGCAGCAGCTGCGCGGCCAACGCGCCGCGACCATCGAGCGCGCGGGCGCGCAGCCGCTGCTGCGCCAGCCGCTGCCGGCGCAGGCTCAGGTGGTGGGCGAGCAGTTCCTCCAGCGCCAGGCGGCGCTGCGCCGGATGGCTCCCGGCCGCCAGCGCGGCCAGGTCGGCGTCGACGGGCGGGCGATGCAGGACCAGCAGGGATTCGCGCAGCCCGGGCAACCCCGCCATGCCGGGAAGCGAGGGCGGGAGCAGTTCCAGCGTGGCCGCCTCCGGCAACAGGTCCAGGGCCTGGCCGACCAGACGCCGCAGGGTCGCCGGGCCGACGCCTTCGACCGCCGGGTACACCGGATCGAGCGATTCGCCCAGCGCCGGCGTCTCGTCCTCGCCGAGCACGCGGTAACTCGGGTGGACGATCTCGAGCCCGTGCAGGCCCGGCCGCGGCGTGCCGAAGCAGCGCAGGCGCGCGCCCGGGCGGAACTGCGCCACCTGCGCGGCGCGGAAATGGAAGAAGCGCAGCACCAGCGTGGCCCGCGACCCGTCGCCGATGGCCACGCGCAGCACGGGCCGGTAGCGGAAGCCGCGCTCGACCGCCTCGATCCTTCCTTCCACCTGCGCCGGCACGCCGGGCTGCAGCTCGCGCAGGGGCGTCAGCCGGGTACGGTCCTCGTAGCGCAACGGCAGGTGCAGCCACAGGTCCTGCACCGTGGCCAGGCCCCGCGCGGCGAGCTTCCCGGCGACGCTGGCGCCGACGCCACGCAGCGCCGCCACCGGCGTGGCACCGCCGGCCAGCGCGGGCGGGGCCGCGCGAGCCGCCTTCATGCCCGCGCCCGCCGCGCGGGATTGCGGCCCGGTCCGCTCAGCGCGCCGCCCTCACTCCAGCACCATCACCGCGTCGGCCTCGAACGCCACGCCCTTGGGCAGTGCGGAAACGCCGATCGTGGAGCGCGCCGGGAACGGCGCGGAGAAGTATTCCTGCATCACCGCGTTGACCGCGGCGAACTGCGACAGGTCGGTCAGGTACAGGCCCAGGCGCACGATCCGGTCCAGCGAACCGCCCGCGGCCTCGGCCACGGCCCTGAGGTTGTCGAACACCTGGCGCGCCTGCGCGGTGATGTCGCCGGCGACCACCTCGCCGGTGGCCGGCACCAGCGGGATCTGCCCGGAGAAGTACACGGTGGCGCCAGCGCGTACGGCCTGCGAGTAGGGGCCAATGGCGGCCGGAGCCTTGTCGGTGTTGACGATCTGGGACATGGGCGCTTCCTGTGCGATTTGCCAAAGTGGCGATTCTAGCGCCCCTGAGAAAAAGGGGACGGGGGAAAAGGGGAAAAGGGGACGGAGGCAATTAAGCGTAAACGCTTAATTGCCTCCGTCCCCTTTTCCCCCGTCCCCTTTATTCCCCTACTGCCGGCGCACGCTCTGGACGA
>CAZBDE010000216.1:0-5106 GCA_964490415.1 uncultured Pseudoxanthomonas sp. | reverse complement strand
GGGCGGCCATCAGCTGCGGCTGCAGGCCGTGGTCCTGGCAACGTCGTGCCCAGTGGTGCGCACCGCTGCACGCCTCCATCGCCACAGCCGTACCGGCCGGCAGGTGCGGCAGCCACTGCCCGAACGCCGAACGGCCCAATTCGCGCCGCTCCTGCACGCGCCCGGCCGCGTCCACCGAGCACACCGCAAACACCTGTTTTGCCAGGTCTACACCGATGGTTATAGTGCGCATGGGAAGCTCCTCCTCCAGATATACCGATGGTGAGAACCATCATGGCCTTCGAGGCCGAGCGGTTGTCCGCAGGGATGGGGAGCTTCCTTTTTACTCATTCAAGCCGACGCCGCTTCTCGGCGCGGCTTAACTCCGGCGTTGGGCCAAGAGATGCAGAGCGTAATGGAGTCACCTGCTTATGGAATTCGGCGTCGCAGAGACATTCCTGAGCCTCAGCGTTGCGGACATGGACCGGGCCGTAGCGTTCTATTCAAAGTCGCTGGGCGCTGTTACGAAATGGGCCTCCCCGCGTTGGTCGTCTCTGGAAATAGCCGGAGTTCGAATCGGGCTGTTTACAAACCCGGAACATGGCGGTAGCCGCATAGGTCTTCACTTCGCGGTCACCCATATTGATGCGGCCTGCGCCTCAATTGAACAAGCAGGAGGCAAGATCGTTGCTCCCGCTTTACAGGCCGCACCCGGGGTTTTCGTGGCAGAGGTTTCGGACACCGAAGGCAATATCTTTTCGCTACAAGAGGCCAGGTCATGACCCCTGGTATGCCTGCTCAAACACAGGGCCCAACAATGTGCTCCACGCGACGTGCGAAGACGCGCGCGCGTGAGCACGGACGTTAGGCAGCATTGGAGGTTCCGATGGCCATCGTTCGTCTCCACCCGAACAATCTGAGGCTGGCTTCAGAAGCCATGGCCCGTGCTTTTCAGGATGATCCCCTGCAAAAGTATGTACTCCCGGATCCGGTTGAGCGCGCAAATCTCTCACCCGCTCACTTCGAACCCGTTTTAAAGTACGGCTTATTGTTCGGCGAGGTCCTCACCACAGAAGGCTATCCAGCCGGATCGGCCGTGTGCTTGCCCCCAGGCTCCACGAACATGACGGACGAGCGAGCCGCGGCTGCAGGGCTGGACAAACTGGGAGCGGCAATCGGTGTTGCAGCCGCCAATCGGTTCGGCTCGGTACTGGGATACGCTGAGCCCTTTCACGCCACTGATGTGCCGGAGCCGCATTGGTACGTAATGGCAGTTGGTGTAGAGCCCAATGCCAGAGGTCTCGGACTCGGTAGGCAGCTGCTTGACCCAATGCTTAGCCAAGCACGCGAGGGCCGGCATCCCTGCTACCTTGAGACGGCTCAGCCGAACAATGTGGGGTTCTATGAGCGTCTAGGCTTCCGGGTTATGCGCCATGTCGTTGAACCAGAAAGCGGACTTCCGCTGTGGACGTTTCGCTGGGACGCTGCCTGACAATTCCGTAAGGAAGTCCCGGCCGCTTCGCGGCCCGGCTTGCGCGGTAACGTGTACCACTCCGCCGTGCCGTAAATCGGTCCGGCTTAACTCCGGCGTTAGGCGGCACAGGGGACTATTCGACGTGAAACTTCCAAAGGCAGTCCTTCCGTTGATCTTCTTTACCTGCACCGCCAGTGCACAGGTGCAGGCACCGGAGCGCCCACCAGGCTATGCGCCTCTGAAGAATTTTGTTGGCCGCTGGACCACTCAAGGCAGAGAGGACAAGTTCCTGGAAGTCTGCAGTTGGTATCACGGCGAGTTTCACGTCGTTTGCAACGCAACGAGTAAAAGGGCGGACGGCTCAACCGGACACAGCATGAGTATCCTTGGCTATGTCCCTGGCTCTGGTTACGTCTATAGCGGAATTGGCAGCAAAGGTCGCTACGAGACCTTTGATAAGGGCACGTGGTCGGAAGGTAGATTCACTTTCGACACAACAATCATGGAGAGTGAGGGCAAGACTCTAAACCGCATTAGCATCGGTCCATTCACAGACCGGGGGTTCTTGTTTGTTGTGACTACGTCCACTGATGGTGTTGTCTGGAAACCCGTGGATACAACTACGTACATCAAGCTCAATTGAGCGCAATGCGGGTGCCGCCTGACGCTCTTGCCTGTAGCTCGAAGGCTTTGGCTGGGTAATCCCCCCCAAGTGCACCACCCCCGAGATTGCTTTGAGCCTCTCGATGGGCGTCTGGTAGCCATACCGCTTCCTCGGTCCTGAGTTGAGTTTGTCGGCCACGCGATCACGATCGCTCCTCCGTCGCGGCCGCCTCACCGCTCCGAATGCCCGCTCTCGTCGTACTGGCGCGGCGCCATCAGGTCCGGCTTGATCAGGGCGACGAACGCGCGCGCCTGCGGCGACAGCACGCGGCCCTTGCGCACCACCACGCCGTAGGTGCGGGACGGGAAGAACGAGGACAGCGAGCGTGACCCCAGCCGGTCGCGGTCGGCCTCGCCCAGGCAGATCGAAGGCACGATCGATACGCCCATGCCCATCGCCACGTACTGCTTGATCACGTCCCAGCCGCTCACTTCCAGTGCGACCTTGTACGGCACCCGGTTCTGCTGCAGCACCAGGTCGACCAGGCGCCAGGTGATCTGCCGCTTGGGCGGCAAGATCAGCGGATGCTCGGCGAGGTCGTGCAGTTCCAGCCGCGGCTTTTCCAGCAGCGGGTGCCCGGGCTGGGCGATCAGCCGCTGCTCGAAGCGGTAGGCGGCCTCGTAGCTCAGGTCGGCCGGCACGTCGAGCAGGGTGCCGACCACCAGTTCCACCGCGTCCTCGCGCAGCAGGTCGGTGCCCTCGCCGGTGACCACGTTGTGCAGGCTCAGCCGCACCTCGGGGTGGCGGGCGCGGAAGGCCTCCACGATCCTCGGCAGCAGGTAGAGGATCGTGGAGCTGTTGGCGGCGATCTTCAGCTCGCCGGCCTCCAGGCCGCGGACCCGCTCGCGGAAGCTGGCCTCCAGCCCGTCCAGCTGCTCGACCAGGGGCAGGGCCATCTCGAACAGGACCTCGCCCTCGCGGGTCGGGCTCAGGCGGCGGCCGTTGCGCTCCAGCAGGGGCATGCCCAGGTCCCGCTCCAGCGCCTGCAACTGCAGGGTGATGGCCGGCTGGCTGACGAAAAGAGCGTCCGCGGCCCGCGAAACCGACCCCAGGCGCACCGTCTGGCAGAACGCCCGCAGCGGCTTGAGGCGATCGGATTTGTAGGAAAAACGCGGACTTGCGGTAGGCGCCATGGAATGGTTGTGCCTGCATATTAGTTGTACTTATGAAGTACATTGCCAAATCTAAGTTGTCAAATAATTTGCCGCAGCGCAGCGTGGCCTCCCGACCCGTGCAGCCAGGAGCCTGCCATGTCCGCCACCGCCGCCACCGCAATTCCGACCCCCTCGTCCCGTCCGGCCAGCCGTCCCGCGTCCGTCGCGGTCGCTCCGCGCGCGGCCGCCGGGCTTGCGCTGACCGAGCGCGTGGCCGGCCAGGAGCAGTTGCTGCCGGCGCCGCTGCTGGGCCTGCTGGTTTCGCTGCACCGGGCGATCGAGCCGGAGCGCCGCGCCCGCCTGGCCGCCCGCCGCGAGCGCCAGGCCTTCTTCGATGCCGGCGGCCTGCCGGACTTCCGCCGGGACACCGCCGCGATCCGCGCCGGCGACTGGACGGTCGCGCCGATCCCGCGCGCGCTGCAGGACCGCCGCGTGGAGATCACCGGTCCGACCGATCCGAAGATGGTGATCAACGCGCTGAACTCCGGCGCGCAGTGCTACATGGCCGACTTCGAGGATTCCACCGCGCCGACCTGGCGCAACCTGCTGGCCGGCCAGCGCGCGCTGGCCGCGGCGATCGACGGCACGCTGTCGTTCGAGGCGGAGAACGGCAAGCAGTACCGGCTGCGCCCGTACGAGGAGAGGGCGGTGCTGATCGTGCGCCCGCGCGGCTGGCACCTGGACGAGAAGCACGTGCGCATCGACGGCGAGCCGATCGCCGGCGGCCTGTTCGACATGGCGGTGTTCGCCTGGCACAACGCGCGCACGCTGATGGCCAACGACCGCGGTCCGTACTTCTACCTGCCCAAGCTGCAGTCGATGGAAGAGGCGGCGCTGTGGGAAGCCGCGCTGTCGCACGTGGAGTCGATGCTGGGCCTGCCGCACGGGCAGATGAAGGTCACCGTGCTGGTGGAGACGCTGCCGGCGGTGTTCGAGATGGACGAGATCCTGCATGCGCTGAAGGAGCGCATCGTCGGCCTGAACTGCGGGCGCTGGGACTACATCTTCTCGTACCTGAAGACCTTCCGCGCCCACGCCGACCGGGTGCTGCCCGAGCGCGGCCAGGTGACCATGACCCAGCCGTTCCTGAAGGCCTATTCGGAGCTGCTGATCCGCACCTGCCACCGCCGCGGCGCGCATGCGATGGGCGGCATGGCCGCGCAGATCCCGATCGCGCACGACGAGGCCGCCAACGAGCAGGCGCTGGCGCGGGTGCGCGCCGACAAGCTGCGCGAGGTGACCGCCGGCCATGACGGCACCTGGGTCGCGCACCCGGCGCTGATCCCGGTGGCGCGCGCGATCTTCGATGCGCGCATGCCCACGCCGAACCAGCACCACGTGCTGCGCGAGGACGTGCAGGCCAGCCGCGACGACCTGATCCGCCCGAGCGAAGGCACGATCACCCGCGAGGGCTTCGAGAACAACGTCGAGGTCTGCGTGCGCTACATGGCCGCCTGGCTGGACGGCAACGGCTGCGTGCCGATCCACTGGCTGATGGAGGACGCGGCCACCGCCGAGATCGCCCGCGCCCAGCTGTGGCAGTGGCTGCACCATTCCGATCCGCGCGGCCGCCACGCCGACGGCAGCCCGGTGCACCTGGCCGACGGCACGGTGATCGACTTCGCCCTGTTCGAGCGGACCCTGGCCGCGCTGCCGGGCCGGCTGGGCGATACCGCCACGCTGCCGGGGGGATCGCGCATTCCGGAAGCCATCGCCCTGCTCGACGAGCTGACCCGCGCCTGCCAGCTGGTCGAGTTCCTGACCTTGCCGGCGTACGCGCGGATCGACTGACGACGCCCGTGTCGCGGTCATGCCCGCTCCTACAAGGGGGCGTT
>CAZBDE010000215.1:0-5136 GCA_964490415.1 uncultured Pseudoxanthomonas sp. | reverse complement strand
TGGTGCGGGCCAGGGTGTAGCCGATGCCCTGTTCGGTGTCGTAGTAGGCGCGCAGAAGTTCGGCCTGGCGCCTGCCATCGAGTTTGGCGAAGGTCTCGGCGGTGGCGTCGGTGATCGCACCACCGATGCCAAGCAGGGACTGGAAGCGCCGCGCCGGCTCGACGAACACCGAGTTCTCCGCCTCGGTGAGCGGATGGCCTTCGGCCAGCGGCGCGGCCTGGCTGCGCAGCATCTGCCGTTGCGCGCCTTGCGCACTGGTATAGACGGTGACCACCTGGCCTCCCTTGTCCGTCGGCCGCGCGACCGCGGCTCCGGAGCCCGCCGCCTGCGCCGGCAGCGTGGCCGCGAACAGTGCCGCCATCAACATGTACTTCATCGGTTTCCTCCAGTATGGGAGCGGTCGCCCGCCCCGCGGGAATGTCAGCCGGCCTGGCGTACCGCCTCGGGCACCGGCGCGGGCGCGTAGCTGCGCAGGTAGTCCATGTGCAGCGGCATCTGCCGCACCGTGTTCAGCACGTTGTCGCGGATGTCGCCCAGGAACCGCGCCAGGTCGGCCTGGCTCATCACGTCGGCGGTGGGATGGTGGCGCCTGGGCTCGATGCCCTGCCCCAGCATCACCTGGACCCAGGAGTTCTCGCCGAACAGCTCGCCCGGCACGTGGAACACGTTGCCGGTCTCGCGGAACAGCTCGATCCGGTGGCGCAGCGTGTCGGGAATGCGCATCTCCGCGATCTCCTGCCAGTACGGCGAATCGCGACGGTCGCTGATGTGGTAGTGCATCACCACGAAGTCGCGCACGTGCTGCAGTTCCTCGTTGAGGCGGGCGTTGTACTCGTCGATCGCCGGCTGGGTGATCACGTGCGGGAAGCCCTGCAGCAGGCGCACGATGCCGCGCTGGATCAGGTGGATCGTGGTCGATTCCAGCGGCTCGATGAAGCTGCCGGCCAGGCCCAGGGCCACGACGTTCTTCGCCCAGCACTGCTGGCGCTGGCCCGGCTGGAACCGCACCGGCCACGGCTGCTTGATCACCTCGCCCTCGATGCTGCCGAGGAACTCCGCGCGCGCCTCGTCGTCGCTCATGTGCCGGCTGGAATAGACGATGCCGTTGCCGACCCGGTGCTGCAGCGGGATCCGCCACTGCCAGCCGGACTTGCCCGCGATGGCGCGGGTGTAGGGCACCGCGTCGCGCACCGCCGTGGTCTGGGTCGCCAGCGCGCTGTCGTTGAACAGCCAGTGCGACCAGTCGGTGAAGCCCACCCCCAGGGTCTTGCCGATCAGCAGTGCGCGGAAACCGGTGCAGTCGATGAACAGGTCGCCCTCGATCACCTCGCCGCGTTCCAGCTTCAGCGCCGAGATGCAGCCCTCGTCGTCGGTGACCACCTCGACGATCTTGCCCTCGACCCGCTTGCAGCCGTACTGCTGGCTGAAGCCGCGCAGGTAGCGCGCGTACAGCGCCGCGTCCATGTGGTACGCGTAGTTCACGTGGTAGCGCGGCAGGTGCGAGAAGCGGTCCTGCAGCGCGGCCTGCAGCTCGATGCAGTAGTCGCTGTAGTCGCTGGCCAGCCCCTCCTCGCGCCCGCGCAGCCAGAAGTTCTGGAAGCCGGCCGACCAGTGGTCCTTGCCGCTGATGCCGAAGGAGTGGATGTAACGGTGGCCCACGTCCTTCCAGTTCTCGAAGGAGATGCCCAGCTTCACCGTGCCCTGCACGGCGGCCATGTATTCCTGCTCCTTGATGTCGAGCAGGCGGTGGAAGGTGACCAGGGTCGGGATGGTGGCCTCGCCGACGCCGACGGTGCCGATCTCCTCGGACTCGACCAGGACGATGTCCAGCACCTTGCCCAGGGTCTTGGACAGCGCCGCGGCCGCCATCCAGCCGGCGGTGCCGCCGCCGGCGATGACGACGCGCTTGACGGGACGGGGACGGGCCACCGGATCGGGATCGTGCATGTCTTGGGTTCTCAACGGTTCAGGCGCTTCAGCAACAGCGCGCGGAGGTGGCGCGCGCGGGCCTCGTCGATCGGCGAGAGCACGCGGCGCGCGGTTTCGGGGATGTGGCCGGCCGCCTCGGCCTCGTCGTAGTCGAACACGTAATGGTCGAACACGTCCTTCCAGATCGCGCGCTCGACCGGTGGCAGGTCGCGCACGCTCATGATCGCCAGCATCAGCGCATTCATCGGCGTGTCCATCCACGCCGGCGACTGCCGCCACCAGTAGTTGACCAGCACGTTGAACGCCTCCAGCCCTTCCATGTGGTGCCACCACATGCTCGGGATGAACACCGCGTCGCCCGGCTCCAGCACCGCGCCGCGGGCATGGCCCAGCGCCTCGGCGAACCTGGGGAAGCGCTCGTGGTCGGGCGCGTTGAGGTCGACCAGGCTGACCGCCTGCCCCGCGGGGGTGTGGTCGAGCGGGCCGATGTACAGGTTCGGCAGCTGCGAGGGCGGGAACAGCGTCACCCGGCGACGGCCGGCGACCACGCAGGCCAGGTTGTCCGGCACGTCCTGGTGGGCGGGGATGCGGCTGCGGTTGCCGATCCAGATGCTGGCCAGCGGATCGCGGCCGCCGAAGTCGACGACGTTCTCGTCGCGGAAGCCCGGCAGGAAGGTGTCGATCGTGGTCGAGCCGACGTAGATGGACGGCGGCGCCGGATCGTCCAGGTACTTGCGCAGGGTGTCGAGCACCACCGCCAGCGGCAGCTGCTCGCGGCGGAAATTGAAGCCGCCCAGGTCCTCGTCGTAGAACACCCGGCCGGCGGCTTCCGGCGGTGCGACGGTGGCCACCACCGGCATGCCGCCGTGGTCGAAACGCTTCAGGTACTCGATGGCCGCCGGCGCCGACTCGCGCCCGGCCCGGACCATCGGCCACTGCGCGACCAGGCCGCGCAGCACCAGCGGCCGCGGCGAGCGCAGCAGCTCGTCCGGCAGCGATCGCGGGTCGAGGCCGGAAACTTCGTCGATGGCTTCAACGGCCCGCGGCACGGCGGCGGTTCATCCGCTCGATCAGGTCGCGGAACCGCGACAGCGAGGCCAGGACCATGTAGATCGGCAGCAGGTGGCCGTCGCGCGACAGGCGTTCGAGCGCCGCGCCGTCCAGCGCGTGCAGCCGCGCCTCGTCGATGGTGTGGAAACCGGCCAGGCGGTTGTGCGAGCCGTCGTCGAGCTCGATGTCGAGGACGAAGGATTCCAGCAGCTGGTGGCGCAACAGCGCCTCGACGAACGCCGGCGTGGCCAGGACGCCGTCGTGCAGCGTGAGCAGGATCGAGCGGATCTGCTCGAGGAATTCGGTGGTTCCGCCGTAGTCGCGGAACAGCGCCTCGCCGGTGCCGGCGCGCACGCGCGGATGGTCCAGGTCGAGGTGGATCAGGCGCTCCTCGCCGGACACACCGATCAGGAACGGCTGCCGCTGCACCGACAGCGGGATGTAGGTGGCGTCCCAGCGGTCGCCTTCCAGGAACAGGTTGGCGCCTTCCTGCAGCCCGAACAGGGCCAGTGGCTGGAAGCCGCCGCCGGCATCGCGGCGGAACACGATCGGATAGTGCGCCTGCACGTTGCGGAACTCGCCCGGGTAGGTCAGGGCGCACATCACGTCGTCGCCCAGATCGGCCGCCCGGCGGGGATCCACGCGCAGGTCGCGGTGGTCGACATTGTTCAGCAGGACGTTGTTGCTCATCGGTTCTCGGAGACTTGCGGGCATGCACGCCGCGTCCTGCGGCATCGTGCCCCATCCATGGGCCCGAAGAAAGCTCGGCCCGGAGAAAGGAGGAGCCGCCGGCGGTCCGGCGGCTCCTCCGGGACGCGCGACCTGGGAGGAGTCGTGCGTCCGGGTGCCGGCATGCGTCAGAACCGGTAGCGCACGCCGAACATGTAACGCGGCCCGGTCTGGGTGGCGAACCGCACCATGTTCTCGTGACGGGCGTGGATCCGCTGCGTCTCGTCGGTGAGGTTGATGCCCTCCAGGCTCAGCGTGAGGTTCTCCAGGACTTCGTAGCTGATGATCGCATCCAGCTGGCCGTAGGCCTCGGTCCAGTTCGGATTGGCTGGCACGCCGCCACCGCCGATGCCGTTCAGGAACTCGTCGCGCCAGTTGTAGGCCGCACGCACCTGCCACTTGTTCTTGTCGTAGAACGCCACCAGGTTGGCCGAATCGCTCAGGCCGACCATCGGGTCCTGTGTGCCCAGGTCGGTGTTGTCGAAGGTCAGGCCCGAATCCACCTTGGTGTAGTTCGCCGCCAGGCCAAAGCCACTGTCGCCGAACACGTGCTGGACATTGATCTCGAAGCCATCCAGGTGGTCCGAGCTCTGGTTGGCCGGAGTGGTGATGTTGAAATTGGCGATCGGGTCGCCGGGCTGGCCGACGATGCTGCCGGTGCTCTGTCCGGCCGAATTCTGGCCGGTGTAGTTGACGCCCGGAGAACCGGCGAAGTTGTCGAAGATGTAGTCGCGGATGCACGGCAGGTCCCCCGCCGGGCAGGTGCCGCTGTTGACCGCCGCATTCCAGTACGCGCCGCCCACCGGCGTGTGGAGATCGTACGGCGTATCCACGATGATCGTGCTGCTGATGAAATTCTTGATGTTCTTGCGGAAATAGCCCACCGAGACGTAGCTCGCCTCGCCGTAGTACCACTCCAGCGACAGGTCGAAGTTCTTGGATTCGAGCGGAAGCAGGCCCGGGTTGCCCAGCGTTCCGGTGCCTCCCTCGACCCGGACCAGGGTGTTGATCGTCTGGCCGCCCATGATGTCCATCCAGCCGGGCCGTCCGATGGTCTCGCTGTAGCTGCCGCGGAGCACCAGGTCCTCGGTCAGGTCCGCCCTCACGTCCAGGTTGGGAAGCAGGTAGTCATATTTACCGGTGAAATCCGCCTCCTCCGGCGTGTCTCCGAGGGTGACGTAGAGCTCGTTCGCCGAATCCCAGGAGATGCTGTTGTTTGCCGGCGTCAGGACCCGGGCGGGCGATACGATTTCCGTCTCTTCGTAGCGCACACCGGCCGCGACATGGACCGGGATGGCCCAGTCGAAGGTGGTCGTCCACTGCACATAGGCACTCTTCGATTTCTCGGTAGTGCGCAGGTCATTGGTGAATTCGGTCGGCATCTGGTAGCAGGAGGCGTCGCAGTCTCCGTCCCTGAGCGCGACCGCG
>CAZBDE010000214.1:0-5148 GCA_964490415.1 uncultured Pseudoxanthomonas sp. | reverse complement strand
CGCGCCAACGTCGACACCGACCAGATCATCCCCAAGCAGTTCCTCAAGTCGATCAAGCGCTCGGGTTTCGGCCCGAACCTGTTCGACGAGTGGCGTTACCTGGACGTGGGCCAGCCGGGGCAGGACAGCGCGAACCGCCCGCTCAACCGGGACTTCGTGCTCAACTTCCCGCGCTACCGCGGCGCCAGCGTGCTGCTGGCGCGCGAGAACTTCGGCTGCGGCTCCTCGCGCGAGCACGCGCCGTGGGCATTGGACGAATACGGCTTCCGCGCCATCGTCGCGCCCAGCTTCGCCGACATCTTCTTCAACAACAGCTTCAAGAACGGCCTGCTGCCGATCGTGCTGGCCGAAGACCAGGTCGACGCGCTGTTCGCCCAGTGCGAGGCCGCCGGGGGCTACACGCTGACCGTGGACCTGGCGTCGCAGACCGTGACCCGGCCGGACGGCGTGCAGTACCGCTTCGAGATCGACGCCTTCCGCAAGCATTGCCTGCTCAACGGCCTGGACGACATCGGCCTGACCCTGGAGGAAAGCGACGCGATCGGCGCGTTCGAGGCGCGGCACCGCGCCTCGCAACCGTGGCTGTTCCGGGCCGCGGATTGATTCCGCCGCCGCGGACGGCGGTGTCCGGGTCCCTGGCGGGTAGAGGCGACCGGCGCCTGGCCGCGCTCCCTATTTCTTCGCCGCCGTCTTCCGCGCGGTGCGCTTGGCCGGCTTGGCGGGCCTGGCCGCCGGCGCCTTGAGGCGCCTGGCCTTGCCTTGGCGCGCCGCGGCCTCGTCGCCATGCAGGGTCATCAGCGATTCCATCAGCTGTTCGTCGCTGCTGGAGCAGACCCCGAGCAGCAGCACCTCGTCGCAGCCTTCGGCGGCGATGTAGGCATGGCCCATGTTGGAGTCGATGTAGACCGACTCGCCGGTCTCGAGCACGATCGGATCGTAGAACTCGGTGTGCACCTCCATGCGTCCCTCCAGCACATGGATGTACTCCTCGCCCGAATGGCGCACCAGCTCGCCGAACTCCCCGATGCTCTTGGCGCGCACGCGGGTGAGGACCGGGATCATGCGCTTGCGGCGCAGTTCCGGGCACAGGTAGTAGTAGTCGTAGTTGGGGGTGGTGACGCGGATCGCGTCCTCGATGCGGCCGATGCTGCGCCGGGCGGTCACCGCCGGTCCGGGAGCCTCGTCCTGTTCGGCGAACAGCTCCGACATGCGCAGCTGCAGGCGCTGGCTGAGCTGCAGCAGCTTGTCGTAGGTGAGCGTCAGGCGGTCGTGTTCGACCTTGGACAGGGTCGACAGCGGGATGCCCGAGTGCTCGCTCATCTGCTTGAGCGTCCAGCCCTTGCGTGCGCGCAGCGAGCGCAGCAGTCCGCCAATGGTGGGGTGCTGCGTGGGGTGCTGGGATGTCATCCTTGCCGGATCTCCTGTGGAACGTCTGTCGTGTCCCCGTACGGGATCATCATCGCCTCCGCGGGCGATCGATGGAAAGGGCGGCGCTGGCGGCAGCGCCCGGCGCGGGACTTTCGGCACGGGTTGACAATTCTCTGATTGGGATCATTATCGCCAAATCAGGATAAACCAGCCCGCCGTCCCTCCGGTGAACGCCACCGGTGCGGCGGTCCCACAGCTTGAGCCGGGAGGCCGTTCGATGCGTGCGATTCCACCGATCTTGTGCGGAGCCGTGCTTTCCGCCGTGCTGGCCTTGCCGTTGGCGGCGCAGGAAACCGCAGTATCGCCGACCTCGGTGACGCCGCCGGTCGCGGTGCCGGCCATGCCGGCCGCGGCGCCCGCGGCCGAGCCGGCCGCGCTGCCCGTCGCCGGGTCCGCCCCGCCGGCCGCCACGCCGGTCCTGACCCGGACGGACGTCGAGGCCTGGCTGGACGGCTTCTTCCCCTACGCGCTGGCCTCCGGCGACATCGCCGGCGCGGTGGTGGTGGTGGTCAAGGACGGCGAGGTGCTGCTGCAGAAGGGCTATGGTTTCTCGGACCTGGCGGAGCGCACGCCGGTCGATCCGGAGGCCACGCTGTTCCGCCCCGGCTCGGTGTCCAAGCTGTTCACCTGGACGGCGGTGATGCAGCAGGTCGAAGCGGGCACGATCGACCTGGACGCCGACGTCAACCAGTACCTGGATTTCACCATTCCCGAGCGCGACGGCAAGCCGTTGACGATGCGCCAGATCATGACCCACACCGGCGGCTTCGAAGAGGCGCTGCGCGGCCTGATCTTCTCCGATACCGGCGCGCTGACGCCGCTGGGCGACACCCTCAAGCGCTGGACGCCCGACCGCATCCACGTGCCGGGCACGACCCCGGCCTATTCCAACTACGCCACCGCGCTGGCCGGCTACATCGTCGAGCGCGTCAGCGGCCAGGATTTCAACGACTACGTCGAACAGCACATCTTCGCCCCGCTGGACATGCGCAGTTCGAGCTTCCGCCAGCCCTTGCAGGACGACCTGGCCAAGCGCATGTCGAAGGGCTACGCGCGCCTGTCCGAAGGCAAGGAGAAGCCCTACGAGCTGATCAACCTGTATCCGGCGGGCAGCCTGGCCTCCAGCGGTGCGGACATGGCGAAGTTCATGATCGCGCACCTCAACAAGGGCGAGTACCACGGCGCGCGCATCCTGTCCGCGGAAACCACCGACAAGATGCACCGCACCGGGCAGGCCACCGTCGGCCCGCTCAACCAGATGAAGCTGGGCTTCTACGAAACCAGCCTCAACGGCCACTTTTCGATCGCCCACGGCGGCGACACGCAGTGGTTCCACAGCGACCTGCGGCTGTTCCCGGACGACGGCGTGGGCATCTTCGTCTCGATGAACAGCGCCGGGCGCGAAGGCGCGAACCTGCATGTCCGCACCCAGCTGGCCGTGAATTTCGTCCAGCGCTACCTGCCCGGTCCGTTTCCGCAAGGTGCCGGCATCGGCGCGGAGGCGGCCAAGGCGCAGAACGCCAGGATCGCCGGCGCCTACGACAGCAGCCGCCGCCCGCAGAACAACGTGATGGGAATCGTGAACCTGCTGGGCCAGGCCAAAGTCCTCGTGAACGAGGACGGCACCATCAGCGTCTCGATGTGGCCGGCGCCGTCCGGCACGCCGAAGAAGTGGCAGCCGATCGGCGAATGGCTGTGGCAGGACCCGACCAGCGGCGATCGGCTCGCCGCCGAGGTCGAGAACGGCGAGGTCAAGCGCTTCAGCATGGAGTTCGTCGCGCCGATCATGGTGTTCGAGCGGCTCTCCGCCTGGCGCGCGAGCGCCCCCATGCTGCTGGCCCTGAGCTTCGCCGTCGTTCTGTTGACCACGCTGGCCTGGCCGGTCTCGGCGCTGCTGCGCCGCCATTACAAGGTGCCTTACGCGCTCTCCGGCGCGGATGCGAAGGCGCATCGCGCGGCGCGCTGGGGCAGCCTGCTGGCGACGGTGGGCATGGGCGGCGGCATCGGCCTGGTGCTGTGGATGATGAGCAACCTGGAGAACCTTACCGGTACCGATGGCCTGGTCATCGCGGTGCGCCTGTTCGTCGGCGTGGCGCTGATCGCCGGTGCGGCACTGGCGCTGTGGAACGCGTGGCAGGTGCTGCGCGGCAAGCGGCGCTGGTTCGCCAGGCTCTGGAGCGTGGTCCTGGCGCTGGCCGCGCTGTACCTGCTCTGGGTCGGATTCGCCTATCACCTGATCGGCTTCGGCGCGAACTTCTGAGCGGCGCACCCTCCGTGAAGACCGAACTCGAGCTGCACAACGAACCGCTGCGCCTGTCCGCCCCATTCCGGATCTCCGGCTACGTCTTCGAGGCGATGCCGGCGACCGTGGTCACCCTGCGCCGGGGCCGGTATTCCGGTCGCGGGGAGGCCGCCGGCGTCTACTACAACGACGACCACCCGGACGGCATGCTGGCGACGCTGGAGTCGTTGCGTCCACGGATCGAGGCGGGGCTGGACCGTGCGACGCTCCGTGAACTCCTGCCGCCGGGCGGCGCGCGCAACGCACTCGATTGCGCGCTGTGGGAACTGGAGTCGCAGCTGGCCGGCGAGCCGGTCTGGCGCCTGGCGGGACTCGACGAGGTGCGGCCGCTGCTGACCACCTTCACCGTCGGCGCGGACGTGCCCGCGGTGATGGCGGAGAAGGCCGCCGCCTACGTCGGCGCCCGTGCGCTGAAGCTCAAGCTCACCGGCGAGGCGCAGCTCGATTGCGAGCGGGTGCGCGCGGTGCGCCGGCGCTGTCCCGATGCGTGGATCGGTGTCGATGCGAACCAGGGCTACGACGCCGCGAGCCTGCCGATCCTGCTGCCGGTACTGGTCGAGGAGAACATTGCGCTGCTCGAGCAGCCCTGCGCGCGCGGCCGCGAATCCGACCTCGACGGCATCGAACACGTGGTGCCGATCGCCGCCGACGAAAGCATCCTCGACCTGGCCGAACTCGAAGCGCGCCACCACCGCTTCGACGTGATCAACATCAAGCTCGACAAGTGCGGCGGCCTGACCGAGGGCCTGCTGATGGCACGCCGCGCACGCGAACTGGGCAAGCAGGTGATGGTCGGCAACATGTGCGGCACCAGCCTGGCGGCGGCGCCGGCGTTCGTGCTGGGCCAGTTCTGCGACGTGGTCGACCTGGACGGGCCGATCTTCCTGGCGCAGGACCGGACGCCGCCGGTGCGCTACGAAGACGGCTTCATCTCCTGCGGGGACGAGGTGTGGGGGCCGAAGGCCACCCCGTGAGCGCCGTGGCCGACAAGACCTGGTTCGGCCAGCCGCGCGGGCTGACCATCCTGTTCCTCACCAACATGTGGGAGCTGTTCTCCTACTACGGCATGCGCACGCTGCTGGTCTACTACATGACCAAGCAGCTGCTGTTCGCCCAGGAGAAGGCTTCCTTCATCTACGGCACCTACACCGCGATGGCGTACTTCACGCCGATCCTCGGCGGCATGGTCGCCGACCGCTGGCTGGGCAAGCGCAACGCGGTGATCCTCGGCGGCAGCGTCATGGCCCTGGGCCACTTCCTGATGGCGTTCGAGCCGATGTTCTTCGTCGCCCTGGCGACGATCGCGCTGGGCAACGGCCTGTTCCTGCCGAGCCTGCCGAGCCAGATCAACGACCTCTACGCCGCCGACGATCCGCGCCGCGGCCGCGCCTACAACGTCTACTACGTCGGCCTGAACA
>CAZBDE010000213.1:0-5151 GCA_964490415.1 uncultured Pseudoxanthomonas sp. | reverse complement strand
TCGGTGGCGACCATGGCCTGGGGCGCGCAGGCCTGGGCGCTGAAGCTGTCGCTGGCGGGCCAGGCGCTGTTCATCGCGGCGCTGGCCGCGGGCCTGGCGATCGGCGGGTTGAATGCCGCCGGCTGGGCCGTGTCGGCGGCGATGGCGCTGTACTTCGGCTGGTTCTTCTGGAAGCTGGCCACCTGGCCGGTGGGCCCATGAGCGGCATCGGCTGGCGCGCGCGCCTGAACCGGCTGCGCCGGCGCGTCGCCAGGCTGCTGTTCTTCCGCATGCTCTTCGGCGAGGCCTCGATGGGCCGACGCCTGCCGCACACGCGCATCAGCGCCGCCAGCTGCATCGAGCACGAAGACCGCTTGACGCTGGGCGATCATGTCTACATCGGCCCCTTCAACTTCATCGAGGCCAGCGGCGGCATCACGCTGGAAGAGGGCGTGCAGATCACCAGCCACGTCAGCATCACCACGCACAGCTCGCACCGCGCGATGCGCGTGCTGGGGCGCGCGTACGTCGACTGGCCCGGCGCACGCCCGGGTTGGGTGGCGGGGCCGGTACACATCGGCGCCTACAGTTTCATCGGCCCGCAGGTGCTCATCGAGGCCGGCACGCGGCTGGGCCGCGGCACGCTGGTACGTGCCGGCAGCATCGTGCGCGGCGAGTTCCCGGACTTCGCCGTGCTCGACGGCCGGCCGGCCCAGGTGGTGGGCGATGCGCGCCAGCGCGACGAGGCGCTGCTGCAGCGCCACCCCGAACTGCGCGCGCACTACGAAGCCTGGGCCGGGCGTTTGCCGCCATGAGCGCGCATGGCCGCTCCAAAGCGCTCATCCCGGAGCGCGCAGCGCGCAGGGTGCTGCGGTGAGACCGATGCGGCTGGTGCTGTGGGGGGACGGCGAAAGCCCGCACCTGCTGAAATGGGCGCGCGCGCTGGCGCCGCAGCTCGAGCTGTGGGCGGCATCGAGCCGCGGCTTCCTGCCCAGCTTCGATGCACTGCTGCCGTCCGAGCGCCGCTTGGCACTGCAGACGCGGCCGAATGCCGGCGGTGGCAACGCTGCCTTGCTGCGCAAGTTGCCGCAGTTCGCGAGCTGGCTGCGCCGCGTGCGGCCCGACTGGGTGCATGCGCACTACCTCACGTCGCATGGCACGCTGGCCTGGCTGGCGTGCACGCTGTTCGGTGCGCCGGGGCGGCTGGTCGGCTCGGCCTGGGGTTCGGACGTGCTGCTCACGCCGCAGCGCAGCGCGCTGCAGCGTGCGCTGCTCGGCCGTGTGCTGCGTGCCTGCGCACTGACGACCAGCGACTCGCTGCACATGGCGCAACGCATGCGCGAGCTGGGTGCCGGCGAGCTGATGTGCTTCCCCTTCGGGCTGGAGGCGCTGCCGCCGCTGCCGGCGCACAAGGACGATGCGCTGTTCTTCGCCAACCGCGGCCTGGAGCCGATCTATGCGCCGCAACGCGTGATCGAGGTCTTCGCCGCCATCGCGGCGCAGTGGCCGCAGGCGCGGCTGGTGGTGGCCAACGACGGTAGCTTGCTCGGCGCGCTGCAGGCCCAGGTGCGCCACCTGGGCCTGCTGGACCAGGTGCGCTTCGTCGGCAGGCTGGATGCCGACACGCAGGCCGAACACTTTGCGCGCTCACGCTGGTACCTGAGCCTGCCTCGCAGCGATTCGGTGTCGGTGTCGGTGCTGGAAGCCCTGGCCCACGGCTGCGTGCCGCTGCTGTCGGAGCTGCCGGCCAACCACGAGCTGGTGCGCAGCGGCGACAACGGTTTGATCCTGGCCAATGGCGCGATGCCGCCGCCGGCCGCGCTGCAGGCCTTGCGCGAACGCGGCGAGACCATCGCCCGCGCCAACCACGCATGGGTGGGGCAGCACGCGATGTTCGGCCCCGGCGTGCAGGCCTTCCTGGCGCGCTTGCGCGAGCTGCAGGCGGCATGAACATCCTGCTGATCAACCACTACGCGGGCACGCCGCAGCTGGGCATGGAGTTCCGCCCCTACTACCTGGCGCGCGAATGGGTGCGCACGGGCCATCGGGTGCAGATCGTCGCGGCCGATTTCTCGCACGTGCGCGCGCGCCAGCCGCGCGCCGGCGACGAGTTGATCGACGGCATCCGCTACCGCTGGCTGCCCACGCCGGCCTACCAGGGCAACGGCCCGGGGCGGCTGCGCAACATCGGCGCCTTCCTGCGCGGCGTGTGGTCCGGCACGCCGCAGCTGATCGACGAGTTCCGGCCCGACGTGGTCATCGCCTCCAGCACCTACCCGATGGACATCTGGGTGGCGCGGCGGCTGGCGCGGCGCTGCGGCGCCAGGTTGGTCTACGAGGTGCACGACCTGTGGCCGCTGTCGCCGATCGAGCTGTCGGGCATGCCGCGCTGGCACCCCTTCATCCTGCTGGTGCAGGCGGCCGAGGACGCCGCCTACCGCGATGCCGATCGGGTGGTGTCGATGCTGCCCAAGGTGCACGCGTACATGGCCTCGCGCGGCCTGGACCTGCGCAAGCTGCATATCGTGCCCAATGGCGTCGCGCTCGACGACTGGCTGCACGCCCCGCAGCCCTTGCGCGAGGACGTGGCGCGCTCGCTGGCCGACGCGCGCGCCGCCGGCCGCATGGTGGTCGGCTATGCCGGCTCGATGGGCCTGCCGAACGCGCTGGACACGCTGCTCGATGCCGCGGCGCTGCTGCGCGGTGTGGCGCTGCAGTTCGTGCTGGTCGGCGACGGGCACGAGAAGGCGCGGCTGGCGCGCCGCGTGGCCGACGAAGGGCTGGACAACGTGACGCTGCTGCCGCCGGTGCCGAAGGCGCAGATCCCGTCGCTGCTGGGCGCGGTCGACATCGCCTACATCGGCTGGCAACAGGTGCCGATCTACCGTTTCGGCATCGCGCCCAACAAGCTGATGGACTACATGATGGCCGGCGTGCCGGTGCTGCATTCGGTGGATGCCGGCAACGACCCCGTGGCCGATGCCGGCTGCGGCTTGACGGTGTCGCCCGAGGCGCCGGCGGCCGTGGCTGCGGGCCTGCGCCAGCTGGCGTCGCTGAGCGCCGACGAGCGCCGCGCGATGGGCGAGCGCGGCCGGCAGTACGTGCGCGCGCACCACAGCTATGCGGTGCTGGCGCAGCGCTTCATCGAGGCTGTGTCGTGAGCCGCGAGCGCGAAGCCGACGCCGTGGCCGAGCGCTATGCGCGCCGCACGGATGCGGGCCGCTACAGCCTGCTGCGGCCCGAGGTGATGCACGCGCTGCAGGAGCGGCAGCGTGCGCTGCGCGGCTTGTTGATCCAGGCGGGCCTGCACGACCTGGCCGCGCTGCGTCTGCTGGAAGTGGGCTGCGGCGCCGGCGGCAACCTGCTGGAGCTGCTGCGCCTGGGTTTCGCGCCGGCAGGGCTGAGTGGCATCGAACTGCTGCCCGAGCGGCTGGCGATGGCGCGCGCCGTGCTGCCCGAGGCCGTGCAGCTGCGCGGCGGCGATGCGCTGCAGGCCGAGGTGGCAGCGCAGTCGCTGGACATCGTCTTCGTCTCGACGGTGTTCTCCTCGCTGCTGGACGACGGCTACCAGCAGCGCCTGGCCGACGCGATGTGGTCCTGGCTGAAGCCGGGCGGCGCGGTGCTGTGCTACGACTTCATCGTCGACAACCCGCGCAACCCGGACGTGCGCGGCGTGCCGCTGCGGCGCCTGCGCGCGCTGTTCCCGCACGGCCGGCTGACACATCGCCGCGTGACGCTGGCGCCGCCGCTGGCACGAGCGCTGGCGCGTGTGCATCCGGGGCTGCTGCCGGTGGCCAACAGCCTGCCCTGGCTGCGCACGCATGTGCTGGCCTGGATCGACAAGCCTTCGCTCCGGTAGAATCTGAGCATCAGTGCATCAAATCATCACACAGGGCCATGCGCACCACCCTCGACATCGACGAAGACCTGCTGGCGGCTGCCAAGGAAATCGCGCGCCGCGAGCGCAGCACGGCCGGCCAGGTGATCTCGCGGCTGCTGCGGCATTCGCTCACCGGCGCCGACGCTGAGCCGAGTGCCGCTGCAGCGCGCGGCCGTCGAGGCGGTGTCGCCGGCTTCGTGCCCTTTCCGGCGCGCCCGGGGGTGGTGGTGACGAACGAGCAGGTCGATCGGCTGCGCGAGGCCGAGGGCCTGTGAAACGATGAGCCTGCGTGCGCTGCTGGACGTGAACGTGCTGGTGGCGCTGCTCGACGGCTCGCACGTGCACCATCGGCCGGCCACCGAGTGGCTGGCGGCTCACGCCCGGCTGGGCTGGGCGTCATGCCCGCTGACGCAGAACGGCTGCCTGCGCATCCTGTCGCTGCCGTCCTACCCGAACCCGCAGCCCACGGCCAGCGTGGCACAGCGCCTGGGCCGCGCGGTGGCCGACGCGAGCCATGCGTTCTGGCCCGATGCCTTCAGCCTGCTCGAGGCAGGGCGAATCCACTGGGACCGTGTCCTCAGTTCGCGGCAGTTCACCGACGCCTACCTGCTGGCGCTGGCCACGGCCCATGGCGGGCGCCTCGTGACCTTCGATCGCAGCATCGCCGTCGAGGCCGTGCACGGCGCCGGCCGCGAGAACCTGCTCGCCCTGGCCTGACGACGGCGCAGCATGACACGCGCATTCCTGCCCTTCGCACTGCCCGACATCGGCGACGAAGAGATCGCCGAGGTGGTGGACACGCTCAGGTCCGGCTGGGTCACCACCGGGCCCAAGGCCGCGCGCTTCGAGGCCGATTTCCGCACCTTCCTGGGCGACGCGTCGCTGCATGCCATCGCCGTCAACTCGGCCACCGCCGGGCTGCACCTGGCGTTGGAAGGGCTGGGTATCGGCCCGGGCGACGAGGTCATCACCACCACCCACACCTTCACCGCCACCGCCGAGGTGGTGCGCTACCTGGGCGCGGACGTGCGGCTGGTGGACATAGCCCCGGCCACGCTGAACATCGACCCGGCCGCCGTCGAGGCGGCGATCACGCCGCGCACCAAGGCCATCCTGCCGGTGCACTACGGCGGCTTGGCGGCCGACATGCCGGCGCTGCTGGACATCGCGCGCCGCCACGGCCTGAAGGTGGTGGAAGACGCCGCGCATGCCTTGCCGACCACCTGCGGCGCTCAGTTGGTGGGCACGCTGGGCAGCGATGCCACGGTGTTCAGCTTCTATGCCAACAAGAC
>CAZBDE010000212.1:0-5161 GCA_964490415.1 uncultured Pseudoxanthomonas sp. | reverse complement strand
GACGGCAGCCTGGTGATGCGCAGCTTCGGCCAGGTGCAGGAGCTGCTGGTCGCCAGCCCGAAGTACCTGGACCGCGCCGGCCGCCCGAGGGATCCGGCCGACCTCGCTTCGCACCTGACCCTGAGCATCCACGAGGACGAGGCGCACCAGCGCTGGGAACTGCACGGCCCGGACGGCGAGGTGCGCCGCGTCGACCTGCAGCCGCGCGTGGCCGGATTCGACTTCCCGCTGCTGCAGTCGATGGTCAAGGACGGCTTCGGCATCACCATGCTGCCGGAGACGGTCTGCGCCGAAGCGGTACGCCGGGGCGAGCTGGAGGTGGTGCTGCCGGAGTGGTCGCTGCCGCAGGGCATCTGCCACGCCGTGTTCGCCTCGCGCCGCGGCCTGCTGCCGGCGGTGCGGGTGTTCATCGACTTCCTCGCCGAACACCTGCCGCAGCAGATCGAGGCTTCGCGCCTGGACTGCGGCAACTGCGGCGGCAAGGCCGACGCCGGGGTCGCGGAGACGGCCGAGGCCGGCTGAGCCCCGCCGCGGGCGTGCGACAATTCCGCGCGAACGGAGAGATGGCCGAGCGGTTTAAGGCACCGGTCTTGAAAACCGGCGTAGTGGCGACACTACCGTGGGTTCGAATCCCACTCTCTCCGCCACTAATCCGCCGCCCCCGCTCCGGAACAGCAGGATTCATCGTCCACGGCGCGGAGCCCGGCTTCCAGCACCCGCAACGCCTTCGATACGTTGGCCGGGTCGAGCTGCGATACGTCGTCGCGGGGTGAATGGATCACCTGCATCACCTTGGGCACCTGCGCCGGGGTCCCGCCGGAATAGGCCTGCAGGATCGCGTCGATCTCCGCCGCGCCGACCAGCGAGAACGACACCGCCGGCCAGCCGGCCTTGAGGAAGGCGAGGTGGTCGGTGGGCGGGTACCTGTCGCCGGGCTCGAAGCCCAGCCGTTCCTGCGCGGCGCGGGTGCGCAGCGCGGCCACCAGTGCGGTGTCGGCCTGCGGCGTCATCATCCACAGCGTGTCGCCCCAGCCGAACACATCGAAATTGACGTAGAGCGCGGGTTGCTCCTGGCCTTCGCCGGCGACCCAGCCGTGCGAACCGAGCAGTCCCTTTTCTTCCAGGTCCCAGAAGGCGAGCTTCACCCGGTGCGCCTGCAGCGGCGATGCCTGCAGCACCTGCGCGAGCTCGAGCACGGTGGCCACGCCGGAGGCGTTGTCGGTGGCGCCGTGGCCGACGTCGACACGGTCGTAGTGCGCGCCGATCAGCAGCAGCGGCGCGCCTTCGGGGCCGCCGAGATCGGCGATGAGGTTGCGTCCGTGCTGGCCGTCGCGTTCGAACGGCAGTTCGCGCCACGCCACGCCCATCGCGTCCAGGCGCGCGCCGATGGCGGCGGCGCGTTCGGCGGTCCCGGCGCCTTCGCTGATGCGTGCGACCTGTGCGTGCCAGCGTGCGGCGACCGCATCCTGCGGCGCGGCGGTCGTCGCGCGCGGTGTTCCGGCATGCGCCGGCGGCACGGCGGAGGCGAGCAGGAGCAGGCTGGCTGCAAGCGTTTTTGTACAGATTGCCGCCAGTGTTGCTTGCTTGATCATCGAAGTCTTCCCGAATCGCGGTAAAGGATGCCGAATACGCCCGCAGTATGCCTGTCGTGGCTTGCTGCCGGCGCCGGTGCCGGCTAGTCTGCCTGCAGGGGGAAGGCATACCGAGGGAGCGGCATGACCATCCGCGTTTTCCTGGTGGACGACCATGCGCTGGTTCGCGCCGGCCTGCGCATGATCCTGTCCGCCGAAATCGACATCGAAGTCCTCGGCGAAGCCGAGAGCGGCGAGGACGCGCTGCCGCTGATCCGCCAGCTGAAGCCGGACGTGGTCCTGTGCGACCTGCACCTGCCCGGCATCAGCGGCCTGGAAGTGACCGAGCGCATCGTCCGCAGCCAGCTCGACTGCAAGGTCGTGATCGTGTCCGTGCTCGAGGACGGGCCGTTGCCCAAGCGCCTGCTCGACGTCGGCGCGCATGCCTACGTCGGCAAGGGCGGAGATGCACGCGAACTGCTCAACGCGGTGCGCGACGCGGCGCGCGGCAAGCGCTACCTGGGCACCAGCATCGCGCAGAACATGGCGCTGGCCAGCGTGGTCGGCGAGCGCTCGCCGTTCGACCTGCTATCGCCGCGCGAACTGGAAGTGGCGATGCTGCTGGTGCAGGGCATGCGCCAGGATGCGATCGCCAAGCGCCTGAGCCTGAGCGCGAAGACGATCAACACGCACAAGTCGCGCCTGTTCGAGAAGATCGGCGTGCAGGACAGCATCGCCCTGGCGCGCCTGGCGGCGCGCTACGGGCTGATGGATCCGGGCAGTTCGCTGTAGCGGCCTGGCGGGGAACGGAAAGGAAAAAAGCGGGGCAAGCCCCGCTTTTTTCACTCCTTCCTTCCCCCCCGCAGTGCGAGGGGAAGGGGCAGGGACGTCAGGCGTGCCGGCGCGGCTCGCTGTCGTCGTCCGTGGCGGTCTCGCCATTCGCAGGTTCCCGGCCCGCGACCTCCGCATCGGCCGCATCGGCGGTCGTCGCGGTCGCCGGCGGCAACTGTTCGAACAGGCCGCGGGTGGTGGAGAACGGCGTCGCCGGTGCCTCGGTCTGAGGGGCTTCGTGCGTCGTCGTCGTGGCAGCCACGGCGGTCTTTCCGGTGGCGGCTTCCGCGTCGACAGGCGCCGTCTCCACGGCCGGCGACTGCACCGGTGCGTTCGCGACGACGTCGATCGTCTCTTCGACGATTCCATCGGCGGCGGGGCTGGCGACCGCCGCTTCGACCGCGGCCTGTTCGACCGTGGCCGGGACGGGCTCGACCGCGTCGGTTTCGACCGCGGCGATCGCGGCGGCTTCGACCGGGCTCGCCGGTTCGGCCGTCGTTGCCGGCTCAGCGGCGATGGCCTGGACGGCAGCGGCTGCCGGTTCCAGCGTCGCGGTTTCTTCCTGCGTCACCACGACCGGCTCGACTTCGGGCGAAGTCGCGGCAGCGGGTGCGGCCACTGCATCGACGGCCTCCGTACCGGGCTGCGCGACGGCTTCGACCGGTGCCTGCGCCGCGTCCACGGCGACTGCGTGGCGGTCCGGAGCGGTATCGGCCGGAGCCTGCGCGGCGGCCGGTACGGGCTGCGGCGCCGGTGCGGCGATATCGTCGAAATCGAACTCCGGCTGGCCGCGGGTGATGGCGGCCGGCGTGGCGGCGGTACCGCCCACGATCTCGTCGGCCTCGTCGAGGTCGGCGTCGTCCTGGGTGCCGGTATCGTCGACACCTTCGGCCGGGGCGCCGGCGGTTTCGCTACCGCGGCGGCGGCGGCGGCCACCGCGACGACCGCGGCGACGGCGGCTCCCGCCGTCGCCGGCGGCGCCTTCATCGCCCGGGGCGGGCGTGGCGGCGGCGTCCAGGACGGTGTCGGCGGCGGTGGTTGCCGCGACCGCTTCACCGGTGGCGGCGATCACGGCCGGTGCGGCCACCGTGTCGGCCACTGCCATCGCGGCGATCACGTTCTCGGCATCAGCGGCCTGCGCCGCCGGGGCGCGCGTGGCTTCCTCGTTGCGCGGACGCTGCGGCTGCACCGGCTTGGCTGCGGCCTCGCTGCCGGCTTCGTTCGCGGCCTTCTGCGAACGCGGCTGCTTGGGCTGCTGCGCGCGGCTGCCCGGCGCCTGGGGGCCGTTGTTCTGGCCCGGCGGCTGCGCCGCCTTCTGCTGCGCCTGGCGCTCCGGCTTCTGCGCGGGCGGCTGCTGGGCGTTGCCGCCCTTGCCCTGCTGCGGTGCGTTGCCGCGCTGCTTGCGGTTGCCCTGGGCCGACGGCTGGCCATCGCGGCCGTCGCGGCGACCGCCACGGTCATTGCGCTCGTTGCGGCTGCCACGGCCCTCGTTCTGCGGCTGGCGTGCCGGCGCCGGAGCGGCGGGTGCATCGCCAGCGCCGAACAGGCGCTTGAAGAAGCCGACCACGCCGCCGGAAGCCGGGGCGGCCGCCGCCGCGCGCGGGGCGGGGGATGCGGCGACAGCCACCGGCGCGGGCGCCTCGTCGCGCTCTTCGCGCACCGGGGCCGGGCGCGGCGGGGCCACGCGGGTGACCGCCGGCGGCGGCGGGATGTTGAGCTGGGCCTTGGTCAGCGCATGCACCGGCAGCTTGCGCGGGGTGCCGCGCTGGTAGCTGGGCTTGCCGCTTTCCTCGCCCAGTTCGTTCTCGCGCAGGCGGGTGACCTCGTAGTGCGGGGTCTGCAGCTGCTCGTCGGCGACGATGATGATCGGCGCGTCGTGGCGCGCCTCGATCTCGCGCAGCGCACCGCGCTTCTCGTTGAGCAGGAAGTTGGCGATCTCCACCGGGGCCTGGACCAGCACCTGCCCGGTGTTCTCCTTCATCGCGTGCTCCTCGGCGACGCGGATGATCGACAGCGACAGCGACTCGACGCTGCGCATGCGACCGTGGCCTTCGCAGCGCGGGCACACGATCTGGCTGGACTCGCCCAGGCTGGCGCGCAGGCGCTGGCGGCTCATCTCCATCAGACCGAAGCGCGAGATGCGGCCCAGCTGGACGCGGGCGCGGTCGTATTTCAGCGAACCCTGCAGGCGGTCCTCGACCGCGCGCTGGTGCTTGGACGAGGACATGTCGATGAAGTCGATCACCACCAGGCCGCCCAGGTCGCGCAGGCGCAGCTGGCGGGAGACCTCCTCGGCCGCTTCCAGGTTGGTGTGGAACGCGGTCTCCTCGATGTCGCCGCCCTTGGTGGCGCGCGCGGAGTTGACGTCGATCGCGGTCAACGCCTCGGTCTGGTCGATCACCAGCGCGCCGCCGGAGGGCAGGCGGATGGTCCGCTCGTACGCGTTCTCGATCTGCGACTCGATCTGGAAACGGTTGAACAGCGGGATGTCGTCCTTGTAGTGCTTGAGCTTGCGCAGGGTCTGCGGCATCACCTGTTCCATGAACTGGCGTGCGTCCTGGTACATCTCCTCGGTGTCGACCAGGATCTCGCCGACGTCCGCGCGCAGGTAGTCGCGCAGGGCGCGGATGATCAGCCGCGACTCCTGGTAGATCAGGAACGGCGCCGGCTTGCTCAGCGCGGCCTCGGCGATCGCGCGCCAGGCGGCCAGCAGGTAGTCCAGGTCCCACTGCAGCTCTTCGGCGTCGCGGCCGACGCCG
>CAZBDE010000211.1:2759-5289 GCA_964490415.1 uncultured Pseudoxanthomonas sp. | reverse complement strand
AGCACGCGCAGGCCCAGCGGCGACCAGGTGTACAGGCCGGCGGCGAGCTTGCGGATCATGCCGGCGCGCAGCATCAACCGGTGGCTGACCAGTTCGGCGTCGGCCGGGGTTTCCTTGGTGGTGTGCAGGTGGAAGCGGGACAGGCGCATCGGGAAGGGCGTCCGGGGGAGGCGGGAAGCCGGACATTCTGCCAGCACGGGGGGCGGGGCGCCCGGCCGACGGATCAGCGCGCGTTTTCGACCCGGATGCCCGGTTCGGGCTGGAGCGCGACGCGCTCGTACTTGCGCCCCTTCGGCGGTGGCGTGTCGGTGATCTGCAGGTTGCCGGCGTCGTCGCGCCAGCGGTAGAGCGGGCGCAGCGCGTCCTCGGCCTGCGCCGCGGCCGCCTGCGCGGCACGCTGGCGGGCTTCAGCGGAGTGCTGCGGGGCCTGGCCACGGCCCAGCCACCAGGCCAGCCCGCCGCCCACGGCCAGGCCGGCCAGGATCGCCCAGGCCGCGCGCACCGGTCAGCCGGCGGGCGGGCAGTAGGCCTTGACCGCGGCCTCGGCCAGGCTCGTGTGCGAAGCCCGTTCTTCGTCGGTCATGGTCTGATCCGGCTTGCCGTCGCCGTCGGTGTCCAGCTGCAGCGGGCCGCCGCTGCCGAGCAGCTGCAGGTTGTGCCTGGCGGAGGCGCACTGCGGGCTTTCTGCGGCCGTGTCCGGCTGCGCCGCCTCGACCGTCTCGACCCGGCCGTCGATGCGGCGGGTGTCGTACTTCTGGCCGGCGGGAGGCTTGTCCGAGGAGTGGGTGACGCCCTTGGAATCCTTCCACTGGTACACGTTGGAGGCCATGGCGCCGGTGCAGAGGCCGGTGGCCAGGAGCAGCAGGCAGGAGCGGAGCAGGAAGCGCATCGGCGATCTCCGGTGACGAGGGGCCGATTGCAGCACCCGGCCGCCGGGCTGGCAAGTCGCCCGGTCACGGTTCGCAGCGGGGCAGCCGGCCCGTACACTGGCGGCATGGACCTGGAAACCCCGCCGCCGCGCTCCCGCGGCATCTACCTGCTGCCGAACCTGTTCACCACCTGCGGCCTGTTCGCCGGCTTCTACGCGATCATCGCCGCGGCCAACAGCCAGTTCACCGCGGCGGCCATCGCCGTGTTCGTGGCCGGGGTGATGGACGGCATCGACGGCCGGGTGGCCCGCCTGACCGGGACCAGCAGTGCCTTCGGCGTGCAGTACGACTCGCTGGCCGACCTGGTCAGCTTCGGCCTGGCCCCGGCGCTGGTGATGTACCACTGGTCGCTGTCGGCGCTGAAGTTCGACGGCAGCGTGATGGGCCGGGTCGGCTGGGCGGTGGCCTTCCTGTACGCGGCCTGCGCGGCGCTGCGCCTGGCCCGGTTCAACACCCAGGTCGGGATCGCCGACAAGCGCTGGTTCGTGGGCCTGGCCAGCCCGGCCGCGGCCGGGCTGATGATGTCCTTCGTCTGGGCCTTCGCTGACGGCGAGCTGGGCTGGAGTGGCGAGGAACTGCGCTATGTGGCCCTGGCGGTGACCCTGGTCGCGGGGCTGCTGATGGTCAGCCGGCTCCGCTACTGGAGCTTCAAGGGCAGCGGCGAGGGCGGGGCGCGGGCCGACCGGGTCCCGTTCGCGGTGCTGCTGATCGTGCCGGCGGTGCTGGCGATGCTGGTGGTGGACCCGCCGCGGGTGCTGCTCGTGGTCGGCGTCCTCTATGCGCTGTCCGGACCGGTGATGGCGGCGTGGCTGCGGCTGCGGCCGCCCGCGGGCACCGCGGGATGATGCACGGAGACTCGCCCTGGAGCGCGCAGCAGCGGCGCTGGCTGCAGGCGTTGGGCCATGCCGTGTGGCGGATGGGTGCCGCCGCGGACGGCGGGCTGGCGGGCGCCCCGGACGAGATCGTGGGGGAAGCGCCCGCGCCGGCACGGCCGAGGCCGGAGCCGCCGCGCAGTCCGCACCCACCGGTCGCCGAGGCCATGCCCCGGCGCGTGCCTGCGGCGGCGCCTGCGGCCGCCCCGGAGTCCGTTGCCTCCGATGCCTCGGCACGCGCGTCGATGCGCCGCCCGGCGCGGCTGCCGGACCGGCTGCAGCTGGCGATGCTGCGCGCCTCCGGCCTGGACCCGGCCGATCCGGCGGCGCAGGCGGCGATGGCGCAGTGGCCGGTGGAGCGGCTGCGCGGCGACGCTGCGGCCAAGCGCGCGTTCTGGCCGCAGCTGCGCGCGCTGCGCCGGCGGCCGTCGTGAACGTGGCCCGCCGTGAGGCCGCCCCGGCCTGGCGCCTGCGCGCCATCCGCGAGGGCGACCTGGACGCGGTGATGGCGATCGAGCGCCGCGCCTATCCGTTCCCGTGGACCCGCGGCATCTTCCGCGACTGCCTGCTGGCCGGCTATCCGGCGCTGCTGGCGCTGGAAGACGACCGTCCGGCCGGCTACGGGGTGATGAGCATCGCCGCCGACGAGGCGCACCTGCTCAACCTGTGCACCGCGCCGGAGCGGCAGTCGCGCGGCCTCGGCCGGCACCTGCTGCGCGCGCTGCTGCG
>CAZBDE010000211.1:0-2659 GCA_964490415.1 uncultured Pseudoxanthomonas sp. | reverse complement strand
GGAATCCCCGGACAGGCCGCATTGACCGCCGTTCCGTTCAGAACGCCGGGTCGCGCCAGGCGATCTTTCCGTCGACCATGGTCAGCAGGCTGCTCGTGCCCGGCAGGGCCTGCGGCGGCACCGCATCGTCGAGCACGTCCTGCGACAGCACGGCCAGGTCGGCGAGATGGCCGGGCGCGAGCCGGCCCTTTTCGCCCTCGCTGAACTCGGCGAACGCACTGCCGGCGGTGTAGGCCCGCAGCGCCTGCTCGCGGGTCAGCGCCTGGTCCGGGCGCGAGGCCGGGGCGACGGCGAACATCATGTTCAGCCACGGGCTGGGCGGCCCGTCGCTGCCCAGCGCCAACGGGATGCCGGCCGCCAGCACGTCCGCCAGCGGCTGCAGGCGATGCGACGCCATGTAGGCGGACTCGGGCGGCGGCAGCATGAAGTGCGAGGGGTTCTGCACCAGCACGATGCCGAATCCGCGCGCGCGCGCCATCAGGTCCGGCGCCAGCCCCTCGCCATGCTCGATGCGCGGGCGCAGGGCGCGCCAGGCCTCGGCGGCGGCGATGGCCTGCATGGCGTCGAGCACGGCGGCGAGCGTCGCGTCGCCCGAGACGTGCAGCAGCGGCTGGTCGCCGCGGGCGAAGGTTTCGCGCAGCAGGGCCTCGATCCCGCCCTGGTCGAAGTTCAGGCGCCCGTGGCCGCCGTCCGGGTACGCACTGCGCATCGCCGCGCCCCGTTCCATCGGCGTGCCGTCGAGGACCCATTTGGTGCCGGAGACGGTGATCGACGGCCGCGCGGGGTCGCGCGCCGGGATCCCGAGGTGGTCGGGGGCGGCGCCGGGACCGCGCGCGAGCGGGGTGCGGATCGCGCGCAGGCGCAGGGGCGTGCCCGTGTCCTGCCATGCGGCGATGAAGTCGGGCAGCGGGGTGCCGATCGCCATGTTCTGGATGCTGGTGATGCCGAGTCCGAGCATCATCGCCGCGTCGCGCGCGATCAGGCCGCGCAGGCGCTCCGGGCGCGCGGGCAGGCCGGTGCGCGGCGACCACTGCGCGTATTCGTACACGCGGCCATCGAACGCGCCGGAGGCATCCCGGCCCAGCCAGCCGCCCGCCGGCACGTCGTCCAGCGACAGTCCCAGCGCCCGCTGCGCGGCGCTGTTGACCAGCATGCCGTGGCCGGTCCAGCCGGTGAGCAGGAGCGGGCGGGTCGGTTGCAGCGCGTCGAGCTGCGCGCGCCGCATCGACGGGTCCTGCAGCACGTCCATGCCGATGTCGGCGGTGATCCACGCATCGCCCGCGGTCGGCAGCGCGGCGATCGCCTCGCGCACCTGCGCGCTGCCCGCGTCGCGCGGCAGCTCGATGTCCACCGACGGCAGGCCCAGGGTGAGGTGGGTATGGGCATCGTTGATGCCCGGGACCACGCGGTGGCCCTTGAGGTCGATGCGCTGGCTGCCTTCCGCCGCCAGCGCCAGGATCGCCGCATCCGTGCCGACCGCCACGATGCGGCCGTCGTCGATGGCGATGGCGGTCGCGGAAGGCTGTGCCGGATCGCCGGTCCAGACCTTGCCGTTGTGCAGGACGGTGTCGACCGCGGCGGCATCGGTCGCGGCCAAGAGCAGGCAGGCAACGGCAATGGCAATGGCGCGCATCGATGGATCCCCGGGAAAGTTCCAGGGGTTATAACGCATCCGCTGCCGTTTGCCGGTCAGCCCAGCCTGGCGCGCTGCTCCCGCAGGCCGGCCAGCTGCGCGCCCCAGTCGGCCAGGCGCTGGCGCTCCTGCTCGACCACGGCAGCCGGGACCTTGTCGGTGAACTTCGCCAGCTTGGCCTCGCTCTTGTCCTTCTCGGCGGCGACGCGGGCGAGCTCCTTGTCCAGCCGCGCGCGCTCGGCGTCGAGGTCGACCAGGCCTTCCAGCGGCACCAGCAGCTTCAGTTCGCCGACGATCGCGGCGGCGGCGGCCGGGGCGGCGCCGCCGGCGTCCAGCCATTCGACCGATTCCAGGCGCAGCAGGAAGCGCAGCGACGAATCGAAGCGGACCGCGCGCGCGCGGTCCGCCGCGCTGCCGGCCTGCAGCAGCAGGCGCACCGGCTTGCCCGGCGACACGCCCAGTTCGCTGCGTACGCGGCGCAGGGCCGAGACCATGGCCTTGAGCCACTCGATGTCGGCCTCGGCGGCGGCGTAGTCCTGGCCGGCGAAGTCGGCCGGCTGCGGGTACGGCTGCAGCGAGATCGAACCGCCTTCGATGCCCAGCCGCGGGGCGACCTGGCGCCACAACTCCTCGGTCACGAACGGCACCAGCGGGTGCAGCAGGCGCAGCAGCGACTCGAGCACGTGCAGCAGGGTGTGGCGGGTGCTGGCCGCGGCCGCGGCGTCCTCGCCGTTGAGCGCCGGCTTGGCCAGCTCGACGAACCAGTCGCAGAACTCGTTCCAGGCGAATTCGTACAGCGCCTGGGCGAGCAGGTCGAAGCGGTAGGCGGCGAAGTGTTCCTGCGCCTGCGCGGTGACCGCGGCCAGGCGGGCGAGGATCCACTTCTCCGCGTCGGTGACCGTCTGTGGCCTGTTCCCTTCTCCCTCCGGGAGAAGGTGGCGCGAAGCGCCGGATGAGGGTCCGGTGAAGCTGTGACGGTCCAGCTGCTCTGTACCCTCACCCCCGACCCCTCTCCCGGAGGGAGAG
>CAZBDE010000210.1:0-5296 GCA_964490415.1 uncultured Pseudoxanthomonas sp. | reverse complement strand
CGACATCGCCGACAAGGTGATGACCATGCTCGCCGGCGCGATGGCCGAACTGAAGGTCGGCGACCCCGGCGCGCTGGCCACCGACGTCGGCCCGGTGATCGACACCGACGCGCTGGACGTACTCACGGCGCACGCCGCGCGCATGGACCGGGAGGCGCGCCACATCGCCACCGTGCCGATGGCCAGCGACCTGGGGCTGGGCACTTTCTTCGCCCCGCGCGCCTATGAGCTGCAGTCGCTGTCGCAGCTGCAGCGCGAGGTGTTCGGCCCGGTCCTGCACGTGGTGCGCTGGCAGGCCGACCAGCTCGACGCGGTGATCGAGCAGATCAACGCCACCGGCTACGGCCTGACCCTGGGCGTGCATTCGCGCATCGACGAGACCGTCGAGCGCATCGCCTCGCGGGTGAAGGTCGGCAACGTCTACGTCAACCGCAACCAGATCGGCGCGGTGGTCGGGGTGCAGCCGTTCGGCGGCCAGGGCCTGTCCGGCACCGGCCCCAAGGCCGGCGGCCCGCACTACCTGCCGCGCTTCGCCACCGAGAAGACGGTGACGGTCAATACCACGGCGGCGGGTGGCAACGCGTCGCTGCTGACGCTGGGCGACTGAGGCGGCGGGAGCAGCGGGGCAAGCCCCGCTCTACTCCAGCGTCGGATTGCGCAACGGGGCGACCGTGGCCACCTGGTCGCCGGCGGCGCGGATGCTGGCGATCTGCGCCTCCACCAGCCGCCGCGTGCCGGCATCCACCGGCGCCTTGTCCTGGTCGAGGAAGCGCCGGTAGGCGCGGATCGCATCGCTGCCGGCGCCCAGCCGCACGTAGGCGTTGCCCAGTTCGACGCCGGTGGACACCGACTGCGGGAACAGCGCCGCCACCTCCTCCAGCCGCTGCGCCACCAGCGCCCAGTCCTGGCCGTTCTCCTTGTAGATGTAGTCCTGCACCTTGCCCTGCAGGCCAGCCGCGCGCGCGCGCGGCAGCACCTGCCGCCCCTGCCAGATTTCGGTGTTGCCGAACGAGGCGACCAGCTGCAGGCCGGCGAATACCTCGGCCGGATCCCAGTCGCTGCTCGGCCAGGGCAGCCGGGCCCCGCGCTTGTAGGCGAAGTAGCCCTCGTAGATGCCGGCGACGTTGTCGTCGTCCAGGCTCTCGACCCGGCGCCGGTTGCCGAGGCCGGCCGCGCGCATCTGCTCCTCGATCATCCAGAAGCCCACGTACATCGGCTGGCCGCCGGGGCGGATGACGCGGTCGTGGAACGCCTGCAGCTCGCCGAACCGCTGCCCCAGGTCCAGGCCTTCGTTGTCGAAGTAGCGGTAGGCGCCGCCGGCGCCGCCGACCAGTTCGTTGTGGTACTCCCACACGCGCGGCTCGCGCACCGTCATCGCCAGGGCCACCGCCAGCAACGCGACCGCCGGCACGCGCCAGGCCCGGGGACGCTGCTCCCAGGCATAGCGCACCGCCGCGCCGGCCAGCACGGCCAAGGCCACCAGCAGCGGCATCGCATGGCGCACGCCGCCCCAGATCGCACCGGAGCCGACCAGCGCCAGCAGGTGGAAGGCGCTGCAGCCGGCCACCGCCCACAGCGTCCAGCGCGCGGCCGGCGCCAGCGCCAGCCGCCACAGCGCCAGCGCGCCCAGCAGCGAGAGCAGCAACAGCGCCAGCGGCACCTTGGCGGCGATGATCGCCGGCCAGCTGAACCAGGGCGGGCGGCCTTCGTACATCGTGCCCCACACGAAATGCTCGCTGATCGAGCGTCCTTCGACGCCGGTGCGCACGGTGTCGGCCAGCCCCCACAGGTAGCTGCGCGGCAGCAGCCGCCAGCGGTCGGCGAAGGCGATGCCTTCGCGCCAGTGGTCGCTCCGGATCTCGGCGATCTTGTCCGGCAGCGCGCGGTTGAAGCCGTCGCTGCCGTCCGCGCCGGCGTGGAAGCGGAACCCGTAGAAGGCCCAGAGCACGGCCACCGCCAGCAACAGCGCCGCGGCCAGTTTCGCCACGCGCCTCGCAACCCCACGCAATCCCTCGCGCCGCCCGCCCGAGAGCGCCGCCACGACGAGCATGGCCAGGATCCCGCCGATCCCGGCCAGCGCCGAATGCTTGGCCGACAGCGCCAGGCCCAGGGCCAGGCCCAACCCGGCCACCCAGCGCCAGCGCCATCCGGCGGCCAGCAGGCCGGCGCAGGCCGCCGCGATCGCCAGGGTCAGCGCCAGCGGCAGGTCGGTCATCACCACCGGCAGGTGCGCGGCCACGGTCGGCTCGATCGCCAGGAACGCCAGCGTGCCCGCCGCCCAGGCCAGGCCGAGCGCGCGCCACAGCACCAGGCCCAGCGCCAGCAGCAGCGCGCCGTTCAACCCCCACATCGCGAGCCGTGCGCGCTGCTGGGCGAGCGCGGCGTCGTTGTCGTAGAACATCGTCTCCTCGACCATGTCCCGTTCCTGCTCCTTCTCGTGCAGCGGCGCCACCGGCCGCAGGCTGAAGTCTCCCGGCATCGCTGCGCCCGCGGCGAGCTTGACCAGCGGCGGATGCTCAGGGTTGAGGCGGAAATCGCCGCCGCGCACGTAGGAGACGCCGGCGACGATGTGCCATGGCTCATCGACGGTGAAGCTGTCCAGCCGGGTGCCATGGTGCGAGCGCAGAACCGCCAGCGCGACCAACGCCAGCAGCAGCAGGATGCCGGGGAGGCGGGCGGAGCGGTGACCGGGCGTATGCGTCATGGGCCTGGGCTCTGGCGTCCCTGCACTGAACGGCGGACGGGCGCCGATCAGGCCAGCCGCCCGCGGCGGCGGCATGCGTTCCGGCATTCCCCGGATCCGGATCCTGGGATCGTGACCACCGGTCGTCAACGATGGCGGGCCACGGGCGCCGGTCCCGGCCGGCGGCGCCGGGATGGAAACGACCGGCATCGATGCCGCATAGTCCGGGGCACGGCAGTGCCTGCCAGGGGGCGGATGACCACCGACTTCTACAATCTCCTGCTGACCGACTGTGCCCTGGCGCTGATCCTGCTGGGGCTGTTCCTGTACGTGTCGCGGGTCTCGCGAGGGGTGCGCGGCATCGGCTCATGGGGCGTGGGCCACTTCCTCTATTCGCTGGGCGCGGCCATGCTCGACGGCACCGCTCAGGAGCTGGAGCGCGCCGGTGCGCAGACCGCGACGGTGGTGGTGGCCGCATTGGGCGGGATGCTGGCCTGCGGCGGCCTGGCGGTACTCACCGGTTCGATCATCAAGTTCGTGCAGCAGCGTCCACTGACCCGGGTCGAGTGGGCGCTGGCGCCTGCTTTCGCCGCGCTGTCGCTGCTGGCCTGGCTGGCTGGCGATGCGATCGACGGGCAGGGCGCGGCGATGAGCCTGGCCGAGCTGGTGATGCTGGCGGTGATGTTCTGGCAGTTCCGCCAGCTGGACGTGCCGCCGCTGCGCGTGCCGGCGCGGCTGGTGATGCTGGGCGGGGCGGTGCTGACCTTCCTGTACGGCCGCGACCTGCTGCAGGCGCTCACCGGGCAGTACGGGCCCAACGACGCCTGGGTCAACGTCGACCTGTCGACCTGGTACCTGATCAACTTCTGCATGCTGATGCTGACCAGCTTCCGCGCCGCCGAGTCGCTGCGGCAGACGGCGATGCTCGACCCGCTCACCGGCACGCTCAACCGCCGCGGGCTGTTCGCGCGGCTGGACCCGGAACTGGAGCGGCTCACCCGCGACAGCCACCTGGCGGTGATCGCGCTGGACCTGGACCATTTCAAGCGGGTCAACGACCGCTATGGGCACGAGATCGGCGACCTGGTCCTGCAGAAGCTCAGCGACACGATCCGGGCGCAGACGCGCGAGCACGACGTGTTCGCGCGCACCGGCGGCGAGGAGTTCGTCATCGTGGTCACCGGCCCGGAGGCGCGCAACGCGCAGCAGTTGGCCGAGCGCATCCGCACGGCGCTGGCGACGATGCGCCTGGACGCGCCGGCGCCGCCGGTGCGGGTCACCGCCAGCCTGGGCGTGGCCCTGTCCAACCGCTCGATGCCGCTGTCGATGCTGATGCGCGGCGCCGACGAGGCGCTGTACACCGCCAAGCGCGCGGGCCGCGATTGCGTGGTGACGCACACGCTCTGATCCGCGGCCTCCCCCGGCTCTTCGTAGGAGCTCCCTTCAGGGGCGACCCGATCCCATTGGAAGACACCGCGTTCAACGCACGGCCTCCGGAGCGTTGGCGTTGAACGTGGCTGCGTTCCTGGGCCCTCGGGTCGCCCCTGAAGGGAGCTCCTACAAAAACCCCGGCCGGTCAGGTGGCGACCAGGCGCACCCGGGCGAAGTTGCGCTTGCCGACCTGGATCACCCCCTCGAAGCCCGGCGCGAAGGACAGCGCCGCGTCCTCGACCACCGCGCCGTCGACCTTCACCGCGCGCTCCTTGAGCTTGCGGTTGGCTTCGGAGTTGGAAGGCGTGATGCCCGCCGCGGTGAGCAGCGCCGCGATGCGGATGCCCGCGGCCGGCACCGCCACGTCCTGCAGCGGCAGCGAGGAGGTGTCGCCCTGGCCGGTGACCACCGCGTGCCAGCCGGCGATCGCCTGCTCGGCCGCGGCCGCATCGTGGAAGCGCGTGGCCAGCTCGCGCGCCAGGCGCAGCTTGACCTCGCGCGGATTGAGCGCGCCGGCGGCGACCTCGGCCTTCAGCTTCGCCGCCTCGGCCACCGAAATCTCGAAGCTGAGCAGGTCGATCCAGCGCCAGGTCAGCTCGTCGCCGATCTTCATCGCCTTGGTCACGATGTCGATCGCCGGTTCGCTGATGCCGATGTAGTTGCCCAGCGACTTGCCCATCTTGTTGACCCCGTCCAGGCCCTCCAGCAGCGGCATGGTCAGCACGACCTGCGGCGCCTGGCCGTGGTGCTCCTGCAGGCCGCGGCCCATCAGCAGGTTGAACTTCTGGTCGGTGCCGCCCAGTTCCACGTCCGCCTTCAACGCCACCGAGTCGTAGCCCTGCACCAGCGGGTAGAGGAACTCGTGGATCGCGATCGACTGCTGCGCCGCGTAGCGCTTGGCGAAGTCGTCGCGCTCGAGCATCCGCGCCACCGTGTACTGGCCGGCCAGGCGGATCATGTCGGCCGCGGCCATCTGCCCGAACCACTCGCTGTTGAAACGCACCTCGGTGCGCTCGCGGTCGAGCACCTTGAACACCTGCTCCTCGTAGGTGCGCGCGTTGGCCAGCACGTCCTCGCGGGTCAGCGGCTTGCGGGTGACGTTCTTGCCGGTCGGGTCGCCGATCATCCCGGTGAAGTCGCCGATCAGGAAGATCACCTGGTGCCCCAGGTCCTGGAACTGGC
>CAZBDE010000209.1:0-5339 GCA_964490415.1 uncultured Pseudoxanthomonas sp. | reverse complement strand
TCTGGTTCGGCCACATCGGCGACGGCAACCTGCACATCAACGTGCTCAAGCCCGAGGCCACCTGCGACGCCGACTTCGTCGCCCAGTGCGAGCAGGTGACGAAACTGCTGGCGCAGGCGCTGAAGACGCACGGCGGCAGCATCTCCGCCGAGCACGGCATCGGCCTGGTCAAGAAACCGTACCTGGACAGCACCCGCAGCACGGCCGAGGTCGAACTGATGCGCGGGGTCAGGCGCGTGTTCGACCCCAACGGGATCCTGAACCCGGGCAAGCTGTTCGACGCCTGATCCGCGATGCGATGCCGGCACCGGGGGCGGCGTCCGGGTTAGTCTTTGCGCACCGGCCGCGCGCTGCGGCAGCCCAGATCACGCACATCAGAATCACGCACATGAAGAATTCCCTCGTCCTTCCCGCCGCGCTCGCCCTGCTGTGCGCGGCCGCGCCCGCGCTGGCGGGCAGCTTCGCCGGCACCTCGGCGGGGACGTCCGCCGGGGCCTCCTCGGCCGGCAGCGGCGCGTCCTCCGACAGCAGCTCCGGCAACGACAAGCTGGTCCGCGAGGCGCGCGAGGACGCCGCCGGCTTCGTCGCCAGCGACGGTCGCGTGCGCAGCGCCCGCCTGGAAGCGGCGCTGCGGGTGATGCGCGAGCAGGATGCGGACGCGCGCCAGGCCAGCGACCTGGAACTGGCGCGAGCGATCCTCGCCCGCGACTGATCCGGACGGAGCGCGGCGATGCGGCGCATCTGGGCCGCCGTGGCCATCCCATGGCTGGCCGTGGCCGCCGGCGCGACGGCCGCGCCGCTGCTGCACCCGGCCGGTGGGCTGACACCCGCGCAACAGGCGGCGACCACGCAGCTGGTCGGGCAGGCGCTGTCGCGCCTGCCACCCGCGTGGAGCGCAGCGCTGGACCGGCCGATCGAACTGCGCTGGCGCGGCGACCTGCCCGCCGATACGCATGGCCGCGCCACCGGCTGGAGGATCGCGCTGGACCGGCGCCTGCTCGAGGACTGGATGGCGCGCCCGCCCGATGCCGGCGACGACGACCCGGCCACGCGCGCGGCGCTGGCCGCGCTGCTGCACGAGCTGGCCCACGTCTACGACCGCACCGTGTCCGGCCGCCTGTCCTCCGACCCGCGCCTGCTCGACCTGGCCGGCTGGCAGGTCGCGGTGCTGGGCCCGGGCCGGCGCGGGCGCAACGATTTCCGCGACCGCAGTCCCGACGCGTACGAACTGGCGTCGCCGCGCGAGTACGTGGCGGTCAACCTCGAACACTACCTGCTCGATCCGGACTACCGCTGCCGGCGTCCGGCGCTGCAGGCCTATTTCGATGCGCGCTTCGACGTGGCGGGCGCGGCGGACGCGGCGGGCGCGTGCGCGCCGGGGCTGCCGTTCGTGCGCGATGCCGTGCGCGAATCCGGCGGCCCGGCCATGCTGGATCCGGAGCGCATCTTCGAGGTCGACTACCTGCTGGCCGAGGGCAACGCGCGGCCGCTGAGCCGCTGGGGCCACAGCATGCTGCGGCTGGTGGTGTGCGCGCCCGGGCGCCCGCGCGGCCCCGATTGCCGGCTGGACCTGCAGCACCACCTGGTGCTCTCGTTCCGCGCCTTCGTCGGCGACGTGCAGATCTCCAGCTGGCGCGGGCTGACCGGCGCGTACCCGTCGCGCCTGTTCGCGCTGCCCCTGGGGCAGGTGGTGGACGAATACACGAAGGTGGAACTGCGCGGGCTGCGCTCGGTACCGCTGGCGCTGGAGCGCGGCGAGATCGAGGCCTTGGCCACGCGTGCGGCGCAACTGCACTGGAGCTACGACGGCCGCTACCTGTTCGTCTCCAACAACTGCGCGGTGGAGACCTGGAAGCTGCTGCACGACGCGGTGCCGCGGCTGGCGGCGTTGCCGCTGGCCGGCATCACCCCGAACGGGCTGCTGCGGCGGCTGCACGCGGCCGGTGCGACCGACGCGTCGCGGATTCCCGGTGACCGGGCCGCGCAGGCCCGCCTCGGTTACTACTTCGAGCCGGCGAGCGCGCACTACGAGGCGATGTACGCCGTCGCCCGCGAAGAGCAGGGACTGGCGCCGGCGGATGCCGCCGCATGGCTGGCATTGCCGCCGCCGTCGCGCCAGCCGGCGTTGCGCGCGGCCGGGCTGCGCGGGGCGGCCGCGCTGCTGGTGCTGGAGTCGGCCGCGCTGCGGCAGCAGGAGGCGCTGGCCCGGGATGAACTCAAGCGGCGCTGGTTGCGCGACGGGCGCGGCCTGGCCGAAGCCGGCCCGGACATCGCCGCGCCACTGCAGGAATTCCTGCGTCTCGGGGGTGCCTTCAGCCGGCCGGCGTCATGGCTGGAGGATGTCGAAGGCTACGGCCTGCCGCAGGCCGACGAGCGCGCGGTGCTGGCCGGGCGGGTACGCGAGGATGCCGCCCGCCGCGGCGCGCAGGCCGCGAGCCTGGAGGCCGGCATCCGCCGCCTGTTGTCGCCGGCGCGCCGCGAGGCGCTGGAGGGCACCGAGGCCAACCTCGCGCTCGCCGGCGCCCGCCTGCGCGACCTCGCCACTGTAGGAGCTCCCTTCAGGGGCGACCCGATCCCGTTGGAAGGCGCCGTATTGAACGCACGGTCTCCGGATCGGTCGCCTTGAACGCGGCTGCATTCCAGCCACCTCGGGTCGCCCCTGAAGGGAACTCCTACAAACAGCAGGAAGGCAGCCGGCTCAGTCGGCGCGGCCGCCGAACTCGCCGGTGGTGGTGTTGACCAGGATCCGCTCGCCGGTGGTGATGTACTCGGGAACCATGATCTCGATGCCGGTGCTGAGCGTGGCCGGCTTCGGCCGCTTGGTCGCGGTGCCGCCCTTGAGTTCCGGCGGGGTCTCGACCACTTCCAAGGTCACGTGCTGCGGCAGCTGGATCGCCACCGGCTGCTCGTCGATCACCTGCACGTAGATGCCGGCGAGGCCGTCGGTGATGTAGCCGGCGGCATCGCCGATCGCGTCCGGATCCAGGGTATAGGGGGTGTAGTCCTCGTCGTCCATGAACACGAAGGCCTCGCCGTCCTTGTACGAGAACGTCGCCTGGCGGCGCAGCAGCTCGACTTCGACCAGGTTGTCGTCGGCGTCGAAGCTGGCGTCCAGCTTGGCGCCGCCGGGCACCGAATACATGATGAAACGGTAGCGGACGTTGCCGCCGCGGCCCTGCGGCGAGCTGCGCTCGATGTCGCGGACCTGGTAGACGCCGTTGTTGTACTCGACGACGTTGCCCTTCTTGATTTCGCTGGCTCTCATGGGTGCTTCTTCTCTGGAATGCGTGGCCCGCGCCCGGCGGGCGGCTGGATCACTTCGGCTGCAGGCGGGTGGCGCCATCCAGGCGGATGGTCTCGCCGTTGAGGTAACGGGTGCGCAGGATGAAGGCGACGGTGTCGGCGAATTCGTCCGGCCGGCCCAGGCGCGAGGGGAAGGGGATGGTGGCGGCCAGCGACTGCTGCACGCTCTCGGGCATGCCGTCGACCATCGGGGTCCAGAACACGCCGGGAGCGACGGTCATGACGCGGATGCCGAAGCGGGCCAGTTCGCGCGCCATCGGCAGGGTCATGCCGACCACGCCGCCCTTGGACGCCGAATAGGCGGCCTGGCCGATCTGGCCTTCGTAGGCGGCGACCGAGGCGGTGTTGACGATCACGCCGCGCTCGCCGTCCTCGCCCGGTTCGTTCTGCTGCATCAGGCCAGCGGCGGCCTTGGCGACGTTGAAGCTGCCGACCAGGTTGACCATGACGGTGCGGGCGAAGCCGTCCAGGGGCATCGGACCGTCCTTGCCGAGGACCCGGCCGGCGCCGAGGATCCCGGCGCAGTTCACCGCGGCGTTGAGGCCGCCGAGGAAATCGCGGGCGGACGCGAGGGTGGCGGCGACGCCGGCTTCGTCGGTGACGTCGGTGCGGAAGTAGCGGGCATTGGCCTCGCCGAGCGCGGCGACGGCTTCGGCGCCCTTGGCGTCGTTGACGTCGAGCAGGGCGACCTTGCCGCCGTCGGCGACCAGGCGCGTGGCCACGGCCAGGCCGAGGCCGGAGACGCCACCGGTGATCGCGGCGCGGACGGAAGTGGGCTGCATGGCAGGCTCCGGGTCAGGAGTGCCTATTGTACGGGGGCGGCCTCCGGTGTGGCCCTGGGGCTCCGGCTTCTTGTAGGAGCTCCCTTCAGGGGCGACCCGAGGCAGCCGAACGCAGCCGCGTTCAAAGCGGCCGATCCGGAGACTGCGCGTTGGACGCAGCGTCTTCCCACGGGGCCGGGTCGCCCCTGAAGGGAGCTCCTACAAGAAGCATCCAGCGTTGCCGTGGATTCATCGATCCCCGGCGAGCCGGCATCACTCGGGATCGTAGTCCAGGTTCGAGGCCAGCCAGCGTTCGGCCTGGGCCATGTCCACGCCCTTGCGCTTGGCGTAGTCGGCGACCTGGTCCTTGCCGACCCGGCCGACCACGAAGTACTGGCTCTTCGGATGGCTGAAGTAGTAGCCCGACACCGCCGCGGTGGGCAGCATGGCGAAGCTCTCGGTCAGCGTCATGCCGGCATTGGCGCCTGCGTCCAGCAGGCGGAACAGCGTGCCCTTCTCGCTGTGCTCCGGGCAGGCCGGATAGCCCGGCGCGGGGCGGATGCCGCGGTACGCCTCGGCGATCAGCGCTTCGTTGTCCAGCGCCTCGTCGGCGGCGTAGCCCCAGAGTTCCCTGCGCACCCGCTGGTGCAGGCGCTCGGCCAGCGCCTCGGCCAGGCGGTCGGCCAGCGACTTCAGCAGGATCGCGTTGTAGTCGTCATGCGTCGCCTCGAAGCGGGCCACGTGGCGGTCGATGCCGATGCCCGCGGTCACCGCGAACGCGCCGATCCAGTCCTGCACGCCGCTGTCCGCGGGCGCGATGAAGTCGGCCAGGCAGAAATCGGGTCGTTCCGCCGGCTTGTCGACCTGCTGGCGCAGGAAGTGCAGGGTGGCCTCGCCGCCGTCGTGGCGCAGGACCACGTCGTCGCCGCGGCTGTGCGCCGGCCACAGGCCCAGCACCGCCTTCGCCGTCAGCCACTTCTCCGCGATGATCGTGTCCAGCATCGCCCGCGCGTCGCGGTACAGCTCGCTGGCCTGGCTGCCGACGACCGCGTCCTCGAGGATCGCCGGGAACCTGCCGGCCAGCTCCCAGGCCTGGAAGAACGGCGTCCAGTCCAGGATGTCGACCAGGTCCTGCAGCGGGTAGTCGTCGAACACGTGCAGGCCCGGTTGCTTCGGCGCGGGCGGCACGTACTCGCTCCAGCCGCCGTCGAACCTCTGTCCGCGCGCCTTCTCCAGCGACACCAGCCGCTTGGCGTCGCCGCGGTTGCGGTGGCG
>CAZBDE010000208.1:845-5379 GCA_964490415.1 uncultured Pseudoxanthomonas sp. | reverse complement strand
CCTTCGCCAGCAGCATCGCCTTCTCGGCGGTGCCGCCGATGCCGATGCCGAGCATGCCCGGCGGGCACCAGCCGGCGCCCATGGTCGGCACGGTCTTCAGCACCCAGTCCACGATCGAGTCGGACGGGTTGAGCATGGCGAACTTGCTCTTGGCTTCCGAACCGCCGCCCTTGGCAGCGACGATCACGTCCACCGTGTTGCCCGGGACGATCTTCACGTTGACCACCGCCGGCGTGTTGTCCTTCGTGTTCTGGCGCCGGCCGGCCGGATCGGCCAGAACCGAGGCGCGCAGCTTGTTGTCCGGATGGGCGTAGGCGCGGCGCACGCCCTCGTTGACCATGTCCTCCACGCCCATGGTCGCGTCGTCCCAGCGCACGGCCATGCCGATCTCGAGGAACACGGTAACGATGCCGGTGTCCTGGCAGATCGGGCGGTGGCCTTCGGCGCACATGCGCGAGTTGATCAGGATCTGCGCCATCGCGTCCTTGGCCGCCGGCGACTCCTCGCGCTCGTACGCGGCGGCGAGATTCCGGATGTAGTCGACCGGGTGGTAGTAGCTGATGTACTGCAGCGCGTCGGCGACGGACTGGATCAGGTCTTCCTGGCGGATCGACACCGGGACGGAGGACGGAGCGTTGGCGGGGGAAGCGGTCACGGCTGGCTCATGGCGGGCGGGAAACCCGCCCATTTTAGGCCAAACCGGCGCCGCGGCCGGCCCGCCGGAATGGCACGGGCCGTTCCAGCAGGCGGCGGCTCCCCCGTAGAGCGGGGCTTGCCCCGCACTACGGAAGGCGATGACGGGCACCGGAAAACCGTCTCAGGCTGGCAGTACGTGTTCCACCACCAGTTGGATCGCGGTTCCACCCCGATAGTCGTCCGGGGCCAGGCGGTAGGCCAGGTGCAGGTGCGGCGACGGCGCGGTGCCGCGCCAGCCGCCGAAGTGGATCGCGGCCAGCGGCTCGCGCCGGTCCGGGTGGCGCAGGGTCAGCTTCAGGTGGCGCTGGCCGACGGTACGCCAGTCCAGCACTTCGAAACGGCCATCGAACAGCGGCTCGGGGAAGCCCTGCCCCCAGGGGCCGCCGTCGCGCAGGGCTTCGGCGTGGAAGCGGTCGAATTCCTGCGGGCGCAGTTCGCCGTCGCTGAGCAGTTCGGCCTGCAGCAGCGTGGCGTCGAGGACCTGCGCGGCGTGCGCCTGCCAGGCCTGCTCGAAAGCCGGCAGGTCCGCCAGCGCCAGGGTCAGGCCGGCGGCCATGGCGTGGCCGCCGAAGCGCTCGATCAGGCCCGGGTGCGCGGTGTCGACCGCGGCCAGCGCATCGCGGATGTGGAATCCGGGGATCGAACGCGCCGAACCGCGCAGGGTCGCGCTGCCCGGCTCGGCCGGGGCGAACGCCAGCACCGGACGATGCAGGCGCTCCTTCATCTTCGAGGCGACCAGCCCGACCACGCCCGGATGCCAGTCGGATTCGAACAGGCATGGGGCCAGCGGCGGCTCCCCTTCGCCCAGATGCGCGCGCGACAGCGCGGCCTCGGCGGTGTCGGTCATGTCCTGCTGCACGGTGCGGCGCTCGGCGTTGATCCGCTCCAGCGTGCCGGCCAGCTCCCGGGCGCACGCAGGATCGTCGGTGAGCAGGCACTCGATGCCCAGTGCCATATCCTCCAGCCGCCCGGCGGCATTGAGCCGCGGTCCGATCGCGAAGCCGATATCGGCTGCGGTGAGCCGCGACGCGTCGCGGCCGCAGGCCTCGATCAGCGCGACCAGGCCGGAGCAGCCCTTGCCGGCACGCAGCCGGCGCAGGCCGGCGGCGACCAGGGTCCGGTTGTTCGCATCCAGCGGCACCAGATCGGCGACGGTGCCGACGGCGACCAGGTCGAGCAGCGCGGCCAGGTCCGGTTCGCCCGAAGCGAAGGCGCCGGCATCACGCAGCCTGCGCCGCAGCGCCAGGAGCAGGTAGAACACCACGCCCACGCCGGCCAGCGACTTGCTCGGGAAGGCGTCGCCGGGCAGGTTCGGATTGACGATGGCGTCGGCCGGCGGCAAACGCGGGCCGGGCAGATGATGGTCGCTGACCACGACCTGCCAGCCGCGCGCGCGCGCCGCCTCGATGCCGGCGTGGCAGGCGATGCCGTGGTCGACGGTCAGCAGCAGGTCCGGTTGCAGGGCGGCCAGCTCGGCGACCAGCGCCGGCGACAGGCCGTAGCCGTGGACCATGCGGTTGGGCACCGCGTGCGAGACCCGGCGCGCGCCGAGCAGGCGCAGGCCGCGCACGCCGGCGGCGCAGGCGGTGGCGCCGTCGCAGTCGAAATCGCCGACCACCACGATGTGGCGGTCGTCGGCGATGGCCCGCTGCAGCAGCGCGGTGGCCGCATCGAGGCCCTGCAGCGCGGCCGGCGGCAGCAGGTCGGCCAGGCGCGGGTGCGCCAGTTGCGGGGTGTGCGCGCCGCGCGCGGCGTAGATCCGGCGCAGCAGCGGCGGGATCGAATCCGGCCAGGCCGCTCCCGCGACCGCATCCACGTCCGGGCGGCGCACGATCCGCGGTGGCGCCATCTCAGCCCGCCCGCGCGGACAGCGCGGCCAGCGGCCGGCGCCAGAACTGCCAGCGGCGCTGGCCATGGCGCAGGCGGAAGCGCGCACCGTCCTCGAAGTCCAGCTCCAGCGCGTCGTACTCGCGCCGCGCCATCGCCTGCAGCAGCGGCGGCAGCACCTGGGCAGCGAACAGGTCCAGGCTGCGCAGGCGGCGCAGGTCGGCCAGGCTGTCGCCGGTGGCGCCGTCGCCCGCGGAATCGGGCGTGGCGATCGCCGCGCCGGCCATCCGCGCCAGCCCCTGCAGCAGCGGATCCTGGCTGCGCACGTGCAGGTAGCGCGACTGCACCGCGTCGGGCAGGCGGCCGGCACCCCAGAACCACAGCGCGTTGACCGCGGCGCGGCCCTGCGCGGCGCGTTCGCGGTTGCGCGGGTGCTGGTGCAGCACGACCTGGGTTTCGGTGATCAGCGCGCGCCAGCGTCGTGCCGCGGCGTCATCGCCCTGCGGCAGCGCGGCGAACAGGTCGCCGCCCAGCGCTTCGTCCGGGCCGGGCAGCTCGGGCAGGCGCGTACCCTCCGGCAGGCGCAGGTACCAGCGCGCCGGATGCGGCGCGTCGAGCTGGAAGCCGGCGTCGCCGAACAGCGGCCGCAGCGCCGGCAGGAACGCCTGCGCGTCCTCGTGGTCCAGGCCCACGGTCTCGCCCCAGCCGAGCAGGCGCGCGCCGTTGATGTCGGGGGCCACGTGCGCGGGGTCGGCGCGCAGCCAGGTGGCGCCGTCGGCGTCGCCGGCGGCATCGACCCGCCGGGTCAGCGCCGCCACCGGCCAGTGGTCCGGGACCAGGCGGAAATGACGGCGCAACTGCGCGCGCGAACCGGCCTGGCCGGTGTCGCGGTCGGCGCGTGCGAGCACCCCGCCGATCGCCGCCGGCAATGGACCCGGCAACCGCGTCCGTTCCGGCAGCAGCAGGGTGATCGTCGCCATCGTCAGCCGACGTAGGCCACGCCGGCGATTTCGTACTCGCGCTTGCCGCCGGGCGCGTCGATCACGATCGCGTCGCCCTCTTCCTTGCCGATCAGTGCGCGCGCCACCGGCGAGGAGATCGCGATCAGGCCCCGCCTGATGTCGGCCTCGAGGTCGCCGACGATCTGGTAGCGCACTTCCTCGTCGGTCTCCACGTCGGCCAGGGTCACCGTCGCGCCGAACACGACCTTGCTGCCGGCGTTGAGCTTGGCCACGTCGATCAGGTTGGCGTGCGAGAGCTCGCCCTCCAGCTGCTTGATCCGGCCCTCGATGAAGCCCTGCTGCTCGCGCGCGGCGTGGTACTCGGCGTTCTCCTTGAGGTCGCCGTGGGCGCGCGCCTCGGCGATCGCGGCGATCACCTCCGGCCGCTTCACCGACTTCAGGTGGTCCAGTTCCTCGCGCAGGCGCCGGGCGCCCTCCAGCGTCATCGGTGCCCTCACGATTGCAGCTCCCTGTGCAGTTCCTGCAGCGACCAGACCGGACCGGTCCCGCGGTATTCGAGCGAATGGACCAGCGCCTTGGCTCCGGCGATGGTGGTGGAATAGGTCACGCGCTGCTGCAGCGCCTCGCGCCGGATCGAGAACGAGTCGGCGATCGCCGCGCGGCCCTCGGTGGTGTTGACGATGTAGGCGATCTCGCCGTTCTTGATCGAGTCGACGATGTGCGGGCGGCCCTCGGCCACCTTGTTCACCACGGCGCACTCGATGCCGTGCTGCTGCAGCCACGCCGCCGTGCCGCGGGTGGCGACCAGGCTGAAGCCGCGCTCGAGCAGCGCCTGCGCCACCGGCAGCACGCGCTTCTTGTCCGGGTCGCGCACCGAGACGAAGGCCTTGCCCGGCTGCGGCGCCTTGATCCCGCCGGCCTCCTGCGCGCGCGCCATGGCCGCGCCGAAGTTGCGGCCCACGCCCATCACCTCGCCGGTGGAGCGCATCTCCGGGCCGAGGATCGGATCCACGCCCTGGAACTTGGCGAACGGGAAGATCGCCTCCTTC
>CAZBDE010000208.1:368-835 GCA_964490415.1 uncultured Pseudoxanthomonas sp. | reverse complement strand
GCGGCAGCGAGCAGGACGAGTCGCCCGAATGCACGCCGGCCTCCTCGATGTGCTCCATCACCCCGCCGATGAGCGTGGCGCCGGTGGAGTCGGCGATCAGGTCCACGTCCACTTCCACGGCGTTGTCGAGGAAGCGGTCCAGCAGCACCGGCGAATCGTTGGAGACCTTGACCGCGTCGCGCACGTAGCGGGCCAGGTCCGACTCGCCGTACACGATTTCCATGGCGCGGCCGCCGAGCACGTAGCTCGGACGCACCACCAGCGGATAGCCGATCTCGCGGGCCAGGACCAGCGCTTCATCGGGATTGCGGGCGATCCGGTTCGGCGGCTGCTTCAGGCCAAGGCTGTCGACCAGTTGCTGGAAGCGCTCGCGGTCCTCGGCCAGGTCGATCGAATCGGGGCTGGTGCCGATCACCGGCACGCCATTGGCTTCCAGCGCGCGGCCAGACCCCGCTGAAGCTGGCGCG
>CAZBDE010000208.1:0-358 GCA_964490415.1 uncultured Pseudoxanthomonas sp. | reverse complement strand
GGCGAGGTGCCGATGATCGGCACGCCGGCCGCCTCCAGCGCGCGCGCCAGCTTCAGCGGGGTCTGGCCGCCGTACTGCACGATCACGCCCTTGGGCTGCTCGAGCTCGACGATCTCCAGCACGTCCTCGAGCGTGAGCGGCTCGAAGTACAGGCGATCGGAGGTGTCGTAGTCGGTGGACACGGTCTCCGGGTTGCAGTTGACCATGATGGTCTCGTAGCCATCCTCGCGCAGGGCGAGTGCGGCATGGACGCAGCAGTAGTCGAACTCGATGCCCTGGCCGATGCGGTTGGGGCCGCCGCCCAGGATCATGATCTTGTCGCGGTCGGTCGGCTGCGCCTCGCACTCGTCCTCGTAGG
>CAZBDE010000207.1:0-5389 GCA_964490415.1 uncultured Pseudoxanthomonas sp. | reverse complement strand
CCTTCGACCGGGTCAATTCCGGCATCCAGCAGCTGTATCCGCGCCTGTTCGGCGGCGGCCACGCCTACCTGGAGCTGACCGGCGAGGACCTGCTCGACACCGGCGTGGCGATCATGGCGCGGCCGCCGGGCAAGCGCGTGTCCAACATCTCGCTGCTGTCCGGCGGCGAGAAGGCGATGACCGCGGTGGCGCTGGTGTTCGCCATCTTCCAGCTCAACCCGGCGCCGTTCTGCCTGCTCGACGAGGTGGACGCGCCGCTGGACGAGGCCAACGTCGGCCGCTTCACCGGCATGGTCAAGGAGATGAGCGAGAAGGTGCAGTTCCTGTTCGTCAGCCACAACAAGGCGACGATGGAAGCCGCGCACCAGCTCTCCGGAGTGACCATGCGCGAGCCGGGCGTGTCGCGCCTGGTCAGCGTGGACCTGGACGAGGCCGCGCGCCTGGCCGGCGCGGCCTGAGCCGTGCCTCCGGCCTGCCGCGCCGCGGGCACCGGCCCCTTCGTGCCGGTGTTTCGGGCGGGATCCGCCGGGCAGGGTTTTTCCCGGGCGGCGGATCGTGACATCCTTGCGCCTTCACCGATTCCGGCGGAGACGCATTAGATGTCCGACAAAGACCTGCTGCGCATCGGCATCCTCGTGGTCGGCCTGTTGCTGCTTGCGGCGATCTGGCTGTTCGGCCGCAGCCCGCGCAAGGAGCAGCAGGGCCGCCGCCGCGACTCGCGCGGCTCGCCGGCGATGACCTCCGAATACGGCCACGCCCGTCGCGAACCCTCGCTGGAGGGCGAAGCGGACGCGGCGCCGCCCGGGGAGGGCGACTACAGCGGCGAGGGCGTCCGCCAGCCGGAGCTCGGCCTGCCCGCCGAACCGGCCGCCAACAGCCACCTCGGCCGCCGCGAAAGCCCGGACTTCGACAAGATCGTCTCCCTGTACGTGGCCGCGCGCGCCGGCAGCGTGCTGCGCGGCGAGGACATCGTGGTCGCCGCGGAGAAGACCGGCATGGTCTTCGGCCACATGAGCGTGTTCCACCGCCTGCTCGAAGGGCACCCGGAGCGCGGGCCGGTGTTCAGCATGGCCAGCATCATCAAGCCCGGCAGCTTCGACATGGCCACGATCCGCGAACTGGAGACGCCGGCGATCGCCTTCTTCCTGACCCTGCCGGCGCCGGTGCCCGCACTGGACGCATGGGAGAAGATGCTGCCGACCGTGCAGCGCATGGCCGAGCTGCTCGACGGCGTCGTGCTCGACGACAGCCGCAACGCCCTGGGCCGCCAGCGCATCGCCCACGTCCGCGACGAGCTGCGCGCCTACGACCGGCAGCACGAAGCCCCGCCGCTGACCAAGGCCCCGCGCTGGTAAGCGCCCCCTGTAGGAGCGGCTTCAGCCGCGACCCGACGCCGCCGGAACCACGACGGCGTCGCCCGTGCCGCCGGCGCCGGCATCGCGGCCATGCCCGCTCCTGCAAGGGCGCTGCACGGACCCAGCCATCATCCGGACCCAGGCATCACCCGGACGAAGGCTTCGCGGAAGCGCGCCATCTCCCCGGCCGTGCCCACGGTGACGCGCACGTGGCGCGGCAGCGCCGGCCAGCTGCGGCCGACGAAGACCTTGTGCCGGGCCATCGCCGTGCCGAAGGCACGGCCGTCGCCCTGGACATCGACCATGAAGCAGTTCGCCTGGCTCGGCAGGCAGGCATGCCCGCGCGCCGCCAGCCAGGCCACGGTGTCCTCGCGCAGCTTCGTGTTCTCGGCCTTGCGCGCGGCCAGGTGCCCGGGATGTTCGAGGCTGGCGATGCCGGCGGCCACCGCGGGCACCGGCAGGCTGTTCGTGCCGGACAGGACCAGTTTCCGCAGCAGCTCCGGCCGCGCCGCGGCCAGGCCCAGGCGCATGCCGGCCATGCCGTAGATCTTGGAGAAGGTGCGCAGCACCACGATGTCGGCCACGCCGTCGCGGACCCGGTCCAGCGTGTCCGGTTCGTCGCAGTAGTGGATGTAGGCCTCGTCGACCAGCACCACGCAACCGGCGGGCATGTTCGCCAGCAGCCAGTCGATGTCCGCGCGCGGCGTGATCGAGCCGGTTGGGTTGTTCGGGTTGCAGACGTAGACCAGGCCGGCCCGGGCTTCCTTCGCTGCGGCCGCCATCGCCCGCACGTCGTGGGCGCCGTCCGCGCGCAGCGGCACGCGCACGACCTTCGTGCCGTGCGCGTCGGCCATCTGCGCCAGCGATTCGAAGGTGGGGTCGGCGGTCACCAGCGCCGCCTGCGGCGAGGTGAAGGCCAGCGCCGCCGCGTCCAGGGCCACGCCGGAGCCGCAGTAGCCGGCGACCTGGTCCTGGCCCAGCCCGTTCCGTGCGGCGAACAGGCCGGTGAAGTCGCGCTGCAGGCCGAACAGGTAGCGGTGGGCGCGGGCCAGGGCATCGGCCGCCGCGCGGGCCGCCTCGGGGAAGGGACCGTGCGGGTTTTCGTTGAAGTTCAGCAGCACCGCGTCCGGATCGTCCATGCCCGGCAGCGAAGGCGGCAGCTGCGCCCGGACGCTGCCGCCGGCGCCGAGCAGCGGCGCCAGCCCGGCGGTGGCCAGGCTGCAGGCGGAAAGGCCAAGGAAGTGGCGACGGCTGAGCGGCTGGGCCATGGGAAGAGGCGGGCAGGGGGTGTCGCCGCACGCTACGACGTCACCGACCCGCGCGGCAAGCGCCGGTAGAATCGGCACATGACGCCCGCCGCACCCGCCGACCGCGCCGCCGACCTCCGCCGCCGGATCGATGACGCCAACCGCCGCTACCACGCGCTCGACGCGCCGGATATCACCGACGCCGAATACGATGCACTGGTGCGTGAACTGGAGGCGCTGGAAGCCGCGCACCCGGAAATGGCCAGCGCCGATTCGCCGACCCGCCGGGTCGGCGCGGCGCCGGCCGGCCGCTTCCCGCCGGTGGTCCATGCGCTGCCGATGCTGTCGCTGGGCAACGCCTTCGAGGACGGCGAGGTCGCCGACTTCGTCCGCCGCATCCGCGAGCGGCTGGACCGCGAGGACCTGGTCTTCTCCGCCGAACCCAAGCTCGACGGCCTGGCGATCAGCCTGCGCTACGAGGATGGCGTGTTCGTGCAGGGCGCCACCCGTGGCGACGGCGCGACCGGCGAGGACGTCACCGCCAACCTGCGCACCATCGCCGTGATCCCGCGCAGGCTCGGCGGCGCGGGCTGGCCGAAGGTGCTGGAGGTGCGCGGCGAGGTCTACATGGCCCGCGCCGATTTCGAACGCTGGAACGAACACGCGCGCCTGCATGGCGGCAAGGTGCTGGCCAACCCGCGCAACGGCGCGGCCGGTTCGCTGCGCCAGATCGATCCAGCCGTGACTGCGCAGCGGCCGCTGAGCTTCTACGCCTACGGCGTCGGCCTGGTCGACGGCGGCGCGCTGCCGCCCACCCATTCGGCGACGCTGGCGAAGCTGCGCGAGTGGGGCTTACCGGTCAGCGACCTGGCCACGGTGGTCCACGGCGCCGATGGCCTGCTCGGCTACTACCGCGGCATCGGCGAGGCCCGCGACGGCCTGCCGTTCGACATCGACGGGGTCGTCTACAAGCTCGACGACTACGCCGGCCAGCGCGAAATGGGCTTCGTCTCGCGCGCGCCGCGCTGGGCCATCGCGCACAAGTTCCCGGCGCAGGAACAGACCACCGTGGTCGAATCGATCGAGGTCAACGTCGGCCGCACTGGCGCGGTCACGCCGTGGGCGCTGATGCAGCCGGTACAGGTGGGCGGGGTCACCGTGACCCGCGCCACCCTGCACAACGCCGACCACGTGGCGCGGCTGGACGTGCGCAACGGCGACACGGTGGTCGTGCGCCGCGCCGGCGACGTGATTCCGGAGGTGGTGCAGGTGGTGGCGGACCGGCGTCCGCCGGGCGCGCAACCCTGGTCGATGCCGATGGCCTGTCCGGTCTGCGGCGCGGAAGTGGTGCGCGAGGAAGGCGCGGCGGTCTGGCGCTGCTCGGGCGAGCTGAGCTGCCCGGCGCAGCGGGTGCAGTCGGTGTTCCACTTCGCCTCGCGCCGGGCGATGGACATCGACGGCCTGGGCGAGCGCTACATCGAATCGCTGGCCGAATTCGGCTATCTGCGCAGCGTGGCCGACCTGTACCGGCTCGCGCGCGAGGACCTGCTGGAGATGAAGCGCCGCGCCGACGAGCGCGACGGCACCACGCCCGATACGGTGAAGGCCGGCAAGGTCGCCACCAAGTGGGCCGACAATCTCATCGAGGCCATCGACCGCAGCCGCGACACCACCCTGGCGCGCTTCCTCTACGCACTGGGCATCGAGCACGTGGGCGAGAGCACGGCCAAGGCGCTGGCGCAGTGGTTCGGCGACCTGGAGCTGGTCCGCCGGCTGCCGTGGCCGCTGTTCAAGCGCGTGCCGGACATCGGCGGCGAGGTGGCGCGCGCGATCGGCCACTTCCTCGACCAGCCCGGCAACCAGCAGGCGATCGACCAGCTGCTCGAGCGCGGCGTGCGCGTCGGCGACACCCGCGCGCCGGACCCGAGGCTGGGCGAGGGCCTGGACCTGGCGACCCTGCTGGTCGACCTGGAGATCCCCAGGGTCACCGCGATCCGCGCCGCGCAGCTGGCCACGGCGTTCGCCGATGCACAGGCGCTGCTGGATGCACCGGTGCACAACCTGGTTACCGCCGGCCTGCCGAACGAGAGCGCCAACGCGCTGGTGGGCTGGCTGGAAGACGAGGCCAACGCCGCGCTGTTGTTGCGCAGCGCGCAGGCCCAGGCCGGGCTGCGCGCCCGGCTCCCGGCGCGTGCCGAAACCGCCGCCGGCCCGCTGGAAGGCAGGACCGTGGTCCTCACCGGCACGCTGTCGGCGATGGGCCGCGACGAGGCGAAGGAACGGCTGGAGGCGCTGGGCGCGAAGAGCGCCGGCAGCGTCTCGAAGAAGACCAGCTTCGTGGTCGCCGGCGAGGCCGCCGGTTCCAAGCTGGCCAAGGCCGAGGAACTGGGCATCGAGGTCTGGGACGAGGCGCGGCTGCTGGCGTTCCTGGAGCAGCACCGGTGACGGTCGCGGCGGACGGCGAGGATGGCTGGCGGCCCACCGCCGACCTGGCGGCACTGCGCCTGCGCGCGCGCCTGTACGCGCTGGTCCGCGGCTTCTTCGCCGGGCGCGGGGTGCTCGAGGTGGAGACGCCGGTGCTGTCCGCGGCCGGCAACACCGAACCGAACATCGACAGCTTCAGCACGGACTTCAGTGGCCACCGCGACGCCGGCCCGCCGCGGCGCTGGCTGCGCACCTCGCCCGAATACCCGCTCAAGCGCCTGCTCGCCGCCGGTATCGGCGACTGCTACGAACTGGGTCGCGTGTTCCGCAACGGCGAGGCCGGCGGCCGCCACAATCCCGAGT
>CAZBDE010000206.1:0-5391 GCA_964490415.1 uncultured Pseudoxanthomonas sp. | reverse complement strand
GCCCTACACCCGCGGCACCGAGGTCAGCCGCCCGTTCGAGGACGTGCTGGTCGAGTGCGCACAGCTGGCCGCGCAGGGCGTGCGCGAGGTCACCCTGCTCGGGCAGAACGTCAACGCCTACCGCGGCCCCTATGGCGACGGCGCGTGCGAGGGCCTTGGCGCGAGCGAAGACGTGCAATATGCCGACCTGGGCCTGCTGATCCGCACCATCGCCGAGATCGACGGCATCGGCCGCATCCGCTTCACCACCTCGCACCCGCTGGAGTTCAGCGATTCGCTGGTGGACGCCTACCGCGACGTGCCGCAGCTGGCCAACTACCTGCACCTGCCGGTGCAGGCCGGCAGCGACCGCGTGCTGTCGACGATGAAGCGCGGCTACACCGCGCTGGAATTCAAGGCGAAGATCCGCAAGCTGCGCGCGGTGCGCCCGGACATCTCGATCAGCTCGGACTTCATCGTCGGCTTCCCCGGCGAGACCGACGCCGACTTCGAGAAGACGATGAAGCTGATCGAGGACGTGGGCTTCGACCAGAGCTTTTCCTTCATCTATTCGCGGCGCCCGGGCACTCCGGCCGCGGAACTGGAGGACGACACTCCCGATGCGGTCAAGCACGCGCGCCTGGAGCGGCTGCAGCGGCACATCAACGAGCATGCCGCCGGCATCTCGCGGGCGATGGTCGGCAGCGTGCAGTCGGTGCTGGTCGAAGGCCCCTCGAAGAAGAACCCGCTCGAGCTGACCGGCAAGACCGAGAACATGCGCTCGGTGAACTTCCCCGGGCACCCGCGCCTAGTCGGCCGGTTCGTCGACGTGCTGGTGACCGAGGCGCTGAGCAACTCGCTGCGCGGCCGGGTGGCCACGGTCGGCGAAGCCGACGCCGCCTGAGCGCCGCGCCTCCGTAGAGTGGGGCTTGCCCCGCTGCTCCCGGACGCGCCCGGAAAGAGCAGCGGGGCAAGCCCCGCTCTACGGAAGCGCCGGCCGGGGAACGCGTGCCACCGGGGGCGCTCAGTCCAGCCGCTTGCGGAAGCGCAGCACCGCGGCGCTCATCATCACCGTGGTGAACGCCAGCAGCGCCAGCACGTCCGGCCACAGTTCCCACAGGCTGGCGCCGCGCAGCATGATGCCGCGCACCAGGCGCATGAAATGGGTCAGCGGCAGCACTTCGGCCAGCCACTGCGCCGCACGCGGCATGCCCGAGAACGGGAACATGAAACCCGACAGCAGGATCGACGGCAGGAACACGAAGAACGTCATCTGCATCGCCTGGAACTGCGAAGCCGCGCGCGTGGAGATCAGCAGGCCCAGGGTCAGGTTGGCCAGGATCAGCAGGCACGCCGCCAGGTACACGTCGAGCGCGCTCCCGCCCAGCGGCACCTGGAACAGCCACAGCCCCAGCCCCAGCACCACCGTGGTCTGGACCAGGCCGATGGCCACGTACGGCAGCACCTTGCCGACCATCAGCTCGAAGCTGCTGACCGGGCTGGCGATCAGCAGCTCCATGTTGCCGCGCTCGCGTTCGCGCACGATCGCCACCGCGGTGAACAGGACCATGGTCATGGTCAGGATCACCCCGATCAGCCCGGGCACGATGTTCACCGCCGAACGCCGCTGCGGGTTGTAGAACGCGACCACCGAGATGGCGTTCGCGGCCATCGCACTGGCGCCCTGCCCGTCCAGCGGCACCTGCGCCAGTTGCACCGCGGCGCTTTGCACCGCGTTGTCGCTGCCGTCGACCAGGATCTGCACCGCTTCGCGTCCTTCGGCGCGGCGCGCCTCGAAGTCCGGCGGGATGACGATGCCGATGCTGATCCGGCCGCGCCGCATCGCTTCCAGCAGTTCCTGCGGCGTATCCGCGTCGAGCACCGGGCTGACCACGCCGCTGGCGACGATGTCCATGGCCAGCGCGCGCGAGGCCGAGGTCCGCGCCTGGTCGGCGAAACCGGCCGACAGGTCGCGCAGGTTGGTGTTGATCGCATAGCCGAACAGCAGCAGCTGCACCACCGGGATGCCGACGATCATCGCCAGGGTGATGCGGTCGCGGCGCATCTGCCGCAGCTCCTTGACCATCACCGCCAGCAGCCGCTGCAGCTTCATGCCGCCGCGTCCTGGCGGTGCAGGCCCTGGGTGGCGGCGACGAACACGTCCTCCAGGTTGGCCCGCACCGGTTCCACCGCCGCCTGCACGCCCGCGCGTGCGAGCGCCTCGTCGACCATAGCGGCGGAACCGGCGGCGCCCAGCAGCACGCGCAGCTGGTTACCGATCTGGGCCACGCTGACCACGCCTGGCGCGCCCTGCAGCGCCTGCTGCGCGCGGCGCGGCGCGGCGCCCTCGACCAGCAGGGTGCGTCCGTCCAGCGCGTCGGCCAGCCCGGCCGGCGTGCCGTCGGCCACCAGCGCACCCTGGTCGAGGATCGCGATGCGATGGCAGCGCTCGGCCTCGTCCATGTAGTGGGTCGACACCAGCAGGGTGGTGCCGGCGTCGGCCAGTTCGAACAGCTTCTCCCAGAAATCGCGGCGCGACTCCGGGTCGACCGCGCTGGTCGGCTCGTCCAGGAACAGCAGTTCCGGCCGGTGGATCACCGCGCCGGCCAGCGCCAGGCGCTGCTTCTGCCCGCCGCTCAGGGTCCCGGCCAGCTGCTTCTGGCGGTCGCCGAAGCGGTAGTGCCCGACCAGCTCGTCGATCCGCGCGCGCGCGGTCGCCCGCGGCAGGCCGTAGATCGCGGCGAGGAACTCGAGGTTCTCGCGCACGCTCAGGTCCTCGAACAGCGAAAACTTCTGGGTCATGTAGCCGATCCGCGTGCGCAGCTGTTCGGCCTGTTCGGGGATGCGCAGGCCGAGCACCTCGATCTCGCCGGCGGTCGGCGTCAGCAGGCCGCAGAGCATGCGGATGGTGGTCGACTTGCCCGAACCGTTCGGGCCGAGGAAGCCGTACACGGCCTGCCGCGGGACGTCGAGGTCGACGTTGTCCACCGCCACCAGCGCGCCGAAGCGGCGGGTCAGCCCGCGCACCCGGATCGCCGGCGGATCCGCCGCGGCGGCGTCAGTCGCCGGCATCGAAGCGCACCTCCACCGGCACGCCCGCCGGCAGGTCCGCCGCGTCGGGTTCCAGGGCGACCTCGGCCAGGTAGCTCAGGCGCTCGGCGTCCTGTCCGGTCAGGGCGAAGTACGGCGTGAACACCGGTTCGCTGCGGATCATCCGCACCCGGCCCGGGAACGCGCGTTCGTGCCCGGCGACGTGCACCTGCGCGCGGTCGCCGACCTTGACCCGCGCGCGCAGCGCCTGCGGCACGTAGATGCGCGCATGCGGCGCTTCGCCGACCAGCAGCACCGCCAGCGGCGCGCCCACCGGCGCCTGGTCGCCGGCCTTGTACGGCAGGCTGTCGACGCGTCCGGCCCGCGGCGCGACCACGTCGAGCTTGCGCAGCGTCACCGCGCGTGCCTGGGCCTGGGCCTCGGCGGAGGCGAGCGCCTCCTCGCCCTGCGCGACCTGTTCGACGCGCGTGCCGCTCTCCAGCTCCAGCAGCGCGGCCTCGGCCTGGCGTGCCTGCGCGGCGGCACTGGACGCATCGGCGCGCGCTCGGTCCACGACCGCCGCGGCGACCAGCTGGCGCGTGCCCAGCGGCCGCAGGCGCTCGTAGTAGGCCTGCGCGTCCTGGGCCAGCACGCGTGCGCTGGCCAGGTTGGCGCGCGCCTGGGCGATGTCCTCTTCGCGCGGGCCGGCGCGCAGTTCCTGCAGCGCTTCGCCGCTCTGCCGCGCCTGCGCCCGCAGCGCGGCCAGTTCGGCCTCGCCGGTGGCCGGTTCGAGCTGCAGCAGCGGCGCGCCGGCGGCGACCTGCTCGCCCTCGCGCACATCGATGCGCAGGATGCGCTCGGCGGCAGGCGCCGGCAGGGTCACCCGGTCCCATTCCAGCGTGCCCAGCGCCTGCGGCGGCGGGCCGGCGCATCCTGCCAGCAGCAGCGGCAGCGACAGCCATGCCGGCGGGCGGCGGCGGCGGCGGCTTTCAGGCAAGTCCATTGCACACCTCCAGTTCCAGTCCACGGTCGAGCAGCACCAGCGCGTGCCGGCGCAGGTCGTCCACGCCGAGGTCGTCGGCGTCGAACAGGCGCCGCCAGATCGGTGCGCCGGCGGCGGGAAACAGGGTCAGCCCGATCAACGAAACCATCAGCAGGCGCGGATCCAGCGCGGGATTCAGTTCGCCGCGCGCCTGCGCCGCGGCGAAGCGGACCGCCATCAGTTGCGCGATGGACGGGCCGATGCGCTCGACCAGCAGGTCGCGCAGCGCGCCGCCCTCGCTGACCACCTCGCGCACCCACAGTGCGGGCAGCCAGGGATGGCGCGCGACCACCCCGGCCATGCCGTTGACGAAGGCCGCCACCAGCGCGGCGATGTCGTCGTCGGCGCGCTGGACCGACTCGCGCAGCGGCGCGATCGCCGGCAGCAGCCGCTCGGCCACCACCGCGTCGAGCAGCCGGTCGCGGTCGCCGAAGTAGTAGTGCAGCAGCGCCGGCGTCACCCCGGCGTGGCGGGCGATGTCGCGCAGCGAGGTGGCGGCGATGCCGCGGGCGGCGTAGCAGGCGAGCGCGGCATCGAGCAGGCGCGGGCGCAGATCGGGCGCATCGGCTCCCGGGCGGCCGCGGCCGCGACGCGGCGCGCGTGCCGGCGCGGCGGCGCCTGGCGGCTTCTTGCTGCGCGGCACGGGGCGTCCCGGATCGGCCATGGAGCGCATATTTAATCCTTGGATTAATTAATTGCAAGCACCCCTCCAGGCCCTTCCCGGCTTGGCCCTCCGCGGCCGGCGCGCTACCCTCACGCTTCCTGCCTCCCGCCATCCGCACGGCTCCCGCCTGCGCCCCATGCCTGCCCCTTCCCAGCGCGATTTCGTCCTCGAACCCGCCGACACCGAGCGCCTGGCCAACCTGGCCGGCCCGTTCGACGGCCACCTGCGCCAGATCGAGCTGCGCCTGGGCGTGGAAATCGCCAACCGCGGCAACGTGTTCCGGGTCACCGGCGCGGAGGACGCGGCGGCCAGCGCCGAGCACCTGCTGCGCGCGCTCTATGCCGAAGCGGCCGAGAGCACCTTCGACAGCCACGCCATCCACCTGCGCCTGAACCAGGCCAACGTCGACCAGCTCGACGACGACGCCGGCTTCCAGCCGCAGGAAGTGGCGGTGCGCGTGCGCCGCGGCACCATCCGCGGCCGCGGCGCCAACCAGGCGCGCTACCTGCACGCCATCGCCACCCACGACATCAATTTCGGCATCGGCCCGGCCGGCACCGGCAAGACTTTCCTGGCCGTGGCGATGGCGGTGGACGCGCTCAACGAATCGCGGGTGCAGCGCCTGGTGCTGGTGCGCCCGGCGGTGGAGGCCGGCGAGAAGCTCGGCTTCCTGCCC
>CAZBDE010000205.1:0-5396 GCA_964490415.1 uncultured Pseudoxanthomonas sp. | reverse complement strand
CGCGAACCATGCGTCTGCCGGCCGATCACCCTGATGCTGAAGCGGTCCGAGGCCGCCATCAGCGGCCCGCCGCGCACCGCGATCTGCCCGGCCGGCACGGTGGAGAACACGTGCAGGCCGAACACCGCCTCGGGCTTGAAGCCATCGAAGATGCCCTGCGCCAGCATCATCGAGGCGCCGCCGTCCTCGCCGGCCGGCGGGCCTTCCTCGGCCGGCTGGAAGATCAGCATGACCTCGCCGGGCAGGGTGTCCTGCATCGCCACCAGCGCCCTGGCCACGCCGAGCAGGATGCCGGTGTGCGCGTCATGGCCGCAGGCGTGCATCACCCCGACCGTTTCGCCGCGGAACTCGGCGGTCGCCTGCGAGGCGTAGGGCAGGCCGGTGCGTTCGGTCACCGGCAACGCATCCATGTCCGCGCGCAGGGCGATCCGCGGTCCCGGCTTGCCGCCCTTGATGACCGCGACCACGCCGTGGTGGGCGATGCCGGTCTTCGGTTCCAGACCCATCCGCCGCAGCTCGTCGGCCACGATCTTCGACGTGCGCACCTCGCGGTTGGACAGCTCCGGGTGCCGGTGGAAGTCGCGGCGCCAGTCGATCACCTGCTGCTGCAGCTTCGCCGCCGCGGCGGTCACTTCGGGCCGCTGCGCGTCCTGCGCGCTGGCGTTGCCGGAGAGGGCCAGGCCGAGGGCGCAGGCGAGCAGGGAAGCGCGGGAACGGGCAGGCAGCGACATCGTGCAGCTCCGGAGGACGATGCGCCGATGCTACAGGTTGCCGCGGCCACGGATGGGGCGCGCGCGCCTCCGTATCCCGACGCCGTCCCGTAGAGCTGAGCCTGTTCCGCTGCTTGGGTTTCCGGGAGAAGCGCGGGGCAAGCCCCGCTCTACGGTCGGGTGCTGCGCCCTCAGCGGAACACGACGGTCCGGTGGCCGTTGAGCAGGATCCGGTGCTCGACATGGCGGCGCACCGCCCGCGCCAGCACCTGCGATTCGATGTCGCTGCCGGTGCGCACCAGGTCGCGCGGCGTCATCGCATGGTCCACGCGGGCCACGTCCTGCTCGATGATCGGGCCTTCGTCCAGGTCCGGGGTCACGTAGTGCGCGGTCGCGCCGATGATCTTGACCCCGCGCGCGTGCGCCTGGTGGTACGGCTGGGCGCCCTTGAAGCTGGGCAGGAAGCTGTGGTGGATGTTGATCGCGCGCCCGGCCAGCGCCTCGCACAGCCGCGGCGAGAGGATCTGCATGTAGCGCGCCAGCACCACCAGGTCGATGCGCTCGCATTCGACCAGGTCGACGATCGCCTGCTCCTGCGCGGCGCGGCGGGAGGCATCCACCGGCAGGTGGTGGAACGGCACGCCGTAGGACGCCGACAGCGCGGCGAAGTCGCCATGGTTGGACGCCACCGCGGCGATGTCCACCCGCAGCTGTCCGCTGTGCGCGCGGAACAGCAGGTCGTTGAGGCAGTGGCCCTGCCTGCTGACCAGCACCAGCAGCCGCGCGCGGCGGCGCGCGTCGTGGATCTGCCAGTCCATGCCGAACTCGTCGGCCAGGTTGCCGAAGCGCTCGCCCACGCCGGCCAGCGCATCGGCGCCGGGAAGCTCGAAATGCACGCGCAGGAAGAAGCGGCCGCTCTCCTCGTCGCCGTACTGCTGCGCGTCGAGGATGTTGCAGCCCTGGCCGAACAGCAGGCCGGAGACGCGGTAGACGATGCCGGTGCGATCCGGGCAGGACAGGGTAAGGACGTGGTCGTGGCGCATAGGGCGCCATGGTAGGCGAGCGCGCCGCCGCGCGGATGCACGGTTGCGGCTGATACCGCCGCCGTGGAGCGGGGCTCGGCGCCGGAATCAGCCGGCGTCGTGCTGCGCCTGGACGAACTTCACGAATGGAATGCCCACGATCACGTTGAGCAGGACCGCCGCCACGATGGCCACCAGCGCCTGCTTCGCATCCGGGAACGCGATCGCGACCACGCCCATGGCCACGCCCGGATGGCGGGTGGCCGCCGCCAGCGCCAGTGCCGCGCGGTTGCCCGGCGTCTTGCCGCCCAGCAGGTATCCCGCGGCCAGGCCGGCGAGGATCATCCCGACCAGCGCGAGCAGCGTGCCGCCACCCAGCAGCTGGCCCATCGCCGGCGCCAGCAGCACCAGCAGCACCAGCGCACCGACCAGCAGCATCGCCATCGCCACCTTGCCGATGACCTCCGACATCCGCGCCGCGCGTGCGCCGAGCAGCCTCCGCCCGACCACGCCGAGCAGCAGCGGCACCGCGATGGTGGTGGCCAGGGCCTTGGCGATGGCCAGGATCGGCACGTCCACGTTACGGCCGAACACGGCGCCGAACAGATGCAGGCCCACCGGCATCACCAGCAGCGACGCCAGGGCGGCCGCGACCAGCAGCGAGGTGACGTAGGCGCCTTCGCCGCCCGACTTGAGCTGCTTCTTCGGCAGCAGCGGCGGCACCGGCGACAGCGACATGACCAGCAGCGCGACCTCCACGCCCGGCTTGAGCTCGAACGCCGCGACGATGGCCAGCGCCACCAGCGGCACCACCAGGTACATGGCGGCGAAGGCGCGCAGCCCCTGGTCCCAGTTCCGGAACAGGTGCAGCACGTCCTCGGCCCGGGTGCGCAGGGCGAGCGCCAGGACATTGAGGACGACGCTGGCCACGATCAGCAGCTTCAGCGCGGCGATCCACGACATGGCGCGTTCTCCTGGTTGCCGTGATCCAGCGGGCCGGGCCAGCCAGGGCTGCCGGGACCGCTGGCTCCCCCGCCGATGTCCTCGGGGAGGATCTCGGAGGATACCGCGCCGCCATTGGCGCCACGTTTGACGCCCCTCCCGCGGGACCCGCCCGGACCGACAGCAGATGAACGCCATCGGCGCGCACCTTCGGCGCCAGCAAGGTCCCGCACGGGACCGTGCGCGGTTCCGCGCAGGCCCGGCCGGTTGACGCCCCGTGACGCGCCGGCTAACGTGGTGGCGCCGAATGTTCCATCTCTTCATCCAGATGTAGCGATGGATTAAATGGGAAGTCCGGTGCGTCCGTGCGCGAGCACGGCCAATTCCGGCGCTGCCCCGCAGCGGTAACTGGAAACGACCTCCGCCATCGCACTGGCCCTCGCGGCCGGGAAGCGGCGGACACTAGGCCCACGGCGCGCCGCGCCGCCCGTCCATGAGCCCGAAGACCTGCCCCGGCCGGAAGACACGCCTGTCTTCCGCCTGACCTGGAGCCTCCGCGGGGAGGCGGCCGGAGCGGGCGCGTGGCGCGACGCCATCGCCTGTTCCGTGCCCCGTCCCGCGGCTGTTCCGGTTCGCCCGCGGGGGCGAAGGTCGCCACGGTTCCGCCCATGGCCCCGGCCGCGGGCAGCGCCTGCCCTTCGTTCCTCATCGACCACGCATGAGGAATCACGCCAATGACGCTCACCACCAACCTCGGCTTCCCCCGCATCGGGGCGCGCCGCGAACTCAAGCAGGCCCTCGAGGCCCACTGGCGCGGCGAAATCGCCGCCACGCAACTGCTCGACACCGCCCGCGAACTGCGCACCCGCCACTGGCGGCTGCAACGCGAGGCCGGCATCGACCTGCCTCCGTCCAACGACTTCTCGCTGTACGACCAGGTGCTCGACACCGCCTTCCTGTTCGACGCGATCCCGCAGCGCTACCGCGCCGTGGCCGACGCCGCCCCGCTCGCCGGCTACTTCGCGATGGCCCGCGGCCTGCAGCGCGAGGGCATCGACCTGCACGCGCTGGAAATGACCAAGTGGTTCGACACCAACTACCACTACCTGGTGCCCGAGCTCGAAGCCGGCCAGCGCTTCGCCCTGCGCGGCGACACGCCGGTGGCGCAGTACCTGGAGGCCAGGGCGCTGGGCATCGAGACCCGGCCGGTGCTGATCGGCCCGCTCACTTTCCTGTGGCTGTCCAAGACCGTGGACGGCAGCGACCGCTTCGCCCTGCTCGACGCGCTGCTGCCGGTGTACGCGCAGCTGCTGGAGAAGCTGCACGCCGCCGGCACGCAATGGGTGCAGATCGACGAACCCGCGCTGGTGCTCGACCTGCCGGCGGAGGTGCGCGAGGCCTGCCGCCGCGCCTACGCCGCGCTCGCCACCGGCCCGCGGCCGAAGCTGCTGCTCGCACCCTACTTCGGCCCGCTCGGCGACAACCTGGAACTGGCCGCCACGCTGCCGGTGGACGGCCTGCACCTGGACCTGGTGCGCGCGCCGGAGCAACTGGAAGCGGCGCTGGACGTCCTGCCGGCCGGACGCGTGCTGTCGCTGGGCCTGGTCGATGGCCGCAACATCTGGCGCACGCGGCTGGACAACGCCCTGCTGCTGGCCCGCTACGCGCGCAACCGCATCGGTGCGGAGAACGTGTGGCTGGCGCCGTCGTGCTCGCTGCTGCACGTGCCGGTGGACCTGGACGGGGAGAAGGCGCTGCAGGCCGACCTGAAGTCGTGGCTGTCGTTCGCGAAGCAGAAGCTGGGCGAGATCCGCGTGCTGGCCGACGCGCTGGAAGGCCGCGACGGTGCCGCGGCGGCGCTGGAGGATGCGCGCCAGCGGATCGAGTCGCGCAAGGCCTCCCCGCGCGTGCACCGCCCGGAGGTGGCCGCGCGCCTGGCCGCGGTCACCCCGGCGCTGGCGCAGCGCGCCTCGGCCTCCCCGGAACGCCGCCGCGCGCAGCAGGCCGCGCTCGGCCTGCCGCTGTGGCCGACCACCACGATCGGCTCGTTCCCGCAGACCCGCGAGGTGCGCGAGGCGCGGGCCAGGTTCAGGTCCGGCAAGCTCGACGAGGCTGCCTATGAGGCCTTCCTGGAAGCGGAGACCGAAAAGTGCGTGCGTTTCCAGGAACAGGTCGGCCTCGACGTGCTGGTCCACGGCGAGCTCGAGCGCAACGACATGGTCGAGTACTTCGGCGAGCAGCTCGACGGCTTCGCTTTCACGAAGCTGGGCTGGGTGCAGAGCTACGGCAGCCGCTGCGTGAAGCCGCCGGTCATCTTCGGCGACGTGGTCCGGCCGGCGCCGATGACCGTGCGCTGGTCGAAGTTCGCCCAGTCGCTCACCGACCGGCCGATGAAGGGCATGCTCACCGGCCCGGTGACCGTGCTGCAATGGTCGTTCGTGCGCGACGACCAGCCGCGCGCCGACACCTGCCGGCAGATCGCCCTGGCCCTGCGCGACGAGGTCGCCGACCTGGAGGCCGCGGGCATCAGGGTGATCCAGATCGACGAGCCAGCGCTGCGCGAAGGCCTGCCGCTGCGCCGCGCGCAGTGGCGCGCCTACCTGGACTGGGCGGTGCAGAGCTTCCGCCTGTCGGCCTCGGGGGTGCGCGACGGAACCCAGATCCACACCCACATGTGCTACTCCGAGTTCAACGACATCATCGAGGCGGTGGCGGCGATGGA
>CAZBDE010000204.1:0-5428 GCA_964490415.1 uncultured Pseudoxanthomonas sp. | reverse complement strand
GTTGAACCCGGCGCCTTCCGACGGGATCGGGTCGCCCCTGAAGGGAGCTCCTACAAGGCCGGTGCCGGTTCGGCGAGCCAGACCTGGCCGTCGCGCACTTCCACGGGCACCGCGCGCAGCGCGTCGCCGCGGCACGGGCCGGCCACGCAGATGCCGCCGTCCAGTTCGAAGGTGGCCCCATGCGCGGCGCAGACCAGTTGTCCTTCGCGGCTCTTCAGGAACTGGCCGGGCGCCCAGTCCAGGCGGCGGCCGGCGTGCGGGCACACGTTGAGCCAGGCACGCACCTGCGTGCCTTGCCGGAACACGATCAGCGACTCGGCATCGCCATCCAGCACGGCTTCGGCCTCGACCAGTGCCCCCTCGTCCAGCGCATCGAAACTGAGCAGGGGCTCAATGTTTAACGGACCCATTACAACCTCGCCGGCGTGCGCACCGATACTCTGCGCCTGTCCGCTATTCTGGCACGTGAAATCCGATGCAGGCCCGCTCGTTCCGTTCTGATTCCTTCCACCTGCACGGCCTGTTCTCGCCGCGCAAGCCGCGCACGCCGGCGCTGCGCGTGCTGTTCGGCCTGGTGGGCGTGGCGTTGCTGGCGCTGCTGGTGTTCTTCGGCCTGTTCGTCGGCGCGGCGATGCTCACCGCGGGCCTGGCCTGGCGCCTGCTGCGCCGTCGCGGCGGGCAGGCATCGACGGCACGGCCCGCGCGCGTGGTCGACGCCGAGTACCGCGTGGTCGACAAGCCGAGGCTGCCGACTCCGCGCTGAGCCGCCGCGCGTAAACTGTCCGGCCCTGATCCCTGGCCGGCCATGAGCGCTTCCGACACCGACGATGTGATTCCCGCGCCTGCCGTGCCGCGCGTCCGCGTGCGCGGCGGCGGCAGCTTCCCGGTGCGGCGCATCTATTGCGTCGGCCGCAACTTCGCCGACCACGCCCGCGAGATGGGCGCCACCGCGCCGGCATCGAAGGCCGAACGCGGCACCCCGGTGTTCTTCATGAAACCGGCCGACGCCATCGTCGCCGGCGAAGCCGTGCCCTACCCGTCCGCGACCGCCGACCTGCACCACGAGGTGGAGCTGGTGGTGGCGATCGGCCGCGATGCGCCACCCGGCGTGCTGGCGGTGGAACAGGCGCCGTCGCTGGTGTTCGGCTACACGGTGGGCCTGGACCTGACCCGGCGCGACCTGCAGGCCGCGGCCAAGGCCAGGGGCCTGCCCTGGGACACGGCCAAGGGCTTCGACCATTCCGCGCCGGTCGGCGAGCTGCTGCCGGTGGCGCAGGCCGCGGCGCTGGGCCCGCAGCCGCTGGAGCTGCGCGTGAACGGCCAGCTGCGCCAGCATGCGCCGCTGTCGGACCTGATCTGGGACGTGCCCGAAATCCTGCACGAGCTGTCGAAGCTGTACGCGCTGCGCGCCGGCGACCTGGTGTTCATGGGCACGCCGGCCGGCGTCGCCGCACTGCGGCCCGGCGACCGTTTCGAAGCCACCCTGGAAGGCATCGCCAGCCTGCGCGGCCGCATCGACCCGTGAGCCGCACCGGCCACGCCGCGGGTTAGGCTAGGCAGGCACCCGCGCCGGGTGCGCCAGACCAGGAGACAGGAAGCATGGGCATGATCGCCGAGTTCAGGGAATTCGCCATGCGCGGCAACGTGATCGACCTCGCCGTGGGCGTGGTCATCGGCGCCGCGTTCGGCAGGATCGTCACCGCGCTGGTGGACAACGTGATCATGCCGCCGATCGGGCTGCTGGTCGGCGGCGTGGACTTCTCGCAGTGGGCGTGGACCCTGAAGGCGGCCACGGTCGACGCGGCCGGCAACGCGGTGCCGGCGGTGAGCATCGGCATCGGCCTGTTCATCAATGCCATCATCCAGTTCGTGATCGTCGCCTTCGCCATCTTCATGGTGGTCAAGGCGATGAACCGCCTGTCGCGCAAGGAGGTCCCGCCGCCGGCCGAGCCGAGCGAGGACGTGCTGCTGCTGCGCGAGATCCGCGACTCGCTCAAGCGCTGAAACCGTGACCGGCACGCCACGCCCGTGACCATGCGCACGGGAGCGGGCCGGCCGGGCTTGCTACGCTCCGGGGTCTACCTCCCGGAGTTGCCCATGCGCCTCGCCCTGCTCGCCGCCGCCCCCGCCTTCCTGGTGCTCGCTGCCGCCACTTCGCTGGCCAGCGCCGCCGAAACGCGGATCCCCGACCGTGCCCTGGCGCAGGCCGCGCAGTTGCGCGAGCGCGCCCTGGCCGACGACACCGGCTGGAAGGTCACCGAATCGCTGACCACCGAGGTCGGCCCGCGCCTGGCCGGCAGCGAGGCCGACGCGCGCGCGGTGGCCTGGGCGCAGGCCAAGTTCAGGGAGCTGGGCTTCGACCGGGTCTGGACCGAGCCGGTGACCTTCCCGAAATGGGTCCGCCGCAGCGAACACGCCGAGGTGCTGGGCGCGCACGCGCAGCCGCTGCAGATCACCGCCCTGGGCGGCAGCCCGGCCGGCACCGTGGACGCCGAGATCGTGCGCTTCGCCGACCTGGCCGCGCTGGAAGCCGCGCCGGAAGGTTCGCTGGCCGGCAGGATCGCCTTCGTCGACTACCAGATGCCCGCCTCGCGCGACGGCAGCGGCTACGGCAAGGGCGGCGCGATCCGTTCGCGCGGGCCGTCGCTGGCGATCCGCAAGGGCGCGTCCGGCTTCCTGATGCGCTCGGCCGGCACCGACAACCACCGCGTGCCGCACACCGGCATCACCCGCTACGACGCAGGCCTCGTCCCGGTGCCGTCGGCCGCGCTGAGCATCCCCGATGCCGACCAGCTCGCGCGCCTGCTCGCGCGCGGCCCGGTGCGCGTGCACCTGGCGGTGGACGCGGGCTGGGACGGCGAGTACACCTCGCAGAACGTCATCGGCGAGATCACCGGGCGCAGCCGGCCGGACGAGGTGGTGCTGATCGGCGGCCACCTCGACTCCTGGGACCTGGGCACCGGCGCGATCGACGACGCCGCCGGCATCGGCATCACCATGGCCGCTGCGAAGCTGATCTCGCAGCTGCCGCAGCGCCCGGTGCGCAGCATCCGCGTGGTCGCCTACGCCAACGAGGAGCAGGGCCTGTTCGGCGGCAGGGCCTACGCGGCCGCGCACGGCGCCGACGCGGCGAAGCACCAGCTGGCGGCCGAGAGCGATTTCGGCGCCGGCCGCATCTACGCCTTCAACACCGGCGCACCGGAGCACGCGCGCGCGGCCACGCAGCAGATCGCGCAGGCGCTGGCGCCGCTGGGCATCGAATACGCGCCGGACAAGGGCGGCCCGGGCCCGGACATCGGCCCGCTCTCGGCCAGGGGCGCGACCTGGGCCTGGCTGGCCCAGGACGGCAGCGATTACTTCCACCTGCACCACACCGCCGACGACACCCTCGACAAGATCGACCCGGCCGCGCTGGCGCAGAACGTGGCCGCGTACGCGGTGTTCGCGTACCTGGCCGCGGAAGCGGAAGGCGATTTCGGCAGCACGCCCACGCCGGCGGCGCCACCGGCACGCTGATCCCGGGCCGGTCGCGCAGGCGTGCGACCGGCCGCTATTCCGGCGGCGCGCCGCAGGTATTCCAGACACTCCGCGCGCCAGCGGTTACCCTCCGGGCCTCGTCCGGGGAGGAGACCGCCGATGCATTCCACCAGCCGCGCCGTCCTGTGCGCCCTGCTCTGTGCGCTGCCGCTGGTCACCGCGCACGCCGCGGCCGACGCGCCTTTGCGGTTGCGCTCGCCGGACGGCAAGGCGCAGGTGGAACTGTCGCTGGACGCCGAAGGCTTCGCCCGCTTCGCCGTGGACTGGAACGGCCAGCCGCTGCTGCTGCCGTCGCCGCTGGGCGTGCAGCTGGGCGCCGACGACCGCATCGACCGCGGCCTGCGCGTGCTCGACGTGCGCCGCAGCGAAACCGATGCGGGCTACACGCTCGTCGCCGGCAAGGCCCGCGAGGTGCGCGACCACTACCGGCAGATGGAAGTGGACCTGGGCGACGCGCAGGGCCGCAGGCTGGGCCTGGTCCTGCGCGCCTACGACGACGGCATCGCCCTGCGCTACCGGGTGCCGCTGCCGGCCGAGGGCGACCTGGTGGTGAAGGCGGACCTGACCGGCTTCCTGTTCCCGCGCGACTACGCCTGCTGGGCGCTCAACCTCGGCCGCTTCGGCACCAGCCACGAAGGCGAGTACGACCCGGTGGCCGCCTCGACGCTGCGTCCGCACCACCTCATCGAACTGCCGCTGGTCTGCCGCACCGGCGATGGCGCTGCGACCTTCGCCATTGCCGAGGCCGACCTGGACCGCTACGCCGGCCTGTACCTGAGCGGCCGCGGCGATGGCCTGGCCGGCGTGGAAGCGAAGCTCTCGCCGCGGCTCGACACGCCGGAGATCGCCGTGCGCCTGCCGCGCGCCGACGTCGCGCGCGACGGCCACCTGACCCCGTGGCGGGTGCTGATGCTGGGCGACACGCCCGGCGCGCTGGTCGAATCGAACCTGGTCTCCAGCCTCAACCCGCCCACCCCGATCGGCGACACCTCGTGGATCCGTCCCGGCAAGACCGCATGGGACTGGTGGTCCGGCGGGCTGGCCCCGGACGTGGCGGACGCCGGCATGAACACCGCGACGATGAAGCGCTACGTCGACCATGCCGCGGCGCTGAAGCTCGATTACATGCTGATCGACGACGGCTGGTACGTCGGCAGCACCAGCAACGGCCGCTACAACGCCGGTGCCGACATCACCCGCGCGGTCCCGGCGCTCGACCTGCCGGCCGTGATCGACTACGCGCGCCAGCGCGGCGTCGGCATCTGGGTCTGGAACCACTGGCTGTCGCTGCAGCCGCGCATGGACGAGGTGTTCGCGCTGTACCGCGACCTGGGCATCCAGGGCGTCAAGGTCGACTTCATGGACCGCGACGACCAGGAGATGGTCGCCTTCTTCCACCGGATGATGGAAAGCGCCGCCGCGCACCGGCTGATGCTCAACCTGCACGGTGCGTACCGTCCCACCGGGTTGAACCGCACCTGGCCGAACTTCCTCACCCAGGAGGGCGTGCTCGGAGCGGAGTACAACAAGTGGAGCCGGCGCATCACCCCGACCCACAACGTGACCCTGCCGTTCACCCGGATGCTGCTCGGGCCGATGGACTACACCCCGGGCGGGTTCCGCAACGTGGCGCCGGAGGATTTCGAGGTGTCCTTCGCCGGGCCGCAGGTGATGGGCACGCGCGCGCACCAGCTGGCGATGTTCGTGGTCTACGAGAGCGCGCTGCAGATGGTGGCCGACAGCCCCGACGTGTACGTGGGCAAGGACGGCGGCCTCGCGCCCGGCGCGGACTTCCTGTCGATCGTGCCGGCGAGCTGGGACGAGACGCGGGTGCTGGCCGGGGAGATCGGCGAGTACATCGTGGTCGCACGGCGCAGCGGCCGCGACTGGT
>CAZBDE010000203.1:0-5442 GCA_964490415.1 uncultured Pseudoxanthomonas sp. | reverse complement strand
GGGCGAGAACATCGGCGACCTCGGCGGCCTGACCGTGGCCTACGACGCGCTGCAGATGGCGCTGAAGGAGAACCCGGAAGCGAGCGCCGAGGTCGACGGCATGACCCAGGACCAGCGCTTCTTCGCCAACTGGGCCACGGTGTGGCGCCGCAGCTTCACCGACGGCGAGCTGCGCGTGCGCCTGGAGACCGACTCGCACGCACCGGCCAACTTCCGCGCGATCGGCGCGCCGTCGAACATGCCGGCGTTCGCCGCGGCGTTCGAGTGCAAGGCCGGCGATCCGATGGTCCGCGGCGAGGACAAGCGCATCGTGATCTGGTAAGCCGCCAGGCAGTGCGCTCCAGGGAGGGGCCCGGCGGATGCCGGGCCTTTTCCGTTTGCGGCATCCGCGTGACCCTCGCGCCGGGCGCCTACAATCGGCAGGCCCGGAATCGACCGGTGCACGTACGGGACCTCCATGAAGAGGAAGACGCTCATGTGGATCGGCATCGCCCTGGCCGCGTTCGCGGCCGCCTCGCTGCTGTCGCTCTACGCCTACGGGCGTTTCGCCGAGAGCGCACGCGGTCCGGAAGGGCACGCGCTGCCGGTCGCCGGCGATCCCACCCCGATCGACGGGCTGGTCGAGTCGCTCACCGCCGGACGGCCCGGAGAGGCCGGCCTGGTGATCCTGTCCGACAACCTCGACGCGTTCGCGGTCCGCGCCTCCACCGCCCGCGCCGCCGGCCGCAGCCTGGACCTGCAGTACTACATCTGGCATCCGGACCTCACCGGCAACCTGCTCTACAACGAACTGCTGCGCGCGGCCGACCGCGGCGTGCGCGTGCGCCTGCTGCTGGACGACATGAACGTGCACGGCAGCCAGTCGGTGCTGGCCGCGCTGGACACCCATCCGCGGATCGAGGTGCGCCTGTTCAACCCGACCCGCGCCCGCGAGGGCACGCTGGCCCGCGGCGCGGAACTGCTGCTGCGGTTCTTCAGCGTGAACCGGCGCATGCACAACAAGACCTGGATCGCGGACGGGCGGATCGCCGTGGTCGGCGGGCGCAACGTCGGCGACGAGTACTTCGACGCCGCCGCCGACGTGAACTTCATGGACACCGACGCGGCGGTGGTCGGGCCACCGGTGCGCCAGGCGGAGGAGATCTTCGACGCCTACTGGAACAGCCCCTCGGCCATCCCGCTGGAGGCGCTGGTCCACGCCGCGCCGGAGGCGCTGGACCGGTTGCGCGGCAGCATCGACGCCGGCCTGCAGGCGGATCGCGCCGGTCCCTACGCGCGCCGGCTGCAGAGCTCGCAGGGCGTGCGCGACCTGCTCGAAGGCCGCCGCGAGCTGCACTGGACGCGCGATGCGGCGATCGTGTCCGATCCGCCGGAGAAGGCGCAGGGGGCGACGCCGGGGCCGGACTGGATGACGCCGGTGCTGCTGGAGCGCGCCTCGCTCACCCGGCGCGAGCTGAAGGTGATCTCGCCGTACTTCGTGCCCGGCGAGGAGGGCGTGCGCTGGTTCGACGGCCTGCGCCGGCGCGGCGTGGAGGTGAGCATCCTGACCAATTCGCTGGCGGCCAACGACGTGCTGGCGGTGCACGGCGGCTACGCCGGCTACCGCGCGCCGCTGCTGCAGTCGGGCGTGTCGCTGTTCGAGCTCAAGCCGCAGGGCGGCGGCGGCGGCCGGGCCAGCGTGTTCGGCTCCAGCGGCGCCAGCCTGCACACCAAGGCCTTCGTCGTCGACGGGGCGCACGGCTTCATCGGCTCGTTCAACCTGGACCCGCGCTCGATGAACCTCAACACCGAGATGGGCCTGCTGTTCGAATGCCAGGACGCGGCTGCCGAGCTGGACGCGCTGTACGCGATGAAGACCTCGGCGCACACCAGCTACCGGCTGGAACTGGCCGATGGCGGCTTGCGCTGGCACGACGACGAGGCGCAGCCGCCGAAGGTGTGGGAGCGCGAGCCGGAGGCCGGCTTCTGGAGCCGCGCGATCGCCCGCGCGGTCGGCTGGCTGCCGGTCGAATCGCAGCTGTAGCGGATGAGTCCATGCGCATCGACACCCACATTGTCCCCCGCATGAGAGCCGGCCTGTCCCGATGACCAGCGAACTCGCCCTCGTCCTCGGCCTGCTGGCCGTGGCCATCGCCCTGTTCTCGATCGGGCGCCCGCGCACCGACGTGGTCGCGCTGCTGATGGTGGCGGCGTTGCCGTTCACCGGCGTGATCGACATCGGCGAGGCGATCGCCGGCTTCGCCGATCCCAGCATCGTGCTGATCGCACTGCTGTTCGTGATCGGCGAAGGCCTGGTGCGCACCGGGCTGGCGCAGCGGATCAGCGCCTTCATCCTGCGCGTGGCCCGCGGCGACGAGACCGTGCTGCTGGTGACGCTGATGCTGGCGGTGGGCGCGATGGGCTCGGTGATGAGCTCCACCGGCGTGGTCGCGATCTTCATCCCGATCGTGCTGCGGATCGCCCGCAGCAGCCGGATCGCGCCGGCGCGGCTGATGATGCCGCTGAGCGTGGCCGCGCTGTGCAGCGGGATGATGACCCTGGTGGCGACCGCGCCGAACCTGGTCGTGCACGGGGAACTGCTGCGCGACGGGCATGCGGGCTTCGCCTTCTTCGATTTCCTGCCGTTCGGCGTGCCGGTGCTGGCGCTGTCGATCGGCTGGATGCTGTTCGCCCGGCGCTGGCTGGGCGGCGCCGCGCCGTCGCTGGCGTCCTCGCGGGCGCCGCGGCTGGCGGACTGGATCGGCGAGTACCGGCTGGCCGGCCGTGCGTTCCGGGTGCGGGTGGACGCCGGCTCGCCACTGGCCGGCCGGATCACGTCGGTCCTGGAGCAGGACGAACTGGCGGGCATGAAAGTGCTGGCGATCGAGCAGCCCGGCCTTTTCGGCCAGCGCCTGCTGCTGTCGCCGCAGGGCCGGCGGCTGGTGCCTGGCGACGCGTTGCTGCTGCTGGACCTGCACGCGCCCGCGATCGACGCCGCCGCCCGGTTCCGCCAGCTCGGCCTGGATGCGTTGTCGCTGGAGGGCACGTACTTCTCCGGCTACGCCAACGACATCGGCATGGCCGAGATGATGGTGGCGGCGAACTCGCCGCTGGCCGGCGTCAGCGCGAACCGGGCGCGGCTGCAGGACCGCCACGACCTGGCCGTGATCGGGCTCAAGCACGGCCGCAGCGCCGAGGTGCGCGACCTGGCCGACGAGGCGCTGGAGGTCGGCGACACCCTGCTGGTGGCCGGCCCGTGGCCGGCGATCCGCGCGCTGGGTTCCGGCCCGGACGGGCTGATCCTGCTCAACCTCGCCGCCGATGCGGAAGAGGTGGCGCCGGCCGCGGCGCGCTGGCCGTTCGCGCTGGCCTGCCTGCTGCTGACCATCGGCCTGATGGTCAGCGGCGTGATCGCCAACGTGCACGCGGCGCTGATCGGTTGCCTGCTGATGGGCCTGACCGGCTGCGTGGACCTGCGCAGCGCCTACCGCTCGATCCACTGGCCCAGCCTGGTCCTGATCGTGGGCATGCTGCCGTTCTCGCTGGCGCTGCAGCGCACCGGCGGCGTCGACCTGGCCGCCGAGCTGCTGGTGCGCACGGTCGGCGACGCCGGCCCGCGGGTGGTGCTGGCGGCGATCTTCGCGGTCACCGCGCTGTTCGGCATGTTCATCTCCAACACCGCCATCGCGGTGCTGATGGCGCCGGTGGCGCTGGCGATCGCCGCGCACCTGGGGCTGTCGCCGTATCCGTTCGCGATGACCGTGGCGCTGGCGGCCTCGGCGGCGTTCATGACCCCGGTATCCTCGCCGGTGAACGCGCTGGTGGTGGGGCCGGGCGGCTACAGCTTCGGCGACTTCGTCAGGATCGGCACGCCGCTGGCGGTGATGAGCCTGCTGCTGGTGGTGCTGCTGGTCCCGTGGATCTTCGGCATGTAGAGCGGGACTTGCCCCGCTGCCCGTGCGTGCCGCCGCTTCGCCGGGCATGGCAGCCGGCGGCCGGCGGGTTCGCGCGGCGCGACCGGCTCAGTCCGCGAGCAACCCCGGGTCGCGCATCAGGTCCTCGAAGTGCCGGAAGACCTCCGGGTCGATCTTGGCGCCCACTTCCTCGCGGAGCAGGCGCATGGCCTCGCCATGGCCGAAGCTGTCCTTGTAGGACCGCCGCGAAATGATGGCGTCGTAGCTGTCGGCCACGCGCAGGATGCGTGCCGCCAGCGGGATGGCATCGCCCTGCAGTCCATCCGGATAGCCGGTGCCGTCCATGGCCTCGTGGTGGTGGCGGATGATCCGCGCGACCGCGGCGGCGTCCGGGTGGCGGCTGGCCAGGAAGATCCTTTCGCCCAGTTCCGGGTGCGCCCGCATGACCTCGCGGTCCTCGTCGGACAGGCGCCCGGGATGGTGCAGGATGCGGTCGGGGATCCCGATCTTGCCGATGTCGTGGAAGTGGGCGGCCAGGTCGAGCTGCTCCAGCGCCCGCGCGTCCAGGCCCAGCCGCTGGCCGAGGGCGTGGGCGATGCGCCGGGTGCGGTCGCAGTGGTGGTGGGTGCCGGCGTCGCGCACGTCGATGGCCGCGGCCATCGACTCCAGCGAGCAGCTGCGTGCATCGAAGTCCAGGGTCGATCCGTTCCTGAGCATGCCCCGCTCCTTTCAGCCAGGGGAGAGCGCCACCAGCAGGCCGCGCGCGGCGTTGAAGCGGTCGGCCGCCTGCGGCAACGGTATCCGGACGCGCAGCTTGTCCGGCCCGTCCATCGTATACAGTTTCGGCTGCTGCTGGATCATCCGGATCACCGACATCGGGTCCACGTTCGGCCTGGCCTCGAACACGATGCGGCCGCCGCCTTCGCCCAGGTCCAGCTTGCGGATGCCCAGCGCGTTGGCCTGCAGCTTCAGCTCGGCGATCGCGAACATGTGCTTGACCGGCTCGGGCAGCAGGCCGAAGCGGTCGATCATCTCCACCTGCAGCTCGCGCAGCGCGTCGGCATCGCGCGCGCTGGAAATGCGCTTGTACAGGGTCAGGCGGGTGTGCACGTCGGGCAGGTAGTCCTCGGGGATCAGCGAGGCCACGTGCAGCTCGACCTCGGCGCCGCGTGCTTCCTGGCCGGCGTCAAGGTCCGGCAGCTTGCCCTGGCGGATGCTGCGCACCGCGCGTTCGAGCAGCTCGGTGTAGAGGCTGAAGCCGACCTCGGCCATCTGCCCGCTCTGGTCCTCGCCCAGCAGCTCGCCGGCGCCGCGGATCTCCAGGTCGTGGGTGGCCAGGGTGAAGCCGGCGCCCAGTTCGTCCATCGAGGCGATCGCCTCCAGCCGCTTCTCCGCGTCCGGGGTCATGCTGCGCCGGTCCGGCGGCACCAGCAGGTAGGCGTAGGCGCGGTGGTGCGAGCGGCCGACGCGGCCGCGCAGCTGGTGCAGCTGGGCCAGGCCGAAGCGGTCGGCGCGGTTGATCACGATGGTGTTGGCGTTGGGGATGTCG
>CAZBDE010000202.1:0-5474 GCA_964490415.1 uncultured Pseudoxanthomonas sp. | reverse complement strand
ACCCCTGTTTTAGCCTTGAGAGGGCCACGTCCTAACCACTAGACGAAGGGAGCGTCGGGGTGTCGCCGGCGAAGGCGCGCTAGTATATTCACGCGCCCGCCGGACGGCAATCCGGCCGGACCGTTCCCGTTCACGGAAGCACGCCCATCAATCCGCAAGCCCTCCCGCAGCCCGTCCTGCGCAGCATTCCCCGCGATCAGCACATCCTCTCGCGCAAGGACGTCAGCCCGAACGCGCTGCGCGTGCTCTACCGCCTGCGCGAGGGCGGCTTCGGCGCCTTCCTGGTCGGCGGCGCGGTCCGCGACCTGCTGCTGGGACTGCATCCCAAGGATTTCGACGTGGCCACCGATGCCACGCCGGAGCAGGTCAAGCAGCTGTTCCGCAACTGCCGGCTGATCGGCCGCCGCTTCCGCCTGGCCCATGTGGTCTACGGCAGGGAGATCATCGAGGTCGCCACGTTCCGCGCCAACGTCGACGACGGCAGCGGCGATCGCGAGCTCGAGGACGGCCGCCTGGTCCGCGACAACGTCTACGGCACGATCGAGGACGACGCGGTCCGCCGCGACTTCACCTGCAACGCCCTGTACTACGCGATCGAGGACTTCTCGGTGCGCGACTACGTGGGCGGCTACGAGGACGTGCAGGCGCGGGTGATGCGCCTGATCGGCGACCCGGAGACCCGCTACCGCGAAGACCCGGTGCGCATGCTGCGCGCGGTGCGCCTGGCGGCCAAGCTCGATTTCAGCATCGAGCCGGCCACCGCCGCGCCGATCCCGCTGCTGGCGCCGCTGCTGGGCGAGGCCGCGCCGGCGCGGCTGTTCGAGGAAATGCTCAAGCTGTTCCTGTCCGGGCACGCGGTGGCCGGCTTCGAGCGGCTGGAAGCGCATGGCCTGCTCGGCGCGCTGCTGCCGGAGACCGCGGCGGCGTTGCGTTCCAACCGCAGCGGCGCGCTGCGGCGGATGCTGCTGCAGGGCCTGGCCAACACCGATGCGCGCGTGGCCGCCGACGAGCCGGTCTCGCCGGCGTTCCTGTTCGCCCTGCTGCTGTGGCCGGCCTACTGCCGCGCGCTGGCCGGGCTGCAGGCGCAGGGCATGCACGCCGAAGAAGCGCAGCGCCGCGCCGCCGACCGGGTGACCCTGCACCAGGTGCAGACGATCGCGCTGCCCAAGCGCTTCTCGCTGCCGATGCAGGAGATCTGGCTGCTGCAGACGCGTTTCTCCACCCGCCAGCGCAAGCGCGTGTTCCGCCTGCTGGCGCATCCGCGCTTCCGCGCCGCGTTCGATTTCCTGGTGCTGCGCCAGACCGCTTCGGATTCGCATGCGGCCGACGTGGAATTCTGGAAGGAGGCGCAGCGGGCCTCCGGCGACGAACTGTCGGCCAGCCTGGAAGCGGCCGGTGCCGCCGCCGAGGGTGACGACGCGCCGGAGCGCCGCCGCCGTCGCCGTCGCCGTCGCGGACCCGTCGCCGCCGGCGGATGAGCGCGGGCGATCCGCCGGTCCACGCCTGCATCGGCCTGGGCGCCAACCTGGGCCGGCCCGTCGAGAGCCTGCGCCAGGCCGCCGCCGCGTTGGCGGCGTTGCCGGAAACCCGCCTGCTGGCGCTCTCGCGTTTCTACCGGACGCCGGCCTGGGGCCGGCTGGACCAGCCGGACTTCGTCAATGCCGCCGCGCTGCTGCAGACCCGGCTGGCGCCGCTGGCGCTGCTGCAGGCGCTGCTGCGGATCGAGCGCGAGGCCGGGCGCGAGCGGGATGCCGGAGCGCGCTGGGGGCCGCGCACGCTCGACCTGGACCTGCTGCTCTACGGGAGCAGGGTGCTCGACCTGCCGGGCCTGCGCGTGCCGCACCCGCACCTCCACGCGCGCGCCTTCGCCCTGGTGCCGCTGGCCGAGATCGCGCCGGCCGAGCCGTTCCCCGGCCACGGCACGGTCGCCGAGGCGCTGCGCGACCTCGATCCGGCGCAGCCCGGGGCAGGCACGATCGAGCCGCTGGACGCGCCCGCGGGGATGGACTGATCCGTTCCGCGCCACGCCGGGGACCCTTCCGGGGCGCATGGTGGGCGATAATGCCGGCTTGCCCCGCCCGGACCGTCCGATGAGAAGCCTTCGATGAGCGTACATGCCGAGCAGAAGCCGTGGACCGTGCCCGCGCTGGCCGACGCCAAGCGCCGGGGCCGGCGCCTGGCGATGCTGACCGCCTACGACGCCGGCTTCGCCCGGGTCATGGACGGCAACGGCATCGACCTGGTCCTGGTCGGCGATTCGCTGGGCATGGTGGTGCAGGGCCACGGTTCGACCCTGCCGGTGACCGTGGCCGACATGGTCTACCACACCGCCGCGGTGGCCCGGGTGCTGAAGCAGGCGCTGCTGGTGTCGGACCTGCCGTTCCAGGCCGACGCCACCCCGGCGCGCGCGCTGGACGCCTCGGTGGCGCTGCTCCAGGCCGGCGCGCAGATGGTCAAGATCGAAGGCGCCGGCGCCAAGCTCGAGGTGGTGCGCTTCCTGGCCGAACGCGACATCCCGGTCTGCACCCACCTCGGCCTGACCCCGCAGTCGGTGCTCAAGCTGGGCGGCTTCAAGGTGCAGGGCAGGGAGGAGAAAGCGGCTGCGCAGCTGTTGGCCGATGCGCTGGCCGCCGTGGCCGCCGGCGCCTCGCTGCTGGTGCTCGAATGCGTGCCCACCCCGCTGGCGCGGAAGATCACCGCCGCGGTCGAAGTGCCCACCATCGGGATCGGCGCCGGCCCGCACTGCGACGGGCAGGTGCTGGTGCTGCACGACATGCTCGGCCTGGACAGCGGCCATCGCCGGCCGCGCTTCGTCAAGGATTTCCTCGCCGGGGGCGGCTCGGTCGCCGGCGCGTTCCGCGCCTACGCCGACGCGGTGCGCGACGGCAGCTTCCCCGACGCCGAGCACGCCTACGCCTGAGCCGGCTTTCCGGGCCAGCCACTCCGCCACGCCATTCGAAGCACGGGAACATGATCGAAACCCTCACTGGACTGGATGCCCTGCGCGAACGCGTGCGCGGCTGGAAGCGCGAGGGCCTGCGGGTGGGCTTCGTGCCGACCATGGGCAACCTGCACGCCGGCCACTACTCGCTGGTGATGCTGGCCCGGCAGTACGCCGACCGCGTCGTTTCCAGCGTGTTCGTCAATCCGACCCAGTTCGGCCCGAACGAGGACTTCACCCGCTATCCGCGCACGCCAGACGCCGACACCGCCGGCCTGGAAGGCGCCGGTTGCGACGTGCTGTGGCTGCCGACGGTCGAATCGATGTACCCGTTCGGGGTGGCGCTGGCTTCGCACGTGCACGTGCCCGGGGTGAGCGCGGTGCTGGAGGGCGCGCACCGCCCCGGCCACTTCGACGGCGTGTGCACCGTGGTCAGCCGCCTGTTCAACCAGGTGCAGCCGGACGTGGCCGCGTTCGGCAAGAAGGACTACCAGCAGCTGGCCGTGATCCGGCAGCTGGTGGCCGACCTGCAGTTCCCGATCGAGGTCATCGGCGGCGGCATCGTCCGCGAGGGCGACGGCCTGGCGATGAGTTCGCGCAACCAGTACCTGGGCGCGGAGGAGCGGCCGCGCGCGGCCACCATCCACCGCGTGCTGCTCGGCATGCGCGAGGCGCATCTGGCCGGCGCGCCGCGCGCGGTGGCCGAGGCGCAGGCGACCGCACAGCTGCGCGCGGCCGGCTTCGTGGTCGACTACGCCGCGCTGCGCCGGCACGACCTGTCCGAGCCGCTCGACGGCGAGGCCGGTCCGCGCGTGGCGCTGGTGGCCGCGAAGCTCGGCGCCACGCGCCTGATCGACAACCTGGAGTTCTGAAGTCCGCCGGGAGGTCCGCGCGCGACCGGATCCGGTCGGTCTGTCCTCCCCGTGGCATCGCCGGACGCTGCACGGCCACCCGTGGCGCGCGCCGACGGTTTCCCGCGCAACGCATCCGGCGTTGCTACCATCCACGACCGAAGAGTTGAACGACCGATGCACCTGACCCTGCTCAAAGCCAAGATCCACCGCGCCACCGTCACCCATTCCGAGCTGAACTACGAAGGCTCGGTGGCGATCGACGGGCTGCTGCTCGATGCCAGCGGCATCCGCGAGTTCGAGCAGGTGCACGTGTGGGACGTGACCAACGGCAGCCGCTTCACCACCTATGCGATCCGCGCCGACGAGGGCAGCGGCATCGTCTCGCTCAACGGCGGCGCCGCGCGCCACGTGCAGGTGGGCGACCTGGTGATCATCGCCGCCTTCGCCCAGCTCGACGCCGCCGAAGCGGCCACGTTCAAGCCCGACCTGGTCTACGTGGACGCCGGCAACCGCATCACCCACACCAACCACAGCATCCCCAAGCAGGCCGCCTGATGACCGCATCCGCTTCCGGTTCCGGAGCCCTCCAGTCCCACGCCGCGCGCCTGCAGGGCGCCAGCATCGCCGGGCTGCTGGAAAGCGAACCGGGGCGGGTGCAGGCGCAGGCGCTGCAGGTCGGGCCGCTGTACGCGAACTTCGCCCGGCAGCGCTACGACGCGCAGGCCTGGGACGCGCTGCTGGCGCTGGCGCGCGAGCGCGACATCGCCCGCGCGTTCCGGCGGCTGTTCGACGGCGGGAAGATCAACGCCACCGAAGGCCGCGCCGTGCTGCACACCGCGCTGCGCGGCGACCTGTCGCCGGCGCCGGCGGCGCGCGAGGCCCATGCGACCGCCGCGGCGGTGCGGGTGCGCATGCGCGGCCTGATCGAGGCGCTGGAAGCGTCGGACGTCACCGACATCGTCAGCGTCGGCATCGGCGGCTCGGACCTGGGTCCGCGGCTGGTGGTCGACGCGTTGCGCGGGCCGTTGCCGGGGCGCTTCCGCGTGCACTTCATCTCCAACGTCGACGGCGCCGCCGCGCAGCGGGTGCTGGCGCCGCTGGACCCGCAGCGCACCGCGGCGATCCTGATCTCCAAGACCTTCGGCACCCAGGAAACCCTGCTCAACGGCGGCATCGTCCGCGACTGGCTCGGCGGCAGCGGGCGCATCTACGCGGTCAGCGCCAATCCGGAGCGCGCCGCGGCCGCCTTCGACATCGCCGGCGAGCGCGTGCTGCCGATGTGGGACTGGGTGGGTGGGCGTTATTCGCTGTGGTCGGCGGTCGGGTTCCCGATCGCGCTGGCGATCGGCTTCGAACGCTTCGAGCAGCTGCTGGCCGGCGCCGCGCTGTTCGACGCGCATGCGCTGGAAGCGCCGCTGGAATCCAACCTGGCCGTGCGCCACGGTCTGACCGCGGTGTGGAACCGCAACGCGCTGGGCCTGGCTTCGCAGGCGGTGATGACCTACGACCAGCGCCTGGCGCTGCTGCCGGCCTACCTGCAGCAGCTGGTGATGGAGTCGCTGGGCAAGCGGGTGCGGCTGGACGGCGCCCCGGTCGCCGCCGACACCGTGCCGGTTTGGTGGGGCGGGGCGGGCACCGACGTGCAGCACAGCTTCTTCCAGGCGCTGCACCAGGGCACC
>CAZBDE010000201.1:3970-5474 GCA_964490415.1 uncultured Pseudoxanthomonas sp. | reverse complement strand
GCTCAGCCCAGCACGGCGAAGATGTCGTCTTCCTTCACCACCAGGTATTCGGTGCCGTCGAGCTTGACCTCGGTGCCGGCGTACTTGCCGAACAGCACCTGGTCGCCGACCTTGACCTTCGGCGCGCGCACGTTGCCGTTGTCGAACACCTTGCCCTCGCCCACGGCGACGACCTGGCCCTTGATCGGCTTCTCGGTGGCGGAGTCCGGAATCACGATGCCACCGGCGGAAACCTTCTCTTCCTCGGTGCGCTTGATGACGACGCGGTCGTACAGCGGCTTGATGTTGCTCATGTTTCAATCCCTCTCAAGTGATTGACTGGGTTGGAAAAAGGGCGGCCACTCTAGCACTCGCACATGACGACTGCCAGCACCGCGGGCGGAGAAAACCCGGGGTTCAAGCCGGGATGCATGGCAGATGGGGGGCGGCGCGGAGGCTTTCAAGGGGGCGTCTGGCGTTTTCTTCCAGGGAGTCCACCGTTGCCCTTGTAGGAGCTCCCTTCAGGGGCGACCCGGGGACGCCCGGGCGCCGCTGCGTTCAACGCCAGCGCTCCGGAGGGGCCGCGTTGAATGCCGCGCGATCCGACGCTGTCGGGTCGCCCCTGAAGGGAGCTCCTACAAGGAGGCAACGGCAAGCAACCGAGGCGGCCCCGCCGCCCGGCCCGGTACACTTGGCCCATGCCGGTCCACCTCGTGTTCTGCAGCTGCCCCGACCCCGCCACCGCCCAGCGCCTGGCCACGACCCTGGTCGAGGCGCGGCTGGCTGCCTGCGTGAGCGTGCTGCCGCCGATGCGCTCGGTGTACCGCTGGCAGGGCGAGGTGGAACAGGCCGACGAGGTCCTGCTGCTGGCCAAGACCCCGGCCGAGCGCGTGCCGGCGCTGGTGGACCGGCTCAGGTCGCTGCACCCGTATGAACTCCCCGAGATCGTGGCGGTCGAAGCCGCCGCCGGCCTGCCCGCCTACCTGGACTGGGTGGCCGACGCCACCCGCGAATGACTCCGTGCCGATGACCTTTTCGATCCGCCGCGCCCTCCCGGCCCTGTCGACCCGCCTGTTGCTGGCCCTGGCCGGCCTGCTGGCCAGCCTGCCCGCGCTGGCGGCGGACGAGCAGGACCTGCTGCCGGTGGACCAGGCCTTCGTGCTCACCGCCAGCGCGCCCACGCGCGACGCCATCGAACTGCGCTGGAAGATCGCCGACGGCTACTACCTCTACCGCCACCGCACGTCGGTGAAGGCGGGAGCGGGCATGGCCACCGGCGAACTGCGGCTGCCGGACGGCAAGCGCCACACCGACGAGTTCTTCGGACCGGTGGAGACCTACCGCGGCGAACTGGTCGCCACGCTGCCGATCCAGCCCGGCGCCGCCGCCGGCCCGGTGCAGCTGGAGGTGAAGTACCAGGGCTGCGCCGACATCGGCATCTGCTACCCGCCGCAGACCCGGACGCTGCAGGTGGCGTTGCCGGCGGGCACCGCCGCCGCCGCGCCCCGCCCCGGCGGCCTGCCCG